>NZ_SMKG01000245.1 GCF_004348525.1 Micromonospora sp. 15K316 | reverse complement strand
GGGTGGGGGCGAACAGGGCCACGAGGTCGTCGAGGCGTACCACCACGGCGGCGAGCGGAACGGCCACCCCGGCGGCGAGCAGCGCCGCCGACGGCGGCAGGACCGGCCCGGCGGTGGCCCAGCCGAGCAGGCCGAGCAGCGCCGCGACGGTGAGTGCCAGGTTCCGCACCACGTGCCGCCGACCGATCGGCGCGTCGGCGGCGCCGAAACAGCGACAGGCCGGGCGGGCGCCGCGACGCAGCGCACCGACGATCGCCCCGGTGAGCACGCCGAGCAGCCCGGCCGCCAGCAGCAGTCCGGCGGGCGCGGTGACCCGAACGGCGAGCAGCACCACGACCGCCGCCTCGGTGGCGACCGCCAGCCGGGCGACCGGGTACGCCCAGCGCTTCGGCACCCCGAACTGGTTCACCGACCCGACGAACCCGGCGAAGCCGGCGCGGGTACGCAGCTTGCCGACCACCGCGGCGAGGAACACCAGGGCCAGCAGCAACCGCGCGGCCAGCTCCACCGCTCGCATCCGTCCGCACCTCCTTCGCGTGGGGAGGCCCACGCTAGGAGCGGCGGATACAGCACGGATACATCGGTGTACGCCGGCGCCGGTGTCGGCTGTAGGTGCGGTGTACGGGGCGGCCGTAGCGTGCCGGCAATCGACCACCCGTCGGAAGGAGGTGAACGGATGTTCCGTCGACTGGAGGGCCTCGGCGAGCGGCTGCTCGGCGTGTTCGTGCCGAAGGTGACCGCCGCCGCCGGCTGCCCACCGGACCCGTGGTGCGCGGTGTGCGGCACGTGTTACTTCAAGCGGTGCAGCTACAGCGGCTCGTGCGCGGTGAACTGCGGAGGATGCGGCTACTACTGCACGGCCGGCGCCAGCACCATGACGTCACTGTGCTGATCCCGCACTCGGGTGTGCCGCGCGGCCGTCACCGACCGCGCGGCACGTCCGTCTCCGGCCGCAGCCGCGGCCGGATCACCACGCCGCGCAGGTCCGGCTCGGGGATGTAGCCGCACTCCCGTGAGTCGTAGCTGAACGGCGGGTTGTCGCCGAGGACCACCAGGTGGCCCGGGGGGACCTCCCGCTCCGGCCGCTCCCGCAGCAGCGGCACCCGGTCCACCGGCACCGGGTCGCCGGGCACCGCGTACGCCCGCTTGATGAGCAGGCCCGGACCGCCGTCGCCGGGCCGTGTGGGATGGCGGGCGGTCATCGCCGCCGGCGCCACCACCACGACCACGTCACCCGAGCGGACCCGGGCGAGCGGCACCCGCCGGGCCAGCACCCGGTCGCCGGGGCGCAGCGTGGGTTCCATGCTGCGACCCACCACCGAGACCAGCATCAGGTGCCGGCGGGCCCAGAGCAGGCCGATGGTGGCCACCGCGAGCGCGGCGGCCACCACCGACCACCCGATCACCGGCACCGGTCACGCGCCGCGCAGGGTGGCGCCGAAGCGCTCGGCCGCCACGGCGACCGCCGCGTCGCGGGCGGCCACCGCCTCCTCCACGGTGAGCGTCCGGTCCGACGCCCGGAAGGTGAGCTTGTACGCCAGCGACGTGCGCCCGGCCCCGAGCTGCTCGGAGGTGTAGACGTCGAAGAGGCGGACGTCCTCCAGGAGCTCACCGGCGCCCTCGACGAGAGCCCGCTGCACCAGCGCGGCCGGCACCGAGTCGTCCACCACCAGCGCCACGTCGATCAGCGCCGGCGGGAAACCGGAGACCGCCGGGGCCGCCAGCATCGGCGCGGCGGGCAGCAGGTCCAGGTTGAGCTCCATGGCGCTGGCGCGACGGGGCAGCTCCAGCGCCGCGACCACCGTCGGGTGCAGCTCACCGGCGTGCCCCACGACGACGCCGTCCACCAGCAGCTCGGCGCAGCGGCCCGGGTGCCACGGCGCGTACTCGGCGGCCCGGACCTCGACCCGGTCGACCGGGATGCCGGCGGCGGCCAGCACCGTGCGGCCGGCCTCGATCGCGTCCGCCCACCCGGCCGCCCGGCCCGCGCCCCACCAGCCGGCGAGCTCGATCTCGCCGACCAGCACGGCGGCGACGTGCCGGGGCTGCTCGGGCACGACCGCGTCCGCGGCGGCGAACTCGGCGTCGGTCGGCCGCCGATCCACTCCCATCGCCGGCGGGCTGCCCGCGCCGGGACGGGGGTGGAAGACCGACCCGATCTCGTAGAGCGCGAGGTCGCGGTGACCCCGGCCCAGGTTGCGCTTGAGCACCCCGAGCAGCGGGCCGAGCAGCGTCGTGCGCAGCATCGGCTCCTCGTCGGAGAGCGGGTTGGCCAGCCGCACCGCGGGGCGGCGCGGGTCGTCGGCCGGCAGGCCGAGCAGGTCCGGCAGCTCCGGCGAGACGAACGGGTGGGCGAGCACCTCGACGTACCCCCGGTCGGCCAGCGCCTGGGCGATCGTGCGGCGCCGGCGCTGCTGCCAGGTCAGGCCGCGACCGGCCGGCGCCACCGGCAGCACCGACGGCACCTTGTCGTACCCGTCGAGACGGACCACCTCCTCGACCAGGTCGGCGGGGTCGACGAGGTCCGGACGCCAGCTCGGCGGGGTGACGCTGAGCGACACCCCGGCGCTGGCGGCCACTCCGACCGCGCCCGGGTCCTCGGCGAGCCGATCCGCCCCCTGCGCCACCGCGCAGCCCATCTGCTCCAGCAGGGCCACCACCCGCGCCGGCGGGTAGTCGACGCCGATCCGCCGGGTCGGCAGGTCCGCCGGCAGCGTGATCGGGGTACGCGGCGACACGTGGTCGAGGTCCAGGATCTCGTCCCCGGCGGTCCCGCCGCCGTACTCGGTGAGCAGCCGTACCGCCCGCTCCAGGGCGACCAGCGGCAGCGCCGGATCAACGCCCCGCTCCCAGCGCTTCGCGGCCTCGCTGAACAGCTTGTGCCGGCGCGCGGTGCGCCCGACCATCACCGGGTCCCAGTGGGCGGCCTCGAAGAGCACGTCGGTCGTGCCGGCGACGACCTCGCTGGTCTCGCCGCCCATCACCGCGGCGAGCGAGATCGGCACGCCCGCGCCCTCGCCGGCGACGGGATTCGGCAGCCCGGCGTCGCAGATCACCATGTCCTCGGCGGCGAGGACGCGCTCCACACCGTCCAGGGTGGTCAGCTTCTCCCCCGCCGCGGCCCGGCGGACCACCAGCGGGCCGGCGATCCGGCCGGCGTCGAAGGCGTGCATCGGCTGGCCCAGTTCGAGCATCACGTAGTTGGTGATGTCGACCGGCAGCGAGATGCTGCGGATACCCGCGGTGGTGAGCCGCCGCTGCATCCACCCGGGCGTGGGCGCGGTCGGGTCGACGCCGCGGACCATCCGGGCGGCGAACCGGTCGCAGCCCACCGTGTCCCGCACCTCGACCGGGTACGCCGGTTCCGGCGTGCCGCCCGGCGCGGGCGCGAGGCCCGGGTCGCGGAACGGCACCCCGAACGCGTGCGACAGCTCCCGGGCCAGACCGCGCAGGCTCAGCCCGTAGCCCCGGTCCGGGGTGATCTCCAGTTCGAGCACGACCTCGTCGAGGCCGACCACCGGCCGGGCGTCGTCGCCGGGCTTGGCCGGGCTCTCCTCGGGCAGCACCAGGATGCCCTCGTGGTCGTCGCCGAGGCCCAGCTCCCGGACCGAGCAGATCATGCCGTTGGAGTTGCGGCCGTACGTCTTGCGCGCGCCGATGGCGAACCCGCCGGGCAGCACCCCGCCGGGGAGGATCACCACGACCCGGTCACCGGGGGCGAAGTTGCGCGCCCCGCAGACGATCTCCTGCGGCTCGCCGGTGCCGTTGGCGGCCCCCACGTCGACCCGGACGAACCGGATCGGCTTCTTGAAGCCGGTCAGCTCCTCGATCTCCAGCACCTCACCGACCACCAACGATCCGGTGACGTTCTCCCGCAGGTCGGTCACCGAGTCGACCTCGATGCCGAGACCGACCAGGGCCTGCGCCAGGTCGTCGGTGGACAGGTCGGCGGGGAGGTCGACGTACTCCCGCAGCCAACTGACAGAAACTCGCATGACTCAGACCACCGTCTCCGTAACTCGTGCCCGCATCGCCTACGCCCCGGTCCCGAGCGCCCGGCTGAACCGGACGTCGCCCTCGAAGAGGTGGCGGATGTCGCTGACCCCGTGCCGGACCATCAGGGTCCGGTCGATGCCCATGCCGAACGCGAAGCCCGAGTACACCTCCGGGTCGATCCCGCAGGCGCGCAACACCCGGGGGTTGACCATCCCGCAGCCGCCCCACTCGACCCACTGCGGGCCGTCGCGGTGCTCCGGGAACCAGACGTCGAACTCGGCCGACGGTTCGGTGAACGGGAAGTAGTGCGGCCGCCACCGGGTCTTCGCGTCCGGGCCGAAGATCGCCTTGGCGAAGTGGTCCAGCGTGCCGCGCAGGTGCGCCATGGTGATGCCCTTGTCCACCACCAGGCCCTCCGCCTGGTGGAAGACCGGGCTGTGGGTGGCGTCCACCTCGTCGGTGCGGTAGACGCGGCCCGGGCAGATCACGTAGATCGGCGGCTTGCGGCTGAGCATCGTCCGGGTCTGCACGTTCGACGTGTGGGTACGCAGCACCAGGCCCGACCGGTCCGCGGGGTCGATGTAGAAGGTGTCCATCAGCCCGCGGGCCGGGTGGTCGGCGGGGATGTTCAGCGCGTCGAAGTTGACCCACTCCAACTCGACCTCGGGGCCCTCGGCCACCTCGTAGCCCATCCCGACGAACAGATCGCTGACCTGCTCGATGAGTGTGCTGAGCGGGTGCCGCGCGCCTCGGGGCTGCCGGTCGTACGGCAGCGTCACGTCGACGCGCTCGGCGACCAGCACCCGCTCGGCGTGCTCGCGCTCCAGCGTCTCGGCGCGGGCGGCGTACGTGGTCTCGATGGCCCGGCGGGCCTCGTTGACCCGCTTGCCGGCGTCGGACTTGGCGGCCGGCGGCAGCGCGCCGATCTCCCGGCGGGCCAGGGAGACCGGCGCCCGGTCACCGAGGTGGGCCGGGCGCAGCGCGGTCAGCGCGTCCGGATCGGTGGCGGCGGCGAACGCCTGCTCGGCGTCGGCCACGGCCGCGGCCAGGGCGGCCGGGTCGAGCAGGGCGACCTGCTTCGGGTCGTACGGATCGTTGCGGTAGGTCATGGCGTACGGGTACTCCCTCACGGCGGCGCCGACCCTCGCGGGTGGCGAAGCGAGTCTACGGACGCGCGGCTTCGCCGCAGCCCGCCGGTGGGAGTTGCGCAGGGAGCAGGTGTCAGGCCCGCCGCCCGCCGGCACCGGCGGGCTGGCTAAACGAACGCCGTGGCGCGTTCATGGACGGCTGGTCTCCCCGGTCGTGACGTTCGCGCGACCGGATCCCGGCCGGCGCTGTGCTTTCGCTGAAGAGTACAGGCAGACGGCGGCGGCCGCAGCGAGGTTCAGGCTCTCGGCGCGCCCGTGCAGGGGCACCCGGACGCGGGCGTCGGCGGCCTCGGTGAGCGACTGCGGCAGGCCGTGCGCCTCGGAGCCGAAGAGCCAGGCGGTCGGCGCGGCGAGCCGGCCGGCGTCGGCCAGGTCGTCGAGGTCCTCGTCGCCGTAGCCGGTCGTCGCGAGCACCGCGAACCCGGCGGCGCGCAGCGCGGCGACCACCTCGATCGGGTCGCCGGCGCGGACCACGTCGACGTGGAAGAGACTGCCGGCGGAGGCCCGCACGCACTTGCCGTTGTACGGGTCGACGGCGTCGCCGGCGAAGACCACCGCGCCCGCTCCCGCGGCGTCGGCGGTGCGCAGCACGGTGCCGGCGTTGCCCGGATCGCGGATCTCGGCGAGCACCGCGACCAGCCGGGGCCCGCCGTCGAGGGCCTGCGCCAGCGGCACGTCGAGGTGCCGGCAGACGGCCACCAGCCCCTGCGGGGCCATGGTCTCGGCCAGGGCGACCAGCGCGTCGTCGGTCACCGCGGAGACCGGCACGCCACCTCCGTCGGCCCGGGCGGCCAGGTCGGCGTACCGGTCGAGGGCGGCCGGCGTGCCGAAGAGCTCGGTGACGACGCCGGGCACGGCCAGCGCCTCGCGCACGGCCTGCGGGCCCTCGGCGAGGAAGCGGCCGGTGGCCTCGCGGTCCCGGCGCCGGTGCAGCCTGCGGGCGGCGACCACCCGGGGCGTACGCGGGGTGAAGAGCATCGTCACCTCAGACACGCGGCGAGGCGCCTCCCGTCAGGGTCGACGAGGGGCGCCTCACTCCAGACGCAGGGGATCAGGCGGCCTGGGCCGCCGCACCGCCGGTGCCCTCGGCCGCGACCGCGGCCCGAGCCACCTCGACGATCGCCGCGAACGCGGTGGCGTCGTTGACGGCCAGGTCGGCCAGGATCTTCCGGTCGACCTCGATGCCGGCCAGCTTGAGGCCCTGGATCAGGCGGTTGTAGGTCATCCCGTTGGCGCGGGCGCCCGCGTTGATCCGCTGGATCCAGAGCTGCCGGAAGTCGCCCTTACGGTCGCGACGGTCCCGGTAGGAGTACTGCATCGAGTGCAGCACCTGCTCCTTGGCCTTGCGGTAGAGGCGGGAGCGCTGACCGCGGTAGCCGCTCGCGGTCTCCAGCAGGGTACGGCGCTTCTTCTGGGCGTTCACAGCCCGCTTGACGCGTGCCATCTCAACTCCTTCTTACGTCGGGTGGCGCGCGTCAGCGGCCGAGCAGCTTCTTGATGCGCTTCACGTCGGCCTTGGCCAGCACGACCGTGCCGGTCAGCCGCCGGGTCTGGGTGGAGGGCTTCTTCTCCAGGTTGTGCCGGAGGCCGGCCTGCTGGGCAACGATCTTGCCCTTGCCGGTCACCTTGACCCGCTTGCCCATCCCCGTGTGGCTCTTCATCTTCGGCATGTGGAACGTCTTCTCCCCTGTTACTGGCCGCTGGTGTCAGCGGTCGTGCCGGTCTCCCCGGCTGCTGCGGTCTCGCCGGCCTCCGGGGCGGAGCCTTCCGCGGCCCGGTCCCGAGGCGCTCCGCCCCGGGTGGCCGTCGCGGCGACCGCGGCGGCCTTGGTGGCGCGGTGCGGCGCGAGCACCATGATCATGTTTCGACCGTCCTGCTTCGGAGCGGCCTCGACGTACCCCAGCTCCGAGATCTCCGACTCGAGCCGGCGCAGGAGCCGGTAGCCCAGCTCCGGTCGGCTCTGCTCGCGACCGCGGAACATGATCGTCACCTTGACCTTGTCGCCGGCCTTGAGGAACCGCACCACGTGACCCTTCTTGGTCTCGTAGTCGTGCGGATCGATCTTCGGTCGGAGCTTCATCTCCTTGATGACGGTCTGCTGCTGGTTACGCCGCGCTTCGCGCGCCTTCAGTGCGCTCTCGTACTTGAACTTGCCGAAGTCCATGAGCTTGCACACCGGCGGGCGCGCCATCGGCGCAACCTCGACCAGGTCCAGATCGACGTCCGCGGCCAGCTGAAGGGCGCGCTCCAGTGGGACGATGCCCACCTGCTCACCCTCGGGACCGACCAGTCGGACCTCACGTGCCCGGATCTGCTCGTTCACGCGTGGTTCGACGCTGATGGGGCCTCCTCGAGTCGAGTGTCTGCTGCGTGCCGACCCTGCGGCTCCCGGGCGGGAGCCGACCCGGAAAGCAGAAGGCCCCGGCGCATGCCAGGGCCCGCTCGACCGGTCAGCACGATCACATGGTCGCGCATCCGGCGCCGGGACGTGCCCGGAACCGGTGACCGGACCCGGCCACCGTGGCGGCGACTCGGGTGGGAGCAGGCGCTCCACTTTCATGGCGCCCGCGGAAACGCAGGCAGCCTGGTCGACGCGACAACACTACACCCTCACCACCGCCACCAGCCAATCCGGGGCATCCGACAGGCCCAGCGGCGGGTGTTTCCCGGCCGGAGCGCGATGATCGGCACGGCGTCCGGTCTCCGGGGCGGCGCGGACCGGTCAGCGCTGGGGGCCGGCGCTCTCGGTGACCCGGGCCAGGTGCGCCTGGTGCAGGCGGCGCAGCGCGCGCACCCCCTCGACGGCCAGCTCCTTGTCGGCCGCCTGGAGGGCGATCATCGGCAGCAAGTCGTCGTCGTGCAGCTCCAGGCTCGCCCAGGGCGCTCCCCGGTCGAAGCGGACACCGCGTACGACCTCCCACGGCAGCTCGTACGAGCCGACCAGGTTCCGCACCCGGACGCCCCGCGTGTCGGCCTCCACCCGCGGGCGGGTGAAGACCAGGAGGACGAGCGCGCCGAAGATGCCCAGCCCGACCATGGCGAGCTGGTCGCCGCGCTGGAAGGTGCCGTAGCCGTCCCCGGTGGGGCCGTGCAGCGAGGTCGCCACCAGGGCGAAGACCACCACCAGGACGGCCGCCGAAGCCCAGCAGACCACCCGGATGCGCCGGGGCCGCAAACTGATCAGCTCGGGTTCGCTCACGCCACCAGTCTGCCACCCGCCCCCGACCGG
>NZ_SMKG01000244.1 GCF_004348525.1 Micromonospora sp. 15K316 | reverse complement strand
ACCCGACTCCGAGCCCGCCCCGCGCCGACCGGGCGCTGGCCCGGCCCCGGCGCCGGTTCGCCGCCGCCGTGGCGGCCGCCGTCGCGCTGGTCGCCGTCGGCGCCGTCAGCCTCCTCGACCTGCGACCCCCGGCGCCCCGGCCGGCCGACGCGCCGCCGACCGAGTTCAGCGCCGACCGGGCGTACCGCGACGTCGAGGTCATCGCGGCGCGGCCGCACCCGGCCGGCAGCGCGGCGAACGACGAGGTCCGCGGGCACGTCGAGCGGGTCCTGCGGGAGCTGGGCCTGGAGACCCAGGTGCAGGACGCCGTGGCACCCGAGGCGGGTCAGCTGAGCGGCGCGGCCGGCGGCGTCACGCTGGCCCGGGTCCGCAACGTGGTGGCCCGGCTGCCCGGCACCGATCCGTCCGGCCGGGTCTTCCTGGTCGCCCACTACGACTCGGTGCAGTCCGGTCCGGGCGGCAACGACGACGCCGCCGGCACCTCCGCCATCCTGGAGGTGGCCCGGGCGCTGGCCGCCGGCCCGCGGCCCCGCAACGACATCGTCTTCGTGCTCACCGACGCCGAGGAGGCGTGCCTCTGCGGCGCGTCCGGATTCGCGTCCGGTCACCCGCTCGCCGCCGACGGCGGGGTCGTGCTCAACCTGGAGGCGCGCGGCTCGACCGGCCCGGTGATCATGTTCGAGACGTCGCGGCGGAACGCGAAGTTGGTGGAGGTCTTCGGCCGGTCCGCGCCGCACCCGGTCGGCACCTCGTTCGCCGTGGAGATCTACCGGGCGCTACCCAACGACACGGACTTCACCGCGTTCCTGGCGGAGAACTTCGTCGGCCTCAACTCGGCGTACATCGACGGCGCGGCGATCTACCACACCCCGCTGGACACCGCCGCCGCGCTGGACCGGGCCAGCCTCCAGCAGCACGGTGACAACGCGCTCGGGATGGCCCGGGAGTTCGGTCGGATCGACCTGACCGAGCTGACCGCCGGCGGCGACGACACCTACTTCCCGGTGCCGGGCGGGCTCGTCCGTTACCCCGGACAGCTGACCCTTCCGCTCGCGCTGCTCGCGCTCGTCGCGGTCGGCGCGCTGGGCTGGCTGGCCCGACGGCGCGGTCGGGCGAGCGGGGGCCGGATGGCGGCCGGCTTCGGTCTGGCGCTGGCACCGATCGTGGCCGCCCCGCTCGCCGCCCAGGGGCTCTGGGCGCTGATCACCACGATCCGGCCGGGCTACGCCGAACTGCTCGACCCGTACCGGCCGATCTGGTACAGGCTCGCCGTGCTCGCGCTCGCCGCGACGGTCGTCCTCGGCTGGTACGCGCTGACCCGCCGCCGGATCGGTCCGGCCGCGCTCGCCGTCGGTGGCCTGGGCTGGCTGGCGGTGCTCGGGGTGGTGCTCGCGGTGCTGGTGCCGGGCGGGGCGTACCTGGCCTCCCTGCCGGCGCTGGCGGGCGCGCTCGCCGGTCTCGTCGCGCTCGGCACCCGGATCGACGGGCCGTGGCCGGTCGTCGCGGTCACCGTGGGCGGCGCGGTGGGCGTGGTCATCCTGCTGCCCACGGTGGTGCTCCTCTTCCCGGCGCTCGGTATGGCGATGGGCGGGGTGGCCGCCCTGGTCACGGTGCTGCTCGGACTGGCCGTACTGCCGGTGGTGGATCTGCTGCACCCCCGGGCCGGCGGGCAGCGCGGCCTGGTGGCGCTCCGGGCCCGGCGGCTCGGCGCATTGCCCGCGCTGGCCGCCGCGGTGGTGGCGGTGGTCTGCGCCGGGGTCGGGCTCCGCGTCGACCGCTTCGACGCCACCCACCCCGCACCCACCCACCTGATGTACGCGCTGGACGCGGGCACCGGCTCGGCCCGGTGGCTCACCGACGAGACCGACCCGCAGCCGTGGACCAGCCGCTACGTCACGGGTCCGGCGTCCCTGGACGATTTCCCGGCGCTCGGCGACCAGACCCTGCGCGGCGGCCCGGCGGAGCCGGCGAACCTGCCCGCCCCGAAGATCGAGGTGCTGGCGGACAGCACCACCGGCGGCGAACGCACCGTGCGACTGCGGCTCACCCCGCAGCGTCCGGCCCGGCTGGCCAGCCTGCACGTCGACACGACCACGGCCACCGTGCTGCGCGCCGAGGTCGCCGGCCGCCCGGTGCCCGTCGAACCCCGGTCCGGCCGCTGGGGCTTCGGGGTGGTCTTCCACGCCCCACCGGCGGAGGGCTTCGAGGTGACGCTCACCGTGGCGCCGAAGGCCGAGCGGCTGGCTCTGCGGGCGATGGACGCCAGCGACGGCCTGGATGCCCTGCCGGGCTTCCGGCCCCGCCCGCCGGACGTCGGGATCGTCGGCTCGCACAGCTCGGAGATGCTCGCCGTGGCCCGCACCTACCCCGTCTGACGGCACGCCGGTTCCGGCCGGACCGCTCGGCCACGGTCAGCCGTCATGGTCGGTGCGGGCCGGACCGGCGACCGCGGGTGCCAGCGGGCCCGGGTGAGCCGGGCGCCGGTGGCTCGCCGGGTCGGCCGGTTCAGTGCGGGCCGGGAGCCAGATCGCTCGGGTCGGTGTTGCCGCCGCAGACGACGACCGCCACCCGCTCGCCCTCGCGCGGCACGTACGCCCCGCCGACCAGCGCGGCCAGCGCGGCGGCCCCACCCAGCTCCGCGGCGACCCGCAGCTCCGACCAGAGCAGCCGCCGCGCCCGGACCAGGTCGTCGTCGCGGACCAGCACGGGGAGCACGCCGGTGCGGCGGGCGGTGTCGAAGGCGATCTCGCCGATCCGCTGGGCACCCAACGAGTCGGTGGCGATGCCGTCCACCTCGACGTCCACCGGCCGACCGGCCTTGAGCGCGGTGTGCAGGGTGGGGATCCGCTCCGGCTCGACGGCCACCACCCGCACCCCGCCGTCGAACCAGGCGGCGATCCCGGACACCAGGCCGCCACCGCCGACCGCGACCAGCACGGTGTCGACCCCGTCCAGCTGCTGTTCGAGTTCCCTGCCGACCGTGCCCTGGCCGGCCACCACCTCCGGCTGGTCGTAGGCGTGCACGACCAGCGCGCCCGTCTCCTCGGCCCGGCGGGTGCTCGCCGCCAGCGCCTCGGCGTAGTGCCGGCCGACCTGCCGCACCTGGGCACCGAGTGAGGCGAGCCGCTCCACCTTCACCGGCGAGGCGGTGACGGGGACGAAGACCTCGGCCGGTACGCCGAGGGCCCGCGCCGCGTACGCGACCGCGAGCCCGTGGTTGCCGCCGGACGCCGCGAGCACCCCCGCCTCCGGCAGCGGGCTCTGCAGCATCCGGTTGAACGCGCCGCGCGGCTTGAACGAGCCCGCGTGCTGGAGCAGCTCCAGCTTCAGGCTGAGCCGCCCCGGCACGCCGAACTCGCCGCCGGCGAGGGTGAGCACCGGCGTCTGCCGCACCCGCCCGTCGATGCGGGCGGCGGCCGCCTCGACGTCACTTCTCTCCACCATCCGGGGCACGCTCCTCGCTCAGGACCAGAGGGCCGACCACGCCGGCGCGGTCGACGCAGAAGCCTACTTCCAGCGGAAGTGCACGAAGAGCCGGCCGAAGTTCTTGGAGTCCTTCTCCACCCGGTGGTAGAGCTGCTTGACGTCCTTCTGGTCGAGGAAGCGCAGCACCTTCTTCTTGAGCTGGCCGGAGCCCTTACCCGGAATGATCTCCACGAGGGTGGCCTTCTTCGCGACCGCCTCGTCCATGATCCCTCGGAGCGCGCGGTCGATGTCGTGGCCCTTGTTGTAGATGTCGTGGAGATCGAGCTTGAGCTTCACCAGTTCATCCTAGGTCCGCCCGCGACGGGGTCCAGGAACGGCGAAGGGCAGCCACCCGGGCTGCCCTTCGCCGTTCTGTCTGCTCCGACGTCAGCGACCGCTGACCCGGGTCTCGACCCGACGCAGCGCGGTGCGGTAGTCGTCGTTGCCGCTGTGCATGGCGGCGGCGATCCGCAGGTGCCGCAGCGCGTCCGGGTACCGGTTCAGCCGCTCGAGCGTACGGCCCAGCACGTGGTGCGCGTAGTGGTCGCTCGGGTCCCGGTCGACCAGCTCCCGCAGGTGCTCCTCGGCGCGGTTGAGCTGGGCGGACTGGAAGTACGCCCGGGCCAGCAGCTGCCGCACCGAGGCGTTGTTCGGCTCCGCCTCGACGATCGGCTCGAGCAGCCGGACGGCCTCGGTCGGGTCACCGGTCTCGAAGAACATGGTCGCCCGCCGGTAGTCGGCCAGAAGATCCATTGCCCACTCCCTCGTCTCGCGCCGGTCGTACTCCTGACGCTGGCACAACACCGCGCCGGCGTCGGCTGTTCCCGGGCGGTCGGGACGGCCTCCCCGGTGCGCCGACGCCCGTCCCCGCGGGTCAGGCAGGGCGGGCGGCGGACAGGTCCCAGGCCCGGACGCCACCGACGATCCCGGCCGTGTTCGGCACCACCACCACGTCGTCGCCCATCCGGGCCAGCTGCTCCGGCCGGATCAACCGGGAGTTCCCGCCGCCCAGGTAGAGCCGGTCCCAGCGGAACACCGGCCGGAGACCGTCGACCACCCCCCGAACCCGACGTGACCAGAACGCGTCGCCGAGCCGCCGCCGTTCCGGCTCGCCGACGTACGTGTCGTACGTCATGCCCCAGCGCACCGGCGCGTGGGAGAGCTCCAGGTGCGGCGCGAGCACACCCCCGTCGAAGAGGGCGCTGCCCAGCCCGGTGCCGAGGGTGAGCACCAGTTCCAGGCCGGTGCCCGCCACCACCCCGGCGCCGTGCACCTCGGCGTCGTTGAGCACCAACGCCGGCACCCCGAAGGCGTCGGAGAGCGCCGAGCGGACGTCCCAGCCGGACCACTCGGCGAGCAGGTCGGGATCGACCCTGGTGCGCGGCCCGGCCCGGGTGACGTAGTGCGGGGTGGCCACCACCACGCCGTGCCGGAGCATGCCGGGCATCCCGACGGTCACCCGGTCCGCCGGGGGCAGCTGGGCGCCCAGGTCGAGCAGCGTCTTGACGAAGAGCGAGGTCGACAGCGGGTACGGCGTGGGCACGCGCAACGGGCGGGTCCGCATCGTGCCGGCCTCGTCGAGGACGGAGGCCTTGATGCCCCCGCCACCGCAGTCGATCGCCAGTGTGGTCACCACTCCGCCGAGTCTGCCCCTTCCGGGCGGGTCGCGTGCACCCAGCCGGATAGGCTCGCCTCCTCATGAGCGCCACGTTGATCGTCAAGAACCTCTCCGCCGGGCACGGCGACAGTCCGCTCTTCACCGGTCTGGACCTGGTCGTCGCGCCGGGCGACGTCGTCGGGCTGGTCGGGCCGAACGGGGCCGGGAAGTCGACGCTGCTGCGTACGCTCGCCGGTCTGCTGGCGGTGGAGGCCGGCAGCGTCACGCTCAACCCGCCCACGGCGAGCGTCGGGCACCTGCCGCAGGAGCCGGAGCGGCGGCCGGGCGAGACGGTGCGCGCCTTCCTGGCCCGCCGCACCGGGGTGGCCGCGGCGCAGCTGGCCCTCGACGCCGCGACCGAGGGGCTCACCGCCGGCCGGGCCGGCGCCGACGACGCCTACGCCGAGGCGCTGGAGCGCTGGCTGACGCTCGGCGGCGCGGACCTGGACGAACGGGCCGAGCAGGTCGCCGCCGAGCTGGGCCTCGCGGTGGACCTCGAACAGGAGATGACGGGGCTCTCCGGCGGTCAGGCGGCCCGTGCCGGGCTGGCCTCGCTGCTGCTCAGCCGGTACGACGTGTTCCTGCTCGACGAGCCCACCAACGACCTGGACCTGGCCGGACTGGAGCGGCTGGAGGAGTTCGTGACGGGGCTGCGCGCCGGCACGGTGCTGGTCAGCCACGACCGGGAGTTCCTGACCCGGACGGTGACCCGGGTGCTGGAGCTGGACCTGCCGCAACAGCAGGTCAACCACTACGGCGGCGGCTACGCGGCCTACCTGGAGGAGCGCGAGGTGGCGCGCCGGCACGCCCGGGCGGACTACGAGGAGTACGCCGACACCCGCGCCGCCCTGGAGAGCCGGGCGCGGGCACAGCGGGCCTGGATGGAGAAGGGCGTCAAGAACGCCCGGCGCAAGGCCACCGACAACGACAAGATCGGACGGAAGTTCCGCACCGAGGCGACGGAGAAGCAGGCGGCGAAGGCCCGCCAGACCGAGCGGCTGATCGAGCGGCTGGAGGTGGTCGAGGAGCCGCGCAAGGAATGGGAGCTGCGGATGGAGATCGCCGCCGCGCCCCGCGCCGGCGCCGTCGTGGCCTCGCTCCGCGACGCCGTGGTACGCCGGGGCGGCTTCACGCTCGGGCCGGTGACCCTCCAGATCGACTGGGCCGACCGGGTGGCGGTGACCGGCGCGAACGGAGCCGGCAAGTCCACCCTCCTGGCGGCCCTGCTGGGGCGGCTGCCACTCGACGGCGGTCACGCCGCGCTGGGCCCGGGCGTGGTGGTCGGCGAGGTGGACCAGGCCCGGGGCTTCTTCCTCGGCGACGCGCCGCTCATCGACGCGTTCCAGGCCGCCGTACCGGAGCTGTCGCCGGCGGACGCGCGGACGCTGCTCGCCAAGTTCGGCCTGCGTGCGGGGCACGTGCTGCGCCCGGCCGCGACGCTCTCCCCCGGCGAACGGACCCGGGCCGCGCTGGCGCTGCTGCAGGGGCGCGGAGTGAACCTGCTGGTGCTCGACGAGCCCACGAACCATCTGGACCTGCCCGCGATCGAACAGCTGGAGTCGGCGCTGGCCGGCTACCCGGGGACGCTGCTGCTGGTCACCCACGACCGGCGGATGCTCGACGCGGTGGCGACGAACCGGCGGCTGCGGGTGGACGCGGGGCGGATCGCCGAGGATTGATGCCGTGCCGACGGCGCCACCCGGGGTGAGAATGAGCCCATGCTCAAGTGGGAGTACGCGCTGCTGGTCCGCCGGCGCCAGGCGGCCACGAACGACCTCGGCTGGGAGGTCGTCTTCGTCTGGTACGGCCCGGACGGCTCGATGGTCGACGTCACCCCGTACGGGGACACCGCGCTGGCCCACCTCAACCGGGCCGGCGACCAGGGCTGGGAGTTGGTCGCGATGAGCGAGGATCCGTCGCTGCCCGGCAACAACGAGCTTCACCGCTACCACCTCAAGCGGCCCAAGCCGGCGGCTCCGCCACCCCGGCAGCGGATGCGGATCGGGGGCCGCCCGCGCCGCAGCACGACCGGCTGACCTGCCCGGCGCCGCCTCGCTCCCCCCGGGCCGGACCGCCCGTCGGTGCCGCCGTGGCCCGGTCCGCCGTGAGTCCCGGCGGGCACCCGGGCCGACCCGCGCGAGCGACCGCGGCGGCCGCCCGGCGAACCTCCACGCGCAGTCACGGCGGTTTTCCGGGCCGGAGCCGGCGCGAGCAGCGGCCGTCCAGGGCCGGAGCCGCGGCGAGCAGCCGCCGTCCGGTGCCGGAGCCGGCGCGAGCAGCCGCCGTCCGGTGCCGGAGCCGGCGCGAGCAGCCGCCGTCCGGGGCCGGAGCCGGCGCGAGCAGCCGCCGTCCGGTGCCGGAGCCGGCGCGAGCAGCCGCGGTGGCAGGCATACCGGACGGCGATGCGGGTAACGGGCGGCCGGAGGTGGACATGGTCGCGTTGGCACAAACCCCGCCGTCCGGCGATCGGCTGCGGGCGATCGACGGTTTCCTGGCCGAGGCGTGGACCGATCAGAAGGCACACGACGACCGGCTGCGCGATCTCGCCGTGGAGGTGCGCTTCGACCGGGGGGTCGCCCACGTGACCGGCGAGGTCGCCGATCCGGAGCAGCTACGGCTGGCCCGGGACCGGATCGGTCGGCTCGCCGGGGTGCTCGGCGTCTGGTGCCGGGTACGGGTCGCCGGGCACGATCCGGTGGTGGTGGACCTCGGCTGCGGGCCGAACAAGCAGTGGCCGGGGAACCTGGGGCTGGACATCTTCCCGGCCCCCGGGGTGGACGCGGTGGCGGACCTGTCGGGCTCCCTGCCGCTCGCCGACGGCTCGGTCGACGTGTTCTTCACGGTGCACATCCTGGAGCACCTGTTCGATTTCCTGCCGCTGCTCGACGAGTGTCACCGGGTGCTCCGGCCGGGGGGCGTACTGCACGTGATGAGCCCGTGGTGGGGGCATGTGAACGCGGTGGCCGACCCGACCCACGTACGGCTGCTCGACGTGCAGACGTTCAAGGGGATCTGTCTTCAGCGCCCGCCGGGCACCCCGCGTTGGTACCCGCTGCACGCGGGCTGTGACGGCGCCTCGATCTTCGCCGACCTCACTCCCGTCGGACCCGACGCCGATCCGCCCACCACGTCCCACCTGGCCCGCTTCTTCGACTGACCCCCGCACCCCCGCCCACCTCACCGGGGAACCCTGCCCGACTCCGGTCCGGTGACGTGCCGCGCGGTGATCATGAAGTTGTTGCTCCGACACGCCGGCGCGCAGGGCAACAACTTCATGATCACCGGGGTCAAACGCCGGGGGTGGTGG
>NZ_SMKG01000243.1 GCF_004348525.1 Micromonospora sp. 15K316 | reverse complement strand
CCCGGGATCACCCCGATCGCACCCGCACAACGCGGCAAGGTGCCCCCCGCCGAGGCCGGCGAGCCGTTCCGGCCGACGTTGACCACCGCCGCGATCCAGAGCGCCCGGGCGGAGCGGCAGCGCACAGTGATCCCGCCGCGGCCGAAGACCACCGGGGACGCCGCGCCGCCGACGGGCGGGTTCAGCGCCACCGACCTGAGCGTTCCGGTGCCCGCGCCCCGGCCGGAGCCGGAATCCGCCCCACCGGGCTCGCGGGCGAACTGGCCGCTGGTCAACAACCCGGAGGACCCGGCCGACAGCCCGGCCGACACCGCGGTCACCTACCCGTACGGGGGTGGCCGTGGCGTCGACGCGCCGACCGACCCCGGCGCGGGCGAGGGGCGGGTCACCCCGCCGTGGCTCGCCGACGACCTGCCGCAGGAACCGCCGATGCTGCGGCTCGTCGAGCCGCCACCGCTGGCCGACCGGGCGCTGCGCGAGAACACCGACCCGCAGCTGGAACTTCCGTCACTGCGTCTGGTGGACGGCGCGGACGCCGGCCGCAACGGGCGGCCCGGCGCGCGGGCCGAACGCCCGTCGGTCGAGCACCGGCCGCCTCCGCCGGTCGAGCAGCGCCCGACCCCGCCGGTCGAACACCGGCCGACCCCGCCGGTCGAGCACCGTCCGCCGCCGGTGGCCGACGAGAGCGGCGACGGCGACCTGCTGATCTTCGCCCAGGCCAAGTCCGCCTGGTTCGTCGGGCACGACGACGACGTGGACCTGGACTGGGCCAGCCTCGCCGACAGCGGCTGGCAGGCGGCCGAGCAGGCCGCCCGGCCCGCCGTCGGCTCCGAGACCAGGGCCGGGCTGCCCAAGCGGGTGCCGCAGGCCAACCTGGTTCCCGGGTCGCCGCTGCGGGAGGAGCGGCCGCTCCGGATCGTCCGGGACGCGGCGAGCCTCGCCGAGAACACCACCGGTTACTTCCGTGGCTGGCGCCGGGGGCAGGAGATCGGCGGCTTCGCGGTCGGCGGTCGCCCGGGCCGGGAGGCCGCCGGCGGCTGGGACTTCAGCCGTGACCACGGTGACCGCGACGACGACCGGGAGTACGAGTACCGCTCCGCCGGCTACCGCTCCTAGCGCCTCTGAACAACAGAGCCCCTGCTCCGACCCGAACGGGTTGGCGCAGGGGCTCTTTCGGTTGCCGGGCGAGTCCGGGTCGGCGGCGGTGGACCGCCGCTCGACGACGACGGTTGGACCCGACGACCGCCGTTCGGCGACGCCGGCCGGACGCGCCGACGACCCGCCCACGGCGACGGCTCGGCTGGCACAGACGGAGCGACGCCGGATCACAGCCGTCGGACCGGCCACGAGATCGGCGGCGGTCGGCCACCAGGCGACGAGCGCCCCGGCGCGGCCTCAGCCGCCCCGGGGCGCGTCGACGTGTTGGTTACCGGTCAGGCCGGCGTGACCGCGCGGGAGCGCCGCATGGTGAGCACGTACTCGACAAGCGAGATCAGCACGTGCTTGGTCGACTCCCGGTTACGGGCGTCGCAGGCCACCACCGGGACGTCGCTCGAGATCGCCAGCGCGTCACGAACGTCCTGCGGGTCGTGGTACTGCATCCCGTCGAAGCAGTTGATGGCCACCAGGTACGGCAGCCGCCGGTGCTCGAAGAAGTCGATCGCCGCGAAGCAGTCGGCGAGCCGCCGCGTGTCCACCAGCACGACGGCACCGATGGCGCCCCGCACAAGCTCGTCCCACATGAACCAGAACCGGGTCTGACCCGGCGTACCGAACAGGTACAGGATCAGGTCACGGTCGATGGTGATGCGGCCGAAGTCCATGGCCACCGTGGTCGTCGCCTTCCCCGGCACCTGCCGGGTGTCGTCGACACCCACGCCGGCGGAGGTCATGATGGCCTCCGTCGTCAGCGGCGTGATCTCCGAGACCGAACCGACCAGCGTCGTCTTGCCGACGCCGAATCCACCGGCGATAACGATCTTCGCCGACGTCACTCGCCCGCTTTGGGTCGGCGGGCGGTGCGACATGTCAGAGCCTGCGAAGTCCACTCAGCACCCTCTCCAGCAGTTCAGTGCCCACCGCGTCGTCCGAGTCGTCCAGGATGGTCGGCTCGTGGACTGCGACCAGGCCGTCCGTCGCCATGTCGGCGATGAGCACCCGGGCCACACCGAGCGGGAGCTGCATCCGCGCCGCGATCTCGGCGAGCGACTGGACGCGTCCGTCACACAGCGCGGCGATGTACTGGTGCTCGCGACCCTGGCCACCACTGCCGTTCGCAGCGGCGGCCCGGCCGCGCACCGTCGTCTCGACGAGCGCTTCCAGCGCGATGTCGAGTCGGGGGCGGGTACGACCACGGGTCACGGCGTAAGGACGGACCAACGCTCCGGTCGGTTCGTCACGATCGGCCATGTCGCCGCTCACCTCCTTCGTACCCGGCACCGGCTCCACCCGGTGGAGCCCCACTTGTCGTCGTTGCTGCCCCGCCGACGTCGGTCAGCAGGGTGTCAGCCCAGCATTCCCGCGGCGGCGCGCGGCGCCGGGGTGAGCGCGTCGCCCACCCGGTCGACGAGCAACGCCATCTCGTAACCGACCTGCCCCACGTCGGAGCTGCGGGCCGCCAGCACGGCGAAGGACGAGCCGTCCGAGATGGACATCAGGAACAGGAAGCCGTTGTCCATCTCCACGACCGTCTGCAGCACCGCGCCTCCCTCGAAGCAGCGGGCCGCGCCCTGGGTCAGGCTGACCAGACCGGACGCGATCGCGGCCAGCTGGTCGGCGCGGTCACGCGGGAGATCCCGTGACCCCGCGAGGAGCAGGCCGTCCGCGGAGACGGCGACCGCGTGCGCGACCCCCGGCACCCGGTCGGCGAAGTTGGCGAGGAGCCAACCGAGATCCTGCGTAGTAGTCATCGTTATTGCTCCTTCTGCCCGCTCCCGGCCACTGGGCCTGAGTCAGACTGCGAGGATTGCTGCCCACCCGGAGCCGCCTCCGGGTTGGTCGGGTTGCCCTCCGAGGGGTTGCTACGCCCCCGCTGCACACCTCGGTGGTAGGCCGAGAGCAGACCGCGAACGGCCTCCGGCGAACGCCGTTGGACGGACGTGGTCGGCTTCTCCACCGCGCCCGGCACCAGCTGCGCCATCGGCGTGCGCTTCGGCAACCCGGTCGGGGTGGTCGAGCGTACCGGCACATCGCTGGCGGCCGTGGCGGCCCGCCAGCCGTCGTCGGCGGCGGTCTCCCAGCTGTTGCCCTGTTGCGTGGGCCGGCGGCTGGGCAGGCTCTCGGCGGCGGTCGGACGGCTGCCCCCGTTCGCGCCCAACCCGTTCTCCCGCGGCGTCGGTGTGTCTGCCATCGGTGCGTTACCTGTCGTCCCGGGTGTCTTCGTCTGGACGGCCTGACCGCTGGCGTCGACCGCGGCGAACTGTTGCGTCGGCGCACCGCTCGTCGCCGCCGGCTTCGCGGCGCCCGCCGTCTCCTCCGGCCCCGGTCGACGGGTACGGAACCAGGCCGATTCGAGCTCCCGGAAGATCGGCAGCTCCATCGTCTCGTCCGCGTACCGCTGCTGCGGCTGGGCCTGCGGAGCCGGCGCGGGCCGGTTGGCTGCCGGCGGCGTGGCCGGCGCGGGAGCCGGCTGGCTCTCGGGCCGGGGCACCCGCGGCAGTTCGGTAGTCATGTCCAGCGCGGCGGCGAGGCGCTCGGGCACCGGCGGCGTGGCCGCCTCCCGCTCCGCGTCGGCCACCGGCGGCCAGGCCGGCGGTGCCGAGGGGGCCGCGTCCGGCCGGGACGGCAGGGGAACTCCCGGGGAGGCCGGAGCCGGCTGGCCGGCGAACGGCGGCGCCGAGTACGCCTGCGGCGTGGCCGGCGGCGCCGAGTACGGCTGTGCCGTGGCCGGCGGCGCCGAGTACGGCTGCGTCGAGTACGGCTGCCCCGAGGCCGGCGGCGCCGAGTACGGCTGGCCGGAGACCGGGGGCGCCGAGTACGGCTGCGCCGAGACCGGCGGACCCGCGTAGGGCGAGGCGGAGGTCGGCGGACCCGCGTACGGCGAGGCCGAGACCGGAGCACCCGAGTACGGCTGGGCGGAGACCGGCGAGCCGGAGACCGGGCCACCGGAGACCGGGGGCGCGTAGGGGTTCACCTCGGGGCTGCTGGGCAGCTGCCGCGGGATCGCCGGGGGCTGTCCGCCGGACGGGTCGGCGTCGCCCCGACGCTGCGGCAGCGGGTCGATCGGCTGCCCGTTGGCGGGACGCGGAGTGAACGCGCCGGCGCCGTTGGCCGGGGCGGCGCCGGTGAGGTCCGACCAGGCGGGCATGCCACGCCCCGGGGCGGCCGGCGCCACCGGGCCGGAACCGTTCGGCGACGGCGGGTCGAAGGCCCGGCCGCCGAGGGTCACCTGGTTGCCGGACTCGCTCTGCCGCACACCCAGCGCGGGCAGCGCGCCGAACGTCGGCGTGGGCGCGGTCGGCGCCGCGGCGCCGGCCGGAGCGGGCAACGCCGGGGGCTGCTGCACCCGGCCGGAGAGCGCGCGCGGCACCAGCACCGACGCGGGGAGTACGACCTCCGCCACGGTGCCACGATCGGTGCCGGGACGCAGCTCCACCCGGACGCCGTGCCGGGACGCCAGCCGGGCGACCACGACCAGACCCATCATCCGGGAGACGGCCACGTCCACCTGCGGCGGCGTGGCGAGCCGCTCGTTGAGCTCCTGGAGCTGGTCCGCGCTGATGCCGATGCCGCGGTCCTCGACGTAGAGCGAGGAGCGGTCACCGACCCGGCGGGCCTCGACCTGCACCTGGGAGTCCGGCGGCGAGAACGCGGTGGCGTTGTCGAACAGCTCGGCGACCAGGTGGACCAGGTCGTTGACGGCGTGCGCGGCGATCTCGATGTCGCGGTCGATGACGCCGAACTCGATGCGGGTGTAGTGCTCGACCTCGGACTGCGCCGCGCGCAGCACGTCGATGAGGGCGGCCGGCTCCCGCTGCACGCGGGTGGAGTCGGCACCGGCGAGCACCAGCAGGTTCTCGTCGTTGCGCCGCATCCGGGTGGCGAGGTGGTCGAGCTGGAACAGCTCGGCCAGCCGGTCCGGGTCCTCCTCGCCGCGTTCGAGCCGGTCGAGGTGCCCGATCAGGCGGTCGACCAGGATCTGCGACCGGCGGGCGAGGTTGACGAACATCGTCGCGACGGACGCCCGCAGCGCCGCCTGCTCGGCCGCGGTACGGACGGCCTCCAGGTGGACCGCGTTGAACGCCTCGGTCACCTGGCCGAACTCGTCCTTGCTCCGCACCGGGAGCGGTTCGGCGATCTGGTTCGCCAGCTGGGACGGGGAGAGCTGACCGGTCACCTGCGGGTCGCGCAGCCGGGCCACGGCCTGCGGCAGGCCGTACTGGGCCACGGCGAGGGCGCCCTGACGCAGCTCGCGCAGCGAACGGGCCATCGAGCGGGCGACCAGGTAGGCGAAGAGGATCGCCAGCAGGAGCATGCTCAGCAGGAGGCCGGTCTCCAGGAACACCTGCCGCTGCACGTCGGAGCGGATACCCTCGGCCAGGCGGACCACGTCGCCGTCGAGCTTCGTCTCCACCGTCCGGATCAGCTTCGCGTTGGCGACCATGGCCGCGTCCCACTGGTCCGGCCCGAACGGGGCGCCGACCATGCTGCCGCTGGTGTTGCCGTTGATCCAGCCGATGTAGCGCTCGGCCTCGCGCCGGTCGCCGCCCGCGATGGTCTGGTCGTGGAAGCGGGCCTCGTCCTCGGTGGCCACCGCCTTGAAGTTCTGCGCCGCCTGGTCCTGCCCGGTACCGCTGGCGATGTACTCGGTACGCAGTGCGGGGGTCAGCTGCCGCTGCGCCAACGCCTGGTGCACCACCACCCGGCGCAGGGAGAGGAACTCCTTCTCCCGCGCCACCGCGGCGGCGGCCCGCATCCGGTCGCTCAGGTTGTTGTCACCGGCGAGCTGGGTGGTCGAGTCGCGGATGGCGAGCAGGTCGGTGATCACGCCCTCGTACGCCTGCGTCGCCTCGACCGGCCGGAGCTTGCCGTTGTAGACCTGGCTGCGGATGCCCGGCAGATCGGTGAGGCTCCGGTCGATCTTGTCGAGCAGGGTCTCGAGGCTGCTCGGGAGCCCGTCGATCGACGCGCGCTGCCGCAGGTAGGGAGCCTTCGACTGGTCGACGCGGGTGTTGACCCGGTTGTACGCCTCCTGGTACTGCGCTCTCGCCTGGCCGGGGGGCGACACCAGCAGCAGCACGGCGGTGGTCCGCTCGTCCTGCACGGTGTTGATCAGGTCACCCGAATAGCCGGAGAGGTTGGCAAGGTCGCCGGCCCGGTTGGCATTGTTGAGCGTCTCCAGGTGGTCGACCAGACCGTTGGTGCCCACCACGACCGTGGCGATGGTCGGCACGATCATGATGAGACCGAGCTTGGACCAGATCGGCATGTCCCGGAGTCGACTGGCCGGCTGGCGCAGCCGCGACAGGAAGGAGCCCGCCGTCTTCGGCCGTTTGCTCACGTCACCGTCCTCGCGATTTACAGCTTCAGCGCGTTGCCCGGGCAACGCCCAGCGACCGACCCGGCGGGTCGGACCCCCGAGATTCCATCACGCCGCTCGGCAAGAAGAAAGCCCAGGTTGGCTGGCGCCCACGGTGTGGTGAGATGTTGAAGGTTTTTGATAGCACACTGTCTGGCCGGAGTTACTGAAGGTAATGAATCATCCGTATCGCGTCGTACTGCTGGCCGGCCCGTCCGGCTCGGGAAAGTCGTACATAGCGCAGCGAACCGGGCTTCCGGTGCTCTGCTTGGACGACTTCTACAAGGACGGCGATGACCCTACGTTGCCATGGCGAAACGGCCAGGTGGACTGGGAGTCACCAGACTCCTGGGACGCCGAGGGCGCCGTGGAGACGATCGCCCGGCTGGCGCGGGACGGTCGGGCAGAAGTGCCCGTCTATGCAATAGACGCGGACCGGCGGGTGTCCACCCGGACATTTGACATAGCCGGATCGCCACTTTTTGTGGCCGAAGGGATTTTCGCCGCCGAGATCGTCCGGGAGTGTCACCGGCGGGGACTCCTCGCCGGGGCGTACGCGCTGCGCCGGCCCCGCGGCGCCACCTTCCTCCGCCGGCTCGCCCGCGACCTGTCCGAGCAGCGCAAGGCGCCCCGGGTACTGGTCCGACGGGGACTGACGCTGCTCCGCGCCGAACCGACGGTGCTACGCCGCCAGACGAACCTGGGCGCGGAGGCGGCCCGCGGCCGCGAGGTGCTGCACCGGGTGGCCGGCCTGCTCGCCGGCCACCCGCCCCACCCGGATCAGTCCCGCAGCAGCGGCGCGTAGGCGGGCTTGATCACCTCATCAATGATCTTCAAGCGCTCGTCGAACGGTATGAACGCGCTCTTCATCGCGTTGATGGTGAACCACCGCAGCTCGGCCCAGCCGTAGCCGAACGCGTCCGCCAGCAGCGCCATCTCCCGCGACATCGAGGTACCGCTCATCAGCCGGTTGTCGGTGTTCACCGTCACCCGGAAACGGAGATCCCGCAGCAGTCCGATCGGGTGCTCGGCGATCGACGCGGCGGCGCCGGTCTGCACGTTCGAGGAGGGGCAGAGCTCGAGTGGGATGCGCTTGTCCCGCACGTACGCGGCCAGCCGGCCGAGCACCGGCTCCGGCCCCTCGGTGCTGATGTCGTCCACGATCCGTACCCCGTGGCCGAGCCGGTCCGCCCCGCACCACTGGATCGCCTGCCAGATCGAGGGGAGCCCGAACGCCTCACCGGCGTGGATGGTGAAGTGGAAGTTCTCCCGCTGGAGGTACTCGAAGGCGTCCAGGTGCCGGGTGGGCGGGAAGCCGGCCTCCGCGCCGGCGATGTCGAAGCCCACCACGCCCGCGTCCCGGTGCCGGACCGACAGCTCGGCGATCTCCTGCGAGCGGGCGGCATGCCGCATCGCGGTGAGCAGCGTGCCCACCCGGATCGGGCGGCCGGCCGCGGCGGCCTCGGCGCTGCCCTCCGCGAAACCGGCGAGCACCGCCTCGACGACCTCGTCGAGGGTGAGGTCCCGCTCCAGGTGCTGTTCGGGGGCGAACCGCACCTCGGCGTAGACGACCCCGTCGGCGGCCAGGTCGAGCGCGCACTCCCGGGCCACCCGGCGCAGCGCGGACGCGGTCTGCATCACGGCCACGGTGTGCGCGAACGTCTCCAGGTAGCGCTCCAGCGAACCCGAGTCGGCCGCCCCGACGAACCAGCGCCCGAGCTCCTCGGGATCGGTGGCCGGGAGCTCGTGCCCCACCTCCGCGGCCAACTCGACTATCGTCGCCGGCCGCAGGCCACCATCGAGATGATCGTGCAGCAACGCCTTCGGGACCTTGACGATGTCCTCGTACCGGATGTTCGCGACCATGCCCAGACCCTAGTGCGGCGCCCGGAGGACGGTCAGCGGGCCGCGCCGACCCGGACGGCGACCGGCCGACCGGGCGGGTACGCACCGACAGGCCCGAGGGTGGGCCTACCGTAGTCGACGTGGAGCCGCCCGATCGCGATCGCCGAGGCTCCGCGGTCGCCGCCCCGCCCCGCCGCGC
>NZ_SMKG01000242.1 GCF_004348525.1 Micromonospora sp. 15K316 | reverse complement strand
GCGCTGCGCGGGGTGCTGGGCCGCTGGTGGGGTGAGGGCTACGAGTACGTCTTCTCCTGGCACGACGGCTCGCTGCGGGCCCGTGGCGCCGGCGATCCGCCCGGCCGCCCGCCGGCGGTCTTCGCGCCGCTGCCCGACCGGCCGGACGTGTTCCGCACGGTCTCCGGCCGGGAGGTCGGTGAACTGCTCCGGCTGAGCCGGGACGAGCGGGGCGCGGTGGTGCGGATGCACTGGGCGACCTACCGCTTCACCCGCAACCAGGAGACCTTCGACCGGTACGACTTCCGCGCCGGACAGTGACCCGGCCGGGCGCGGGGCCGGGTTCCTCCCGCCCCGCGCCGACCCGGCCTTTCGCCCTTTTTATCGCTTTTGTTGGCCCGTGCAGGTGCATCCCCGGGGCGGGGAAATGCACACGATGCCGCCGGTGTTGAACCGATACGATGGGTGGAACGTCCGTACGCCGCGCCACCAGGGCCGGCGCCGAAATCGAGAGCAGGTGGCACAGGGCCCCTCGGCCCGATCTATGACCGGCACCCCACCTCCCGGCCCGCCCCAGGTGCAGACCCGGATCACCGTTCCCGATCCGAAGATCATGGTCAACCTGCTCGGTGCGGGTGACGAGATCCTGCGACTCGTCGAACGCTCGGTCAACAGTGACGTGCACGTCCGCGGCAACGAGATCACCATCTCCGGCGCGCCCGCGGACAACGCCCTCGCCGAGCGCCTCTTCACCGAGCTGCTCGAACTCATCGAGAAAGGCGAGACCCTGACCACTGACGCCGTCCGGCGTACCGTCGGCATGCTCGAGCAGGGCAGCGCCGAGCGGCCCGCCGACGTTCTGACGCTCAACATCCTCTCCCGGCGCGGCCGCACCATCCGTCCCAAGACGCTCGGTCAGAAACGCTACGTCGACGCGATCGACTCGCACACCATCGTCTTCGGCATCGGCCCCGCCGGCACCGGCAAGACCTACCTGGCGATGGCGAAGGCCGTCCAGGCGCTCCAGGCCAAGCAGGTCAACCGGATCATCCTCACCCGGCCGGCCGTCGAGGCGGGAGAGCGGCTGGGCTTTCTGCCCGGCACGTTGAACGAGAAGATCGACCCCTACCTGCGCCCGCTCTACGACGCGCTGCACGACATGCTGGACCCGGACTCGATCCCGAAGCTGATGGCCGCGGGCACGATCGAGGTGGCGCCGCTGGCGTACATGCGCGGGCGGACGCTGAACGACGCGTTCATCATCCTCGACGAGGCGCAGAACACCACGCCCGAGCAGATGAAGATGTTCCTCACCCGGCTCGGTTTCAGCTCCAAGATCGTGGTCACCGGTGACGTGACCCAGGTCGACCTGCCCGGCGGGACGACCAGCGGCCTGCGCGTGGTGCGGGAGATCCTCGCGAACGTGGAGGACGTCCACTTCGCCCAGTTGTCCAGCTCCGACGTGGTACGCCACCGGCTGGTCGGTGAGATCGTCGACGCGTACGCCCGCTGGGACGCCGAGCGGGAGAACCAGCAGGCACAGAGCGTGCACGCCGTACCGGGGCGGACCGCCCAGGGCGGCGGCCGAGCCGGCCGCCGCCGCTAGATCAGGGGAAAACAGTTGTCCATCGAGATCGCCAACGAGTCCGGTGTCGAGGTCGACACCGACGCCGTGCTCGCCGTCGCCCGGCACGCCCTCGACGAGATGGGGGTCAACCCCCTCGCCGAGCTCTCCGTGCTGCTGGTCGACGTCGAATACATGACCGAGCTCAACCATCGCTGGATGGGGGGCGACGGGCCGACCGACGTGCTCGCCTTCCCCATGGACGAGGGCAGCGTCGACCACGGCCCGGGCGAGAGCGCCCCGGCCGGCGGTGAGCCGGCGCTGCTCGGCGACATCGTGCTCTGCCCCGATGTCGCGGCCAAGCAGGCGGCCACGGCGGGCCACTCGGCCGCCGACGAGCTGCACCTGCTGACCGTGCACGGGGTGCTGCACCTGCTCGGGTACGACCACGCGGAACCGGAGGAGGAGCGGGAGATGTTCGCGCTCCAGGCCCGACTGCTGTCCAGTTGGCGGTCGAGCCGGTCACAGTGATGTCCGTACAGGCCTCCACAGCCGCCGCCGGCCTGCCCGACGTGCAGCTGCTCGTCTTCGCCGCCGGCCTGGTGGTGCTGGCCGGGCTGATCGCGATGACCGAGGCGGCGCTCGCCGCGGTCTCGCCGGCCCGCGCCGCGGAGTTGGCCCGCGACGGCGCCCGGGGCGCCCGCACGCTGCAGGCCGTCGCCGGCGACGTCGTCCGGCACCTCAACCTGCTCCTGCTGCTGCGGCTGCTCGCCGAGCTGACCGCCACCACGCTGGTGGCGCTGGTCGCCGTGGACACCTTCGGCGCCGGGTGGCGGGCCGCACTCGTCACCGCCGGCGCGATGACCGTGGTCAGCTTCGTGGTGGTCGGAGTCGCCCCGCGCACCCTCGGCCGGCAGCACGCCTACGTGGTCGGCCGCGTGGTGGCCCCGCTGGTCCGCTGGCTGGGGCGCGCGCTCAACCCGCTCGCCTCGCTGCTGATCCTGATCGGCAACGCGGTGACGCCGGGGCGCGGCTTCCGGGAAGGCCCGTTCGCGACCCAGGTCGAGCTGCGCGAACTTGTCGACCTCGCGGAGCAGCGCGGAGTGGTCGAGCACGGTGAGCGGCAGATGATCCACTCGGTCTTCGCCCTCGGCGACACCATCGCCCGCGAGGTGATGGTGCCCCGTACGGAAATGGTGTGGATCGAGTCGGGCAAGACGCTCTCGCAGGCGCTCGCCCTCTTCCTCCGCTCGGGCTTCTCCCGGATCCCGGTGATCGGCGAGAACGTCGACGACGTCCTCGGCGTCCTCTACCTCAAGGACCTGATCCGCCGGGTGCGCGGCGGCGATCCGTCGGCCGAGCAGCTGCCGGTCTCGGAGCTGATGCGCCCGGCCACCTTCGTGCCGGAGTCGAAGCCCGTCGACGACCTGCTCTCCGAGATGCAGGCGGCCCGCAACCACCTGGTCATCGTCGTCGACGAGTACGGCGGCACCGGCGGCCTGGTCACCATCGAGGACATCCTCGAGGAGATCGTCGGCGAGATCACCGACGAGTACGATGTCGAGCGCCCACCGGTCGAGCGGCTGGAGGACGGGTCGGTGCGGGTCACCGCCCGGCTCCCCGTGGAGGACCTGGGCGAGCTGTTCGACATCGAGTTGCCCACCGACGAGGTGGAGACGGTCGGCGGCCTGCTGGCCCAGTCGCTGGGTCGGGTGCCGATCCCGGGAGCCCGGGTCGAGGTGGCCGGCCTGCGGCTGGTCGCCGAGGGCACCACCGGCCGGCGCAACCGGATCGACACCGTGCTGGTCAGCCGGGTCGAGCCGAACGACGAGCAGGAGAGCCCGGGGCGCGGCGAGCGCGCCGAGTCCCGGGGCAGTCACCACCGGATAGAGGAGAGGCAACCCGCCGATGCCTGAGTCGCCCACCGTGCCGGCAGCCCGGCCCACCCCGTCCGCTCCGTCGGAGCTGAGCGCCGAGGACGCCAAGCTGGTCGTCCTGGCCCGTGGCGCCCGCGGCCGGGTGGGAGCCGTGGAGGGCGCGGCGGTCCGCGACCAGGACGGCCGGACGTACGCGGCCGCCACCGTGGCGCTGCCCTCGCTGACGCTCACCGCGCTGCAACTCGCGGTCGCCTCGGCGGTGGCGGCGGGCGCCAGCCGGCTGGAGGCCGCCGTGGTGGTGACCGAGGCCTCGACGCTCGACGGCGCCGGGCACGCCGCCGTCCGCGACCTCGCCGCCGACGCGCCGATCCACGTGGCCGCGCCGGACGGCACCGTCCTCGGCACGGTCGTCCAGTGAGGGATCCGGAGGAGCGCCCCTACCGAGCCGGCTTCGCCTGCTTCGTGGGACGGCCGAACGCGGGCAAGTCGACCCTGACCAACGCGATCGTCGGCCAGAAGATCGCGATCACCTCGAACAAGCCGCAGACCACCCGGCACGTCATCCGGGCTGTGCTGCACCGGCCGGAGTCGCAGCTCGTCCTCGTCGACACCCCGGGTCTGCACCGTCCCCGGACGCTGCTCGGCGAGCGCCTCAACGACCTGGTCCGCCAGACCTGGAGCGAGGTCGACGTCATCGGGCTCTGCATCCCGGCCGACGAGCCGGTCGGGCGCGGAGACCGGTTCATCAGCGGCGAGCTGGCCGAGCTGAAGGCGACCGTGCTGGCCGTGGTCACCAAGACCGACCTGGTCGACCGCAAGCGCCTCGCCGAGCAGCTGCTCGCGGTGAGCGAGCTGGGTGAGTTCGCGGCCGTGGTGCCGGTGAGCGCGGTCTCCGGGCACCAGCTCGACACCCTGGTCGACGTGATGACCGGTTACCTGCCCGTCTCCCCGCAGCTCTACCCCGACGACATGCTCACCGACGACCCGGAGCAGGTGCTCGTCGCGGAGCTGATCCGGGAGGCGGCGCTGGAGGGGGTGCGCGACGAGCTGCCGCACTCCATCGCGGTGGTGGTGGAGGAGATGATCCCCGAGGGGCAGCTCGTCCGGATCTTCGCCGACCTGTACGTCGAGCGGCCCAGCCAGAAGGCGATTGTGATCGGTCACCGGGGCAGCCGGCTCAAGGAGGTCGGCACCACCGCCCGGCGGCAGATCGAGGAGCTGCTCGGCAGCCGGGTCTTCCTGGACCTGCACGTACGGGTGGCCAAGGACTGGCAGCGCGATCCGAAGCAGCTGCGCAAACTCGGCTTCTGACCGGCCCGTTCCTCGTCCCGCCCGACTCGTCGCTCGGCCGGAAGGCTGCGCCGTCCGGCTGATCAGCATCGGTCGAACGGCTGAGCGGGGAGGGTCGTACGGCGAGATCGGCTGATCCGACTCGGTCGGGCGTATGGCTAGATTCACGTCCGAGTGGGGCGTGCGGCCGTTTACCGGCGGCGCGGCGGAGGGTAGGAGACATCCGCCGCACCCCCCCGAGACAGATGCAGGCTGATGCGTAACCGATACCTGGACCTGCTCCGCTTCCTCGCCATCGTTCGAGTCGTCGTCTACCACGTCACCGGGTTCGCCTCGCTCACCCTGGTCTTCCCGGCGATGGCGGTGATGTTCGCGCTGGCGGGCTCGCTGATGGCCGCCTCGCTCGAGCGGTCCGGACCGGCCGCGGTGCTGCGCCGCCTGCGCCGCCTGCTGCCGTCACTGTGGGTGCTGGCCGCCGTCTTCGTGCCGGCGATGCTGCTCACCGGGCTGCCGTTCACACCGCGCGTGCTGCTCTGGCTCTTCCCGATCGCCGATCCTCCCGCCAACGGCTGGGGGGCGCTGGCGCTGAGCCCGATCTGGTACCTGCGGGACTACCTGTGGTTCGTCTTCGCCTCGCCGGTCGCGCTCTGGCTGTTCAAGCGGGCTCCGCTGCCGACCCTGCTGGCCCCGTACGCCCTGCTCGTGGTCATCGAGTCGGGGATCTGGCCGAACGCGCCCGGCCCGTACCGGGAGTTCGGTCTCTACTTCGGCGCCTGGATGCTGGGCTTCGCGCACCACGCGGGCATGCTGCGCCGGCTCGCCAACCGGGTCCTGATCCCGGTGGTGCTGCTGCTCGTCGCAGCGGGCGGCGCGTGGATCCTCACGCATCCCGGCCCCCGCGGCTTCGACCTCAACGACATCCATCTCGGCAACGCCCTCTGGTCGACGGCGTTCATCCTGGTCGTGCTCGGTCGGGGACCGTCCGGCGCGGCGTGGGTCGACCGCACCGCCCTCTTCGGGCGGGTGGTGACCGTGCTGAACCGGCGGGCCCTGACGATCTACCTCTGGCACATGCCGTTCGTGGTGGCGCTCACCCCGCTCTTCGACCCGCTGGGCTGGACGCACGAGGACCCGCGGGGGCTGGCGATCCGGGTGGTGCTGGTCTTCGCCCTGGTCGGCGTGGTGACACTCGCCGTGGGGTGGGTGGAGGACCTCGCGGCGCAGCGGCGGCCGGAGCTGATTCCCGGCGGCCGGCGACGGACGAAGCCTGCCCGCCCGACCACGTCGTCCGACCACCGGGTGCCCGCACAGCGGGCCGCCCCGGAGGCGGAGGTCACCGCTGGGCGACCCTGAGGTCACCGCTGTCGGCGCTCACCGCGAGGACCAGCTTGGCGGCCGGGTCGTCCGTGACCGTGACGTGCTCGTCCCCCGAGTTGCCGTTGGCCCGAACCCGGTACGGACCGGGCGGCACGACGAGGTCGACGTCACCGCTGTTCGCGTGCGCCCGGACCGAGGCGGCCTTGTCCAGCTCGATCCGCACGTTGCCGGATCTGGCCACGGCGTCCACCTCACCCTGAAGCCGTCGGGCGGAGATATCGCCGGAGGAGGCGCGCAGGGTGACCGGGCCGGCGACCTCGGACACCTCGATGTTTCCGGAATTGGCCTCGAGGCGTACCGGGCCGGTGGCACCGGTGAGCTGCACGTCCCCCGAGCGGACCTGCAGCTCCACCGCGCCGACCCGGATCAGCTCGACGTCGCCCGAGTTGCTCTCGCCCCGCACCGCGACCCCCTCGGGGGCGGTCACCTCGTACGACACGCTGCACCGGGAGCCGCAGTCGGTGTCCAACACCAGCTCGCTGTCCTTGATCTCGTACTTCGCCTTCGGCTCGGCGCCCTGGTAACGGACCACCCGCTTGATCCGCACCTCGGAGGCGGTGCCCGTGGCCCGGACGGTCACGTCACCCGAGCCGGGCAGCACCCGGATCGTGCTGATCCGGGTGGACTCGGTGTTGTCGAAGTCCAGGCGCCGGTACGACAGGTTGTCGCATCCGGTGAGCAGGATGAGCGCGGTGGCGGCACCGAACGCGACGGGTGCGACGGCACGGCGGCGGCGTGCACGGGCGGCACCGGAGGAAGCGGCCCCGACGGGGTGCTGAGCGGTCATGACGAGCACGCTACGACCGGCACCGCCCCCGGCACATCCGGGTTCCGCCGCCGCCGCACCCCGAAGGAACCCTGAATTCGTACCCCGAGGGAGAATGGTCCGATGGCCGGGTACCGCCGACAGCTCTACCGCGACGACGCGGTGGTGCTGCGTGTGCAGAAGCTCGGCGAGTCCGATCGGATCATCACGCTGCTCACCCGACGCTACGGCCGCATCCGTGCGGTGGCCCGGGGCGTGCGGCGCACCACCAGCAAGTTCGGCGCCCGGCTGGAGCCGTTCGGGCATGTGGACCTCCAACTCGCCGGGGACCCGAAGGGCGAGCAGGGCAGCTCGCTGCACACGGTGAGCCAGGTCGAGGGGATCGACCTCTACGGCAAGCGGTTCCTCGGCGACTACCCGCGCTACACCGCCGCCAGCGCCATCGCCGAGACGGCCGAACGGCTCACCCCGGTCGAGCGGGAGCCGTCACTGCGGCTGTTCCAGCTCACCCTCGGCGCGGTGCGGGCGCTCGCCGAGGGCAGCCACGACACCACCCTCGTGCTCGACGCGTACCTGTTGCGGGGGATGGCCCTGGCGGGCTGGGCGCCGGCGCTGATGGCGTGCGCCGTCTGTGGCACGTCCGGGCGGCACCGGGCCTTCTCCGTGCCGGCCGGCGGCGTGGTCTGTCCCGACTGCCGGCCGCCCGGCGCGGCCCACCCGGCGCCGGCCACCATCGATCTGATGTTCGCCCTGAGTAGCGGCGACTGGCGGATCGCCGACGCCGCCGAGTCCGGCGTACGACGGGAGTGCAGCAGTTTGGTGGCAGCTCATCTGCAGTGGCACCTGGAACGCGCGCTACGCTCGCTTCCGCTGGTAGACCGTGGCGTTGCGGCGCCCGGCGCCGATAGCGTGAACAGGGAGTAACGAGTGATCCGATCAATGAGGGCCGGCCGGCGGGAGCCGGTCCCACCGACGCCGCACCCCTCCGGTGCCCGTCCTCCGGCGTTGCCGGCCGACGCGGTGCCTCGGCACGTCGCAGTGGTGATGGACGGCAACGGCCGGTGGGCCAAGGAGCGGGGACTGCCCCGCACCAAGGGCCACGAGGCGGGGGAGTTCTCCCTCTTCGACACGATCGAGGGCGCCATCGAGATGGGCATCCCCTATCTGTCGGCGTACGCCTTCTCCACCGAGAACTGGCGACGCTCGCCCGACGAGGTCCGCTTCCTGATGGGCTTCAACCGGGACGTGATCCGCCGCCGCCGCGACCAGCTGGTCGACCTGGGCGTACGGGTGGTCTGGTCGGGTCGGGCGGGGCGGCTCTGGAAGAGCGTCATCTCCGAGCTGCAGACCGCCGAGGAGATGTCCCGCGGCAACTCGACGCTGACCCTCCAGTTTTGCGTGAACTACGGCGGTCAGGCGGAGATCGCCGACGCGGCGGCGGCGATCGCCCGCGAGGTGGCCGCCGGTCGGCTCGACCCGGCCAAGGTCAACGAGAAGACCGTGGCGAAGTACCTCTACCATCCCGAGGTTCCCGAGGTGGACCTCTTCCTGCGCCCGTCCGGGGAGCAGCGCACCTCCAACTTCATGCTCTGGCAGAGCGCCTACGCCGAGCTGATCTACCTCGACACGCTCTGGCCGGACTTCGACCGCCGGCACCTCTGGTACGCCTGCGAGCTCTACGCGCAGCGCGACCGGCGCTTCGGTGGAGCGCTCCCCAACCCCTGTCTCT
>NZ_SMKG01000241.1 GCF_004348525.1 Micromonospora sp. 15K316 | reverse complement strand
CGTCCCGGCCGGTCGGCCGATCCTGACCCCGGCAATCCCCGAAGGAGCCCTCATGGCGCTGTTGACCGTCGCCGTCGTCCTCGTCGCCGCGCTCGGCCTGCTCAACCTCGTGCTGCTGCTCGGCGTGATCCGGCGGCTCCGCGAACACACCGACCTGCTCAGCGACCGCCAGTCGCAGCCGCCGGCGGTGATGCTGGAGGTCGGCTCGATCCCGGGGGACTTCGTCTCGACCACCGTGGACGGCGAGCTGCGTACCCGCGCCGACATCCCGCCGATGACGCTCGTGGCGTTCCTCTCACCGGCCTGTGAGCACTGCGAGGAGCAGCTGCCCCTGCTGGTGGAGCGGGCGCGCACCATGCCCGGCGGCGCCGAGCACGTCTGGATCGTGGTGGTCGGTAAGGGCCCGGAGACCGAGCCGTACGCCGCCCGGTTCGCGGGGCTGGCGACGGTCTTCGTCGAGCCGGGCACCGGTCCGCTGCCGCTCGCCTTCGGGGTCAAGGGGTACCCCGCGTTCGGCCTGCTCGACGAGCGCGGGATCGTCGCGTCGACGGCGTTCGGCATCGCCCGGTTGGACCTGCCGGTGGCTTCGTGACCGGCCCCCGCCTGGCCCCGCGGCGCGCCGCCCGGCACGCCCGCGCGGCCGTCGGCCTGACCTGGCGGGCGGCGCCAGCGGGCACGGCCACGGACCTGCTGCTGGCGATCCTCGCCGGGGTGACGCCGGTGCTCGTCGCCGCGCTCACCAAGCTCGTCCTGGACGGGCTCACCGGCGGGGGTCGGGCGGGCGCCCCGCCGGCCCTGCTCGGCGTCGGCCTGGCGCTCGCCGCGGCGGCCGGCGTGGTCCTGCCGCAGGTGCGCGCGTACGTGGAGAAGGAGCGGCTGCGCGCGGTGAGCCGGTTGGTGCGCCGCCGGCTGCACGACGCGGTGCTGCGCCTGGTGGGTCTGGTCCGGCTGGAGGACCCGGAGTTCCAGGACCGGTTGCAGGCGGCCCAGCAGACCGGGCACCTCGGCCCCACCCAGCTCACCGGGAACGCGCTCGGCGCGGTGCAGAGCCTGCTCGCGCTGGGCGGTTTCCTCGGTGTGCTGCTGGCGCTCAGCCCGCTCGTCGGGCTGCTGGTGCTGGCCGCGGCGCTGCCCACGCTCTGGCTCCAGCTGCGTCTCAACCGTGCCCGGGCCGCGTTGGTCCTGCACCTGGAGCACTTCCAGCGGCGTGACCTCTTCTTCGCCCAGCTGCTGGTGGGGGTGCCGGCCGCCAAGGAGGTCCGGCTCTTCGGCCTCGGCCGGTTCTTCGGTGACCGGATGCTCGACGAGTTGGGCGGCATGCACCGGGTCGAGCAGCGGCTGGATCGTCGCGAGCTGCGGGCGCAGGCACTACTGGGGCTGCTGGGCGCCGCGGTGGCCGGCGCCGGGGTCGTCTACACCGTGGCGGCCGCCGCGGCGGGCCGTCTCACGGCCGGCGACGTGGTCATGTACCTGGCCGCCGTGCCGGGAGTGCAGGGCGCGCTGGGCAGCCTGGTCGGCCAGCTCGGCGCGATCCACCGGGCGCTGCTCCTCTTCGACCACTACGACCAGGTGATCCGGGCCGAACCCGACCTGCCGGTGCCCGTCGCGGCGCGGCCGGTTCCGCCGCTGCGGCACGGCATCGAGCTGCGCGACGTCTGGTTCCGGTACTCGCCGCGGCATCCCTGGGTGCTGCGCGGGGTGGACCTCTTCCTGCCGGCCGGCTCGACCACCGCGCTGGTCGGTTTGAACGGCGCCGGCAAGAGCACGCTGGTGAAGTTGCTCTGCCGGTTCTACGACCCGGAGCGGGGCTCCATCCGGTGGGACGGGGTCGACGTGCGGGAGTTCGACCCGGCGGCGCTGCGGTCGCGGCTCGGCGCGGTGTTCCAGGACTTCATGCCGTACGACCTGACCGCCGGGGAGAACATCGCGGTGGGCGACCTCGCCGCCCGTGACGACCCCGACCGGATCCGGGCCGCCGCCCGGCAGGCCGGCGTCGACGAGACCCTGGCCAGGTTGCCGGGCGGCTACGACACCCTGCTGACCCGGATCTTCTACGACGGCCCGGACCGGGACGACGCGCAGGCCGGGGTGGTTCTCTCCGGCGGTCAGTGGCAGCGGGTGGCGCTGGCCCGCGGGTTCCTGCGGGCGGACCGGGACCTGCTCGTCCTCGACGAGCCGAGCTCGGGACTCGACGCCGAGGCGGAGCACGACCTGCACGCCCGGCTGCGCGTTCTGCGGCGCGGGCGGACCAGCCTGCTCATCTCCCACCGTCTCAACGCGGTGCGGGACGCGGACACGGTCGTGGTGCTGGCCGACGGCCGGGTCGCCGAGTGCGGGCCGCACGACGAGCTGCTCGCCGCCGGCGGCGGGTACGCCCGGCTCTTCACGCTCCAGGCGCGGGGCTACCGCGAGGAGCGGCCGGCGGCGGTCTGACCCGGGCCTGTGCCCGGGTCGCGGCGGCGCCGCGACCGCCGATCGGCGCGGGTCAGCGGCGGCCACCGCGGTCGCGCGGATCGGTGGCGCCCAGCTCGGCGGCGTAGAGCCGGACCAGGTCCCCGATGCGGTACCGACCCGGCCCGGCGGGTTCGGCGAGTTGCGCCGCCACGAGCCGGTCGAGCGCCCGTACCGCCTCCTCGGCCGGCGCGCCGGTCAGCGTGGCGGCCAGCTCCGGGGTGACCGGCCCGGCGGGGGCGTCACCCAGCCGGCGGAAGAACCGCGCGGCCGACCCGAGCCGCCGGTAGCTCGCGGTGAGCCGGGGACGCAGCCCGGTCTCCGCGAGCCGGTAGCGTTCGTCGCGCAGCCGCCGGGCCAGCCGTGCCATCGACCAGTGCGGGCACTCGGCGAGCCGGCGTGCCGCGCTACGCAGCGCCAACGGCAGCCCCTCGCAGAGCGCGACGACGGCCGAGGCGGCCTCCGGCTCCTCGTCGACCCGGCGGTCGCCCGCGGTGAGCCGCAGCAACGCCAGCCCGTCGGCGGGGGGTAACGGGTCCAGCCGCACCGTCGCGGTGAACGGGTCGGCCACCGGGCAGCGGCTGGTGACCAGCAGGGCGCAGCCGCCGCGGACCGGTAGCAGAGCCTCGACCTGGGCGGGGTCGGCGACGTTGTCGAGCACCAGCAGCACCCGCCGGTCGAAAAGCACCGACCGGATCCGGGACCGCGCCTCGGCGAGGTCGGTCGGTTCCGGCGTGGCCGCCCGCAACGGCCGGAGCAGCGCCGTCGCCACCTCGAACGGGGACGGCGGTGTCCCGTCCAGCGATCCGCCCAGGTCGAGGTGGAGCTGGCCGTGGGGGAAGGCGTCCAGGGCCCCGGCGGCCGCGTGCAGCCCGAGCGCGGACTTGCCGGTGCCGGGCATCCCGTAGACCGCCACGGTGACGGGTGTCTCGCGTACGGCGGTCAGGGCCGCGTTCAGTCGGGTCAGCTCGCCGCGCCGGCCGACGAAGGGGGTGCCGGGGCAGGGGAGTTCGTGCGGTACGAGCGCCGGCCGGGGATCCGCCGGACGGTCCCGGGTGCGGGCGGCGGGCCGGCCGGCCAGCAGGCGGGGGTCGTGTCGCCGGACGGCGCGGTACAGCTCGGTCAGCTCGGGGCCGGGGCTGACGCCCAGCTCACCGGCGAGCGCCTGGCACGCGGCCCGGTACGTCCGCAGCGCGGCGGCCCGGTCGCCGGCCCGGCACTGGGCGGTCATCAGCAGCGCCCAGGCCGGCTCGCGCAGGGGGTTCTCGGCCAGGTGTCGCCGGAGCAGGGCCAACAGCGGGTAGCTGCCCGGGTCACCGAGGTCGAGCCGGCACTGCGCGTACGTCTCCCGGACGGCGCCGCGCCGCTCGCGCAGTCGGTCGAACGCGGCGGCGGTGGCCGGCCCGTACGCGGCGGGCGGCTCCGTCGCAGACCAGAGGGAGAGCGCCCGCTCGAACAGGGGCGCCGCGACGTCGGGTCGACCGTCGACGCGGGCCGCGTGCCCCTCGATGGCCAGCCGCTCGAACTCGGCGGCGTCCAGCTCGTCCGGCTCCACCCGGAGCAGGTAGCCGCCGTCGGCGGCGTGCAGCCGGGGCGGCTCGCCGGGCGCGGCGAGCAGGTGACGCAGCTGGCTGGCGTGGGTACGCAGGTTCGCCACCGCCGAGGCGGGCGGCTGCCCGCCCCAGAGTTCCTCGCGCAGCCGCTCGACCGGTACGGCAGCCCCGGCGTGCAGCAGCAGGGTCACCAGGAACGCGGTGGGCCGACCGCCCGGCAGCCGCACCGGGCGACCGTCACGCAGGGCCCGGATCGGACCGAGGATCTGGAACATCAGTCCCATGCGACCTCCGCTGGGCGCCCCCGCGGGCCCGGCTGTGGGCCCCGCACCATGCCGGGCCAATTATGTCAGTCAATGGATTGGTTGTCGGGGTGCTTCTGGGTGAGCCGATCGAGCCATCATTCTCATGCAGTGGACTGCATGAACTTGCGGTCGGAGATCATCGCTGCTAGATTTGACTGCATAGTCATGCGGAGGTGAGTATGGGAATCCGAGTCGCGGTAGCGGGAGCGAGCGGCTACGCCGGCGGCGAGCTGCTCCGACTGATCGCCGGGCACCCGGAGTTCGAGCTGGTCACCGCCACCGCGCACAGCCAGGCCGGGCACCGCGTCGACGTGGTCCATCCCCAGCTGGCCGGGTTCGACCTGGTGCTCGGCGCGGCCGGGCCGGCCGCGCTCGCCGACGCGGACCTGGTCTTCCTGGCCCTGCCGCACGGCGAGTCGGCCGCGCTCGCCGCCCAGCTGCCGGCCGACGTGCGGATCGTGGACCTCGGCGCCGACCACCGGCTCGCCGACCCGTACCAGTGGGCGCAGTACTACGGTGGCACGCACGCCGGGCAGTGGACCTACGGCCTGCCGGAGCTGCCCGGGCAGCGGCAGCTGATCGCCTCCGCCACCCGGGTGGCGAACACCGGCTGCTACGCCGCCGCGATCAGCCTGGCGCTCGCCCCGCTGATCGCCGCCGGCGCCGCCCAGGCCGCGGACGTGGTCGTGGTCGCCGCCTCGGGCACCTCGGGGGCGGGGCGGGGCGCCAAGGCCCACCTGCTCGCCAGCGAGGTGATGGGCGACCTGTCGCCCTACCGGGTCGGCACCCACCAGCACGTGCCCGAGATCAAGCAGGCGACCGGCGCGACCGGCCTCTCCCTCACGCCGGTGCTCGCGCCCATGCCGCGCGGCATCCTCGCCACCGTCACCGCGCTACCCGCCCGCGGCGTCGACCCGCAGGCGGTGCTCGCCGAGGCGTACGCCGACGCGCCGTTCGTGCACGTGCTGCCGGAGGGGCGCTGGCCGCACACGGCCGCCACGCTCGGCTCCAACTCCTGCCACCTGCAGGCGACCGTCGACGTCGACTCCGGCCGCCTGGTCGTGGTGAGCGCGCTGGACAACCTCGGCAAGGGCGCCGCCGGCCAGGCGGTGCAGAACGCCAACCTGATGTTCGGTCTGCCGGAGACCACCGGCCTGTCGGTGTACGGGGTGGCCCCATGAGCGTGACCGCCGCGCAGGGATTCCGGGCGGCGGGCGTCGCCGCCGGGCTCAAGGCCAGCGGCGCCGCCGACGTGGCCCTGGTGGTGAACGACGGACCGGACACGGCCGTCGCCGGTGTCTTCACCGCCAACCGGGTGAAGGCCGCGCCGGTGCTCTGGACCCAGCAGGTCGTCCGCGGCGGGGCGGTCCGCGCCGTCGTGCTCAACTCCGGTGGCGCGAACGCCTGCACCGGCCCGGCCGGGTTCCAGGACACGCACGCCACCGCCGAGCACGTCGCCGCCGCTCTCACGGCCGCCGAGCCGGGCCGGGACCTCGGGGCCGGCGAGGTGGCGGTCTGCTCGACCGGCCTGATCGGCGAGCGGCTGCCGATGACCGCGCTGCTCGCCGGCGTGGACCACGCCGTGGGCACGCTCTCGACCACCGGCGGCACCCCCGCCGCCGAGGCGATCATGACGACGGACACCCGGCCGAAGACGACGGTGATCCCGGGCTCCGGGTGGACCGTGGGCGGCATGGCCAAGGGCGCGGGCATGCTCGCGCCGGCCCTGGCCACCATGTTGTGCGTCATCACCACCGACGCGGTGGCCGATTCGGAGCTGCTCTCCGCCACGCTGCGCGAGGCGTGCCGCGTCACGTTCGACCGGATCGACTCCGACGGCTGCATGTCCACCAACGACACGGTGCTGCTGCTCGCCAGCGGCGCGTCGGGTGTCACGCCCGCCCCCGGCGAGCTGGCCGCCGCGGTCACCGCCGCCGCCCACGACCTCGCCCAGCAGCTCGTCGCGGACGCGGAGGGCGCCACCAAGCAGATCGCCATCGAGGTGGTCGGCGCGGCGAGCGAGGAGGACGCGGTCGAGGTGGGTCGGGTGGTGGCCCGCAACAACCTCGTGAAGACCGCGCTCTTCGGCAACGACCCGAACTGGGGGCGGATCCTCGCCGCCGTCGGCACCACCGCCGCCGCGTTCGAGCCGGACGCCGTCGACGTCGCGGTCAACGGGGTCTGGGTGTGCCGGGACGGCGCCGCCGCCGAGGACCGCTCGAAGGTCGACCTGACCGGGCGGGACGTGACCATCCGGATCGACCTGCGCTCCGGGGCCGCCGCGGCCACCGTCTGGACCAACGACCTCTCCCACGCGTACGTCCACGAGAACTCGGCCTATTCGACATGACCCTCTCCGCCGATCTCACCCGGTCCCAGGCCAAGGCCGCCACGCTGATCGAGGCGCTGCCGTGGCTGGCCCGTTTCTCCGGCGCCACCGTCGTGATCAAGTACGGCGGCAACGCCATGGTCGACCCCGAGCTGCAACGCGCGTTCGCCGCCGACATGGTCTTCCTGCGGTACGTCGGCCTGAAGCCGGTCGTCGTGCACGGCGGCGGACCGCAGATCTCGGCCATGCTGGGCCGGCTCGGCATCGTCAGCGAGTTCCGCGGTGGCCTGCGGGTCACCACCCCGGAGGCGATGCAGGTCGTCCGGATGGTGCTGGTCGGTCAGGTCGGGCGGGAGCTGGTCGGGCTGATCAACGCGCACGGCCCGTTCGCGGTCGGCCTCTCCGGCGAGGACGCGGGGCTGTTCACCGCGGTGCGCCGCCCGGCGTACGTCGACGGCGAACCGGTCGACGTCGGCCAGGTCGGTGACGTCGAGTCGGTCGACGTCTCCGCGGTCACCGACCTCATCGCCGCCGGGCGGATCCCGGTGATCTCGACCGTCGCGCCGGACGCCGACGGGGTGCTGCACAACCTCAACGCGGACACCGCCGCCGCCGCGCTCGCGGTCGCGCTGGAGGCCCGCAAGCTGGTCGTGCTCACCGACGTCGCCGGCCTCTACGCGAACTGGCCGGACACGACCAGCCTGATCTCCGAGATCGACGCGGACGCCCTGGCGAAACTGCTGCCCACCCTCGAGTCGGGGATGGTGCCCAAGATGGAGGCCTGCCTGCGGGCGGTGCGCGGGGGAGTGCCCGCCGCACACGTCGTCGATGGCCGGGTCGCCCACTCCACGCTGCTCGAGGTCTTCACCTCGGAAGGGTTCGGAACGATGGTGATCGAGTCATGAGCGGCCTGGTGCAGCGCTGGAGCGAGGCCATGATGGACAACTACGGCACGCCGCCGCTGGCCCTGGTCGAGGGTTCCGGCGCCGTCGTGGTCGACGAGGACGGCCGGGAGTACGTCGACCTGGTCGGCGGCATCGCGGTCAACGCCCTCGGTCACGCCCACCCCGCCGTGGTGGCCGCCGTGTCGAAGCAGATCGCCACCCTCGGGCACGTCTCGAACCTCTACGTCGCCGAGCCGCCGGTCGCGCTCGCCGAGCTGCTGCTCGCCCTCGCCGGCCGGCCGGGGCGGGTCTTCTTCGCCAACTCCGGCGCGGAGGCGAACGAGGCGGCGTTCAAGATCTCCCGGCTGACCGGCCGGACCCACGTCGTCGCCACCTCGGGCGGCTTCCACGGGCGGACCATGGGCGCCCTCGCGCTCACCGGGCAGCCGGCCAAGGCCGACCCGTTCCGCCCGCTGCCCGGCGAGGTCACGCACGTCGAGTACGGCGACGTGGCCGCGCTGGAGGCGGCGGTCACCGACGCCACCGCGATGGTGATCCTGGAGCCGATCCAGGGTGAGAACGGCGTGGTGGTGCCGCCGGCCGGCTACCTGGCGGCGGCCCGCCGCATCACCGCCCGGCACGGCGCGCTGCTGGTGCTCGACGAGGTGCAGACCGGCATCGGCCGTACCGGGCACTGGTTCGCCCACCAGGCCGAGGGGGTGGAGCCGGACCTCGTCACGCTCGCCAAGGGGCTCGGCGGTGGCCTGCCGCTCGGCGCCACGCTGGCCTTCGGCCGGGCGGCCGAGCTGCTCACCCCCGGCTCGCACGGCACCACCTTCGGCGGGAACCCGATCAGCTGCGCCGCCGCGCTCGCGGTGGTGAGCACCATCGCCCACGAGGGGCTGCTCGACCATGTCAAGCGGGTCGGCGAGCGGCTGCGCCGGGGCGTCGAGGCGCTCGGGCACCCGCTCGTCTCGGGCGTACGCGGGGCCGGTCTGCTGCTCGGCGTGGTGCTCACCGCTCCGGTGTCGCGGGTGCTCGCCGAGGCGCTGCGCGAGGCCGGTTTCCTGGTGAACCCGGTGCAGCCGGGCGTGCTCCGCCTCGCTCCGCCGCTGATCCTCACCGCCGAGCAGGTGGACGCCTTCCTGGCCGCCCTCCCCGCCGCCCTGGAC
>NZ_SMKG01000240.1 GCF_004348525.1 Micromonospora sp. 15K316 | reverse complement strand
GGCGTGGGGGTGCGGGCCCGGTGAGCGGCGGGCGGCTGCTCGCGGTCAGCGACCTGCACGTCCGGTACGCCGAGAACCGGGCGATCGTCGACGGGTTGCGCCCCGGCTCCGACGACGACTGGCTGATCGTCGCCGGTGACGTGGCCGAGTACCTCGCCGACGTCCGGGCGACGCTGACGCTGCTGCGCGACCGGTTCGCCACCGTGATCTGGGCGCCCGGCAACCACGAGCTCTGGACGCTGCGCGACGATCCGGTCCAGCTGCGCGGCGAGGCGCGCTACCGGGAGCTGGTCGCGACCTGCCGCGAGCTCGGCGTGCGTACGCCCGAGGACGACTACCCGGTCTGGACCGGCCCGGGCGGGCCGGTCACCGTGGCGCCGCTCTTCCTGCTCTACGACTACTCGTTCCACGCCCCCGGCACGTCGAGCAAGGAGGAGTCGCTGCGCCGGGCGTACGACGCCGGGGTGGTCTGCACCGACGAGATGCTGCTGCACCCCGACCCGTACCCGAGCCGCGACGCCTGGTGCGCGGCCCGGGTGTCGTACACCGAGGGGCGGCTCGCGGCCGTCGACCCGGGGCGGCCGACGGTGCTGGTGAACCACTTCCCGCTGGTCCGCGAGCCGACCCGGATCCTGCGCCATCCGGAGTTCGCCCAGTGGTGCGGCACCGCCCGTACGGCGGACTGGCACCTGCGCTTCCGCGCGGCGGCCGTGGTCTACGGCCACCTGCACATCCCGCGCACCACATGGTACGACGGGGTCCGCTTCGAGGAGGTGTCGCTGGGCTACCCGAGGGAGTGGCGACCGCGCGGTGTCGGGTTCGAGCCGCGCGTGGTGCTCCCCGCGTCGCCGGCCTGACCCCGCGCCCACCGGGCGGCGGACCCGGCCGGCTCGCCCGACGGGCGGGGCTTGAAGGCGCGGCGAACTCGGCGGATGCTGGGTACGCATCGACTATCACCGATTGAATCGGAGGCTCGGATGCGTCGTGTCCCGCTCGTCGTCCTCGTCCTGACCGCGCTGCTGCTCGGCACCCCCGCCGCCGTGCAGGCACAACCCGCCGCACCGACCCACGCCGGCGCGGCCGCCCAGCCCGACGCCGCCGCCGCGGCCCGGGCGCTCACGCAGGTGCGTACCGCCGGTACCACCTGGGGGCTCGACCCGGGAACCGGACGGATGACCCTCACCGTCGACGAGACGGTGACCGGTCCCACGCTCGCGGCGCTGCGCGACACCGCGGCCCGGGCCGGCGCCGACCTGCGCCGGGAGCCCGGCCGGCTCAGCACGCTGATCGCCGCCGGCGAGGCGATCTACGGCGGCGGTGGTCGCTGCTCGCTCGGCGCGAACGTCCGCAGCGGCAGCACCTCCTACTTCGTCACCGCGGGGCACTGCACCAACACGGCCGGCACCTGGTACGCGAACGCGGCAGGCAGCACCGTGCTCGGCGTACGGACCGGCACCAGCTTCCCCGGCAACGACTACGGCGTGGTGCGCTACACCGGCACGATCCCGCGTCCCAGCGGGATCCACACCTACCCGGGGCTGCTCCCCGTGCCCGGCACCGCCACCGCCACCATCGGCCTGGCGGTCTGCCGCAGCGGCTCGACCACCGGCGTGCGCTGCGGCACCGTCACCGGTCTGAACCAGACGGTCAACTACGCCACCGGGGTGGTGTACGGCCTGATCCGCACCAACATCTGCGCCGAGCCCGGTGACAGCGGCGGCCCGCTCTACGTGGCCGCGACCGGCCGGATCGTCGGCGTCCTCTCCGGCGGCAGCGGCAACTGCACCAGCGGCGGCACCACCTTCTACCAGCCGATCGGGGAGATCCTGGCCGCGTACGGCCTGACCATTCCCTGACCCGCCCGGCGACCGGCCGGCGGCGCACCCGCCGCCGGCCGGTGTCCCGCGGTCAGCGCGCGCCGGAGGTCCGCCCGTCTCCGGCGGCGGTCCGTCGTCGTTCGGGGTCCGCCGGCCGGTCGAGGAAGAGCAGTTGGGCCCGCTTCTCCGGCTTGTCGATCAGCGGCCCGAGGCGGAAACCGGCGCGCACCAGCCGCGCCACCGCCCGGTCGTTGCGCGCGTCCGGCTCGGCGAGCAGCCGTCGCCGGCTCGGGTCGGCCCAGACGAAGTCGAGCAGCGCCCCGAAGAGCCGCCCGGTGAAGCCCGGTTCGGACGCGGGCGCCGGGCCGACGAACAGGTGCAGGCCGAAGTCTCCGGGCTGGACCGGGTAACACTCGCCGACCGGGTCGGCCTCCGGCTGGTACGTCTGGAAGAGCGCCACCGGTAGCTCGTCCCGGTGCACCAGGTAGGCGTGGTGCGTGGTCAGCGAGTCCAGGTACGTGTAGATCTCCCGTACCCGCTCACGGTCGGCGTCCAGCATGCCCCAGAACCGGGCCCGTTCCTGTGTGACCCAGCCGTGCAGCAGGTCGACGTCCCCGTCCGGGTCGACCGGGCGGACGGTGATCCGGCCGAACCCGGCGACGTCCCGGTCGTAGCGGTGCGGGTCGGTGACGCCCCGGTCAGTGGTCATGGTGCTCCTCGGTGAGCTGGTCCCAGTCGGTGGTCACGGGCAGCAGGTCACCGGCGAGCCAGGCCGGCGTCTGGTCGTCGTGGTGCGGGTCCCCGGGCACCCCGCAGGCGCCGAAGGGCACCACCCAGCGGCTGCGGTCGCGGTCGCCGAGGTCCCAGGCGTAACGTGCCGCCGGCGCGCGCAGGCAGTCGTGGGTGACTCCCGGCACGCTGGAGGTGGAGAGCACGCAGTCGTGGTCCCCGGCGAGGCCCGGCACCGGATCCCGGTCCGCCTCCGGCAACGCCCGCCACGGCGTGAGTCGGTGCAGCTCACCCCAGCGCGGCGGTTCCCCGCCGGCCACCTCCTCGACGGCGGCGCGCAGCAGCGCCTCGGCGGCCTCCTCCGGCAGCAACCCGCTGCCCAGCACCGCCTCGACGGCGTGGGCCACCCGCGGCGCGAGGGCCAGCCAGGGCTGGAACACCTCCGGGTACGCCGGTGCTTCGGCGAGCGGGGCCAGGGCCTCGTGGGCGGCGAGCCGCCGGACGAACGCCGCCCGCACCAGCGCGTACGCGGCGGCGTCGCGGCTGCCGGCGGCCATCCGGCGGTCCCAGCCGAGCAGCCGGTCGCGCAGGGCGGCGGCGGCCGGACCGAGCCCGGTGAGCGGGACCAGCCGGTCGATCAAAGGGCCCGCCGAGCCCAGGTGCGTGTCCATGTGGATCGTCGCCATCGCCTCGGCCGTCCAGGCGCCGCCCGCGTCGAGCAGGTCGCGGATCCGGTCCGCCCGGTGCGGTGGGGCGAACTCGACGCCGAGCGGCGTGGCGAGTCCACGGGCGTTGGCCATCACCGCGACACCGTCCACCTCGGCGCGCGGCATCGGCGCGTGCCAACCCCGCCAGGCGTGCTGCGCCGACCAGGCGGGGACCACGCGCAGCCGGTTCGCCGGGTGCCGCACCGGCACCGCCCCGGCGACCCGGTGCAGCAGCCCGCCCGAGGTGTCGGCGGCCTGGAGCACGTTGACCGGCTCGACCCAGCGGTCGACGGCCGCGTCCACGTCGGCGACGGTCCGGGCGCGCAGCAGCGCCGGCAGCGCGGCGAAGCCCAGCTCCGCCAGGACGCGGGGCGGATAGCGGAGGCTGATCGCGGTCGCGTCGTCCGGGCCGCCGATCACCACCGGCCCTCGGGCGGTCTCGACCACCTCGACGTCGACCGGGTCGCCCCCGGCCACCTCGACGGTCTCCGTGTGCGCCGCCGCCGGCTCCCAGCCGTCCGGGCCGTACGCCTCGACGGCCACGCCCCGGCGGCGCAGCCGCTCGGCGTACAGGTCCTGGTAGTCGGCCATCGCGTTGGTGATCGCCCAGGCGACGCCGCCGGTGTGCCCGAAGTGGGCGATGCCGGGCACCCCGGGCACCGCGAGGCCGACCACGTCGTACTCCGGGCAGGCCAGCCGGATCTGCTGGTACACGCCGGGGTCCTCGATGAAGCGGTGCGGGTCCCCGGCGAGCAGGGCGGCGCCGGTGGCGGTACGGTCGCCGGCCAGCAGCCAGCCGTTGCTGCCGGCGGTGGCCGGCGCGTCGGTGGCGAAGAGGATCATCCACCGCTCGCCGAGGCGCTCGGCCACGTGCTCGCGCCACAGCTTCGTCGGCAGGTTCGCGAAGAGCACGTGGTGGGAGAGCCAGACGGCGAGCGGGGTCCAGGGCTCCCACCGGCCGGGCGTCAACCCGACGGCGGCGAACTGCGGTGCCCGCGACGCCCCGGCGGCCAGGCCGGCGTTGACGCCCTCGACGTAGGCGCCCACCCAGGCGGCGGTGGCCGGATCCAGGGCGGCGTGGCAGCGGCGGGCGGTGTCCACCAGCCGCGCCTGCCGGGCGAACCGGTCCCAGTCCAGCTCGCCGGCGCCGAGGAAGGCCGCGCTCGTGCCCTGCGCCCGGTGCCGCTCCACCTCCAGCTGCCAGGCCCGGTCGTACGCGGTCACCCGGCCCTGCGCCGCCGCGAGCGCCGTCTCGTCGTCCGCCCGCAGGTGCGGGACGCCCCACGGGTCGCGGAAGACCCGGGCGGTCACGCCGGCTCCGGGGCGAGGTGCGCGGCCGGTCGACGGGCCGCCGGGACGACCAGCGGCGTGCCGGTCTCCGGGTCCTCGATCACCCGGCAGGGCAGCCCGAACACCTCCTCGACCCGCTCCGCGGTGACCACCTCGGCGGGTGGCCCGGCGGCGACGACCCGACCGTCGCGCATCGCGATCAGGTGGGTGGCGTAGCGGGCGGCGTGGTTCAGGTCGTGCAGCACCGCGACCAACGTACGGCCCTGCTCCTCGTGCAGCCGGGCGCAGAGGTCGAGGATCTCGATCTGGTGGGCGATGTCCAGGTAGGTGGTGGGCTCGTCGAGCAGCAGCAACGGGGTCTGCTGGGCCAGCGTCATCGCGATCCACACCCGCTGGCGTTGTCCGCCGGAGAGCTCGTCGACCGCGCGGTCGGCCAGGTCGGCGACGCCGGTCGCCGTCATCGCCTCCTCGACCACCCGCTCGTCCTCGCGCGACCACTGGCGCAGCAGGCCCTGGTGCGGGTACCGGCCGCGGGCGACCAGTTCGGCCACGGTGATGCCGTCCGGCGCGATCGAGGACTGCGGCAGCAGACCGAGCGTACGGGCGACCTGACGGGCCGGCCGCCGGTGGATGTCCGCGCCGTCGAGCAGCACCGCGCCGGTCGTCGGCCTGAGCATCCGCGCCAGCGCCCGGAGCAGGGTGGACTTGCCGCACGCGTTGGGCCCGATCACCACCGTGAAGGAGCGGTCCGGGACGGCGACGGTCAGGTCCTCGGCGACGGTGCGCCGGTCGTACGCGAGGGTCATCCCGGTGCCGGTGAGCCGAGGGGTGCCGGCCTGCATCGATGGTGCTCCGTTCTCGTCGCTGGTGTTCGGGACGGTTGCGTCGGCTGCGGGACCGGCGAGCCTGCTCACAGCCGGCCCGCCCGTCGTTGCGCCGCCAGCAGCCAGACCAGGTACGCCCCGCCGATCGCGCCGGTGATCGCACCGGCCGGGAGCTGGTGACCGGTGAACGCCCGCTGGGCCAGCAGGTCGGCCCCCACCAGCAGTGTCGCGCCCACACACATGGCGGGGAGCAGGTTCGGCCCGGGCGCGCGGGTCAGCCGTCGGGCCAGGTGCGGGGCGGTCAGCGCCACGAACGAGACGGGCCCGGCGGCCGCCGCCGCGAAGGAGACGAGCAGCACCGCCGCGCCGAGCAGCACCATCCGGAGCCGGCGCACCGGAACGCCGAGCGCGGCGGCGGTGTCGTCCCCCATCTCCAGCATCCGCAGCGCCGGCCCGCAGCCGAGCAGCACCAGCGGGGCGAGCGTCGCCAGCACGATCAGCAAGGGCAGCGCCTCGGTCCAGCCCCGCCCATCGAGGCTGCCGGTGAGCCAGAGCACCGCCCGGGCCGCGTCCATCAGCGGCGCCCGGGTCAACAGGTAGCCGTTGACCCCGGTGAGGATCGCGGTGATGCCGATGCCGACCAGGATCAGCCGGTAGCCGTGCACGCCGGTGCGCCAGGTGAGCAGGGAGACGAGCAGGCCGGTGGCGAGACCGCTCGCCACGGCCGCGCCGGAGAGGGCGAGGCTGCCGCCGCCGAGCACCACCACGATCAGCGCGCCGGTCGACGCGCCCTGGGTGAAGCCGAGCATGTCGGGGCTGCCCAGCGGGTTGCGGACCAGTGACTGGAAGACCGCCCCGGCCAGCGCCAGGGCCGCGCCCACCAGCAGCGCGGTGACCAGGCGGGGCAGCCGCAGCTCGTGGATGATGAACTCCTCGGCCGGGGTGCCGCCGCCGAGGAGGGTGCGTAGCACGTCGGCCGGTGTCATCGGGTAGTCGCCGCCGGCGATCGCCAGCACGCCGAGGCCCGCCGCGAGCAGGGCGCAACCGGCGCCGACGGCGAGCGCACGGGGGCGGAAGCGCAGGGAGAACCCGCCGGGGGTACGCAGCACGGTCACGGTCGGGCCACCCGCCTGCGCAGCACCAGCCAGAGGAAGAGCGGCCCACCGAGCACGGCCGTCACCATGCCCACCTGGAGTTCGCCGGGGCGGCCGAGCACCCGGCCCAGCACGTCGGCGCCGAGCAGCAGCGCCGGCGCGAGCAGCGCGCAGTAGGGCAGCAGCCAGCGCAGGTCGGGCCCGGTGAGCGCGCGGACGAGGTGCGGCACGAGCAGGCCGACGAAGACGATCGGGCCGCAGGCGGCGGTGGCCGCCCCGCAGAGCAGGGTGACCGCCGTGATGACGGCCGTCCGGATCAGCGTGGGCCGCGCGCCGAGGGCCCGGGCCGCGTCGTCGCCGAGGGCGAGCGCGTTGAGCGGACGCGCGGTGGCGAGCGCGACCAGCAGGCCCGCCCCGATGAACGGCGCCACCCGGGCCGCCGTCGCGGCGTCGGCGCTGGCGAGCGAGCCGACGGTCCAGAAGCGGAGCCGGTCCAGCGAGGCGGCGTCGAGCAGCATCACCGCGCTGACGTACGAGTAGAGGGTGGCGTTGAGCGCCGCGCCGGCCAGCGCGAGCCGGGCCGGGGTGGCGCCCCGCCCGCCGCCGACGGCGTAGACCAGCGCGGTCACCGCCGCCGCGCCGACCAGCGCGAACCAGACGTACCCGTTGAGAGCCGTCACGCCGAGCAGCGCGGCGGTGGCCACCGCCGCGGAGGCGCCGGCGTTGATGCCGAGCAGGCCCGGGTCGGCGAGCGGGTTGCGGGTGAGCGCCTGCATCACCGCGCCGGCGACGCCGAGCGCCGCGCCGGCGAGCAGGCCGAGCAGCGTACGCGGCAGGCGCATCTGGTGGACCACGGCGTACTCGGCCGACGCGGGGTCCCGCAGGCCCGACCAGACGTCGGCGAGCGGTAGCTGCTTCGCCCCGACCGTGATGCTGAGCACGACGACGGCCGCGAGCAACGCCCCGGCGGCGCCGAGGCCGACCGCCCGCAGGGTGCCCCGGCCGCGCCGCGTCGGGCCTGGTGCGGTGGCTTCCGCGGTGGTGTCGGGCGGTGATGACTGGAGGACGGACAGTGTGGGCTCCGGTGGGGGTGAAACGCCGAACGAGACTTGACAGCGATTTAGGTTAGGTTAACCTAACCGCGCTGTCCATGCTCACTCTGGACCCCGATCGAAAGACGACACCATGCTCAGTTCCACCTCCGCCCGTCGCCTCTCCCGCCGCGGCCTCCTGGCCGGCGGGGCCGCCGCCTTCGGCCTCCTGCTCGCCGGCTGCGGCGACGGTGACGACTCCGCCGCATCGTCCAGCAGCGGCGGTGGCCTTTGGACGTTCACCGACGACCGCAGCGAGAAGGTGAACGCCGGCAGCCGGCCGACCCGGGTGGTGGCCTTCACCGGCACCGCCGCCGCGCTCGTCGACTTCGGACTCGACAAGCAGATCGTCGGCGTCTTCGGCGAGACCAAGCGGGCCGACGGCACGGTCGACCCGCAGGCCGGCGACCTGAACGTGGAGGGCGTGGAGATCCTCGGCAACGTCTGGGGCGAGTTCAGCGTCGAGAAGTACGCGGCGCTCCGCCCCGAGCTGCTCGTCACCCACATGTACGACCCCGGCGCCCTCTGGTACGTCCCGGACGAGAGCAAGGACAAGATCCTCCCGCTCGCGCCCAGCGTGGCGATCACCACCGCCCGGGTGCCGATGACCAAGCCGATCGAGCGCTACGCCCAGCTCGCCGAGTCCCTCGGCGCGGACCTGTCGGCGAAGAAGGTCACCGACGCCAAGGCCCGCTTCGAGGCGGCGGCCGAGTCCGTCCGCCAGGCGGTCAAGGCCAACCCGGGCATCAAGGTGATGGCCGCCTCCGGCAGCCCGGACCTCTTCTACGTCTCCAACCCGAAGGTCAGCACCGACCTGATGTACTTCGCCGAGCTCGGGGTGGACATCGTGGTCCCCACCAAGCTGGAGGCGGGTGACTACTTCGAGGCGCTCAGCTGGGAGAACGCCGGCAAGTTCCCGGCCGACCTGATCCTGCTCGACAACCGCAGCACCGCACTGCAGCCCAAGGACCTCGCCGCCAAGCCGACCTGGGCGCAGCTGCCCGCGGTCAAGGCCAACCAGGTCGCGTCGTGGGACGCCGTTCCGCGCTTCTCCTACGCCGGCGCCGCGCCGCTGCTGGAACAGCTCGCCACCACCATCCGCTCCGCGAAGAAGCTGAGCTGACGACGCGGGGGAGAGATCCCGACGCTCCTCCGTCGAGGATCAGTCCCGCCCCCCCCGCGTCGTCAGCCTGTCTCTTATATACATGTT
>NZ_SMKG01000023.1 GCF_004348525.1 Micromonospora sp. 15K316 | reverse complement strand
GGCCGGGGTGGTGGCGGCGACGAACGCGGCCACCGCGCCCGGCAGGGCGAACGCCGCGCCGCCCGCCGCCCAGGCGGAGACGATGTCGGCCGGTGCCGGGGCGATCCGGATCCGGGGCGCCACCGCGACCAGGACCCCCGCCAGGAAGAGCACCACCAGCACGGCCGCCGTCAGCGTCGGCCGGGCCAGGGCGGCGCCCGCCCCGAACAGGCCGACCACCGCCGCGCCGAGCCCGTGCGCCAGCGCGGCCCGTGGGGTGCGGGCGGAGAGGCCAGCCACGCCGATGCCGACCGCCGCCAGCACCATCGGCCAGGGCGCGACCGTCCAGCTCAGACCGAACGACGCCGGTACGGCCAGCGCCGTCAGCGCCGTGCCGGCCACCGCGAACTCACGGCGGATCTCCGGCGGCAGGGCCAGCACGGCGGCGACGGTGAGCAGGAAGGCGCTCGCGGCCAGCTGCCAGGCGGCCGGGCCGACCGCCGCGGCGAGCTCGGCGGGGTAGCGGTCGAGGTCGGCGGCCCACGCGGGGAGCGCGGCGCGCACCGGGGCGACCCCGGCGCGCAGCGCGTTCCCGGCCACCAGCAGCCCGCTCACCGTGAGCGCCACCGCCGAGGCGAGCTGGGGCCCGCGCCGGGCCGCCTCCGGCAGGGCCCGGACGGCCACGCCGGTGATCGCGATGACCGCCGCGATCAGCAGGAGTGCCCGACCCGGCAGGGCCACCGAGGCGACCCGACTCAGCGCGCCGATGACCGCGAGGGTGAGGATGCCCGCGCCGAGGTCGGGCAGGGGTGGGCGGCGCAGCGCGAGCGCACCGGCCAGCCCGGCGACCGCGGCGAGTAGCAACACCAGCCCGGCGCCGGTGGCCGCCGGCACGGTGCCCGCGCGGAGCAGGGCGGTCACCGCGTACGCCAGGGCGATCGCGACGGCGACCCCGTGCAGCACCCAGGTCAGCCCGCGTAGCCCGGGCACCGGACGGGGCCGGGTGTCGGTGTCCGTCGGGTCCGGCGTCGAGACGACCTCGCCTGCCTCCTCCGGCGCGCCCTCCGGCCGGGCCTCGGCGGGGCGCTGCCGGGGCGTGGGCGGTGGTGCCGGGGACGTGGGCGGCGGTTCCGGCAGGTCGCGCCGGACCGGGCGTTCCACGGCCACGCCGGAGCGGGCCAACCAGAGGTCGAGCAGCGCGACCACGGTCAGTACGAGGGCCCAACCGGCCGGCCCGGTGATCCGGTCGTACGCCAGCAACGGCACGACCGGCTGGGCGGCGAGCACGGTGGCGAACCGGGGCGCGCGCAGCCCCGTCCACGCGGCGTAGCCGACCGAGACGGCGGCGGTCACCAGGAAGATCAGCCCGGCGAAGACCGTGCCGGAGGCGCCGCCGTCGCCGATCCGGTCCACCGCCCAGAGGGCGTACCCGGCGAGCGGCACCAGCAGCAGCCCGACGGTGGCGATCGTCTCGGCGGTGGAGGTGAGCCCACGCCGGGCCAGCACCGGTGGCGCGAGCAGCAGCAGCACGGTGGCGACGAGCAGGATGCCGAGCCGTACGAGCGCGTCCATCGAGCTGGTGGCGACCGCGGCGAAGACCACGGCGGCCACGCCGAGCAGCAGTGCCCCGAGGCCGAGCGGGATGTTCTGCACCTCCCGCGAGGACGCCTCCGGCGGGTGCTCGGGATCGTCGACGTCGAGCCAGGTCACCGGGGGTGGGGGCGGTGGCGGCTCGGCGGAGCCGGGCGCGGCGCCCTGTCGGGGGACGCGGGTCGGCGCACCGGTGGCGGCGGTCGGCGGACGCCGGCCGGGACGGCGGCGCAGCACCCGGTGCGGCCGGGTCGCCTGCTTGGTCCGCTCCTCGCCGGCGTGGGCGAGGATGTCCCGCTGGAAGAGGGCGGCCTGCATCTTCGCGGCGATCTGCCGCTGCTCACGGGCGATGGCGGCCTCCCGCGCCTTCATCTCCGCGATGGAGCGTTCGATCTCCGCCAGGTGCTCGACCCACTGGGGTTGTTCGGCGCCGCAGTGCGGGCACCGGTCGGCCGGCTTGATCTCCCGACCGCACGCCGAGCACTGAAAGGTCGCCACGACACCCCTCCACCCGCACTGTGGACCCTCACTGTCGCAGCATGCCCAAAGCCGGCGCGATTTTCGACAGTTGTCGGCGGGTTCAGGACAAACGAGCCCGGCGGGGAAAGACAACGGCCGGCCGCGGAGCTGCTCCGCGGCCGGCCGTCGTGGTGATCCGGATCAGGGGCGACCCATGCCCCGGTACTCCCAGCCGGCCTGCGTCCACAGTGCCGGGTCGAGGCAGTTGCGCCCGTCGACGACCTTCCGACCGGCGACCAGCTCGCCCAGGGCGACCGGGTCGGCGTTGCGGAAGTCGGCCCACTCGGTGAGCACGCAGACCAGGTCCGCGCCGGTCACCGCGTCGGTCATGCTGGTCTCGTAGGTCAGCTCGGGCATCGCCCGGCGGGCGTTCTCCATGCCCTGTGGGTCGAAGACGTGCACCTCCGCGCCGGCCTTGCGCAGCAGCCCGGCGACGGCGAGCGCCGGAGCGTCGCGGACGTCGTCGGTGTTGGGCTTGAAGGTGGCGCCGAGCACGGCGATCCGGGTGCCGGAGAGGTCGGGGCCGGCGGGGCCGGTGCGGCGGCTGAGGAGCTCCGCGGCGAGCTGGAGCACGCGGGTACGGCGGCGGAGGTTGATCAGGTCGACCTCGTGCAGGAAGCGCAGCGCCTCACCCGCGCCCAACTCCTGGGCCCGGGCCTGGAAGGCCCGGATGTCCTTGGGCAGGCAGGCGCCACCGAAGCCGAGACCGGCCTGGAGGAACCGGTTGCCGATCCGCGGGTCGAAGCCGATCGCGCGGGCGAGCTGGGTGACGTCACCGCCGGCGACCTCGCAGACCTCGGCCATCGCGTTGATGAACGAGATCTTGGTGGCGAGGAAGGCGTTCGCGGCGACCTTGACCAGCTCGGCGGTGGCGAAGTCGGTCACCACCAGCGGCACCTCGCGGTCCTCGGTGGCGGCCAGGTCGAAGACGCCCTTGTGCGCGGCGTAGAGCATGCCGTTGGCCCACTCGCTCTTCACGCCGACGACGATCCGGTTCGGGCGGAGCACGTCGTCGACGGCGAAGCCCTCCTGGAGGAACTCCGGGCTCCACGCGACCTCGACGCCGAGGTCGGCCGGGGCGTGCTTGCCGACGAGCTGCTCCACCCACTCGGCGGTGCCGACCGGAACTGTCGACTTGCCGACGATCAGCGCCTTGCGGGTGAGGTGCTGGGCGAGGCCGGTCACCGACGCCTCGACGTACGACAGGTCGGCGCCCATGCCGTCGGCGCGCTGCGGAGTGCCGACGCAGATGAAGTGGACGTCACCGAAGTCGGCCGTCTCGGCGATGTCGGTGCTGAACCGCAGCCGGCCCGCCGCGAGGTTGCGCCGGAGCAGCTCGTCGAGGCCCGGCTCGTGGATCGGCACCCGGCCCGCGTTGAGCATCGCGATCTTGTCGGCGTCGACGTCGAAGCCGAGCACCTCGTAGCCCAGCTCCGCGTAGCAGATGGCGTAGGTCGCACCGAGGTAGCCGGTACCGAGGAAGGTCACCCGGGGCCGGGACGCGCCCGACGGCGGCGTCACCGCGGCGATGGGATGCACCGGCTGGCTGTTGGGGTACGGAATCGTCACGCCTGTCTTCTCCGCTCGCACTGGGCGGCGCTCCGTCGCGTCGCTACTGCTGCGGCGCCTGGCCGGGCACCGGAGGGAACTGCTCGTCTTTCAATGGTCGCCGGGCGGCGGCGTTACCCGTCGAGAACGAGCCTACGCCGCGGTAACTTGTACCTGAACCTTGGTCGCTATCCTTCAGTCTGCGCGGTCCGCGGTCAGGAGACGGTACAGACTGCGCATGATAGCGGTGAAGGGGAGGGGCCGGCATGGCCGCAGAGGAGTCGTTCGACGTCTACCGATTGCCCGAGGAACACGAGGCGATCCGGGAGGCGGTCCGGGAGGTCTGCGCGGCGAAGGTGGCGCCGAACGCCGCCGAGGCGGACGAGACCGGCGAGTTCCCCAAGGCGTCCTACGACGCGCTGCGTGCGGCGGACTTCCACGCCCCGCACATCCCGGTCGAGTACGGCGGCGCCGGCGCGGACGCGCTGGCCACGGCCATCGTCATCGAGGAGGTGGCCCGGGCCTGCGCCGCCTCCTCGCTGATCCCTGCGGTGAACAAGCTCGGCACCATGCCGCTGCTGCTGGCCGGTTCGGAGGAGCTCAAGCGCCGCTACCTGACCCCGGTCGCGAGCGGCGACGCGATGTTCTCGTACTGCCTCTCGGAGCCCGAGGCGGGCAGCGACGCGGCGTCGATGACCACCCGGGCGGTCCGTGACGGGGATCACTGGGTGCTCAACGGCGTGAAGCGGTGGATCACGAACGCCGGGGTCTCCGAGTACTACACCGTCTTCGCGGTCACCGACCCCTCGGCGCGGTCCAGGGGCATCTCCGCCTTCGTGGTGGAGAAGTCGGACCCGGGCGTGAGCTTCGGCGCGCCGGAGAAGAAGCTCGGCATCAAGGGCTCCCCGACGCGCGAGGTCTACCTGGACAACGTGCGGATTCCGGCGGACCGGATGATCGGTGCCGAGGGGACCGGTTTCGCCACCGCGATGCGCACCCTGGATCACACCCGGGTCACCATCGCCGCCCAGGCGCTCGGCATCGCGCAGGGCGCGCTCGACTACGCCAAGGGCTACGTGCAGGAGCGCAAGCAGTTCGGCAAGGCGGTAGCCGAGTTCCAGGGTGTCCAGTTCATGCTCGCCGACATGGGCATGAAGCTGGAGGCGGCCCGGCAGTTGACGTACGCGGCGGCGGGCAAGTCCGAGCGGGGCGACGCCGACCTCACGTACTTCGGGGCGGCGGCCAAGTGCTTCGCCTCGGACGCCGCCATGGAGATCACCACCGACGCGGTGCAGCTGCTCGGCGGCTACGGCTACACCAAGGACTACCCGGTCGAGCGGATGATGCGGGACGCCAAGATCACTCAGATCTACGAAGGCACCAACCAGGTGCAGCGCATCGTGATGGCCCGCCAGCTGCTGCGCGGCTGACCCGGCGCACGCCGTCGAACCGGCCCGCCGCCGAGCGGCGGGTCGGGGGCGGGCCGGGTCCGCCGGCCCGCCCACGCTCGTCAGCGGATGCCGGGGCTGTCCTCCGGCTTACGGGGCGGGGCCGACCACGGCGACTCCCCACCGGTGCGCCGGGGGAGCGGTTCGGTCGGCGTGGAGTCCGGGTAGGCCAGGGTGATCGGGGCGGCGGTGTCCCGCTCCGGCGAGGCGACCGGCGGCCAGTCGGTCAACGTGACGTCGTTGTCGGTGCTCTTCTCCGGCTCGGCGGGCGCCGGCGCGCTCGCCGGCGCCGGCCAGCGCCGCCACCGTTGCAGGCTGAACGTCGCCATGATCAGCATCATGCCGACCAGGAAGAGCGTGCCGTTCTCCACCGGTAGCCGCAGCGGCAGCGGGTCGCCCAGCACCTTCCACCCGTCCGGAATGAGGTCGCGTACCTCGAAGGGCGCGACGAACATCCCGACGTACGGCACGACCAGTAGCAGCCCGGCCACCAGCGGGCCGACCGGCGAGAAGCGCAGCGTGCCGAGCAGGCCCAGCACGATGCCGCCGGCGGCGAGGTAGACGGCCGGCTCGATCAGGTTGGCCGTGTTGAACTTTCCTATCTCCACCCAGCGGCCGATCGTGCCGCTCGACCCGTCCTGCCCGAGCGTGACCAGCACCCAGGTGACGGGCGCCACCACCAACCCTGCGAGGAAGCTCCAGAGATGTCGCATCCGCGCACCGTACCGTTTTCGTCATGACCGAGCACCCCTCCACCTCGCCGGCCGGCAAGCCGACGTCGTACTCCCGGGTCACGTTGAGCCGGATCATGACCGCTGTGGACGTCAACCTGTATGGGACCGTGCACGGCGGCGTGCTGATGAAGTTCGTGGACGACGTGGCCGGTGCCGCCGCCGCCCGGCACAGCGGCGGTACGGCGGTCACCGCCGCCATCGACGAGATCGTCTTCTCCGAGCCCGTGCGGGTCGGCGACCTGTTGCACGCGCACGCCCAGGTGAACTGGACCGGCCACAGCTCGATGGAGGTCGGTGTCCGGGTGGTGGCCGAGCGGTGGGACTCGGCCGAGGACGAGCCGATCCGGGTGGCCACCGCGTACCTGGTCTTCGTCAGTGTCGACGTGGGCGGTGCCCCGCGCCCGGTCCGGCCGGTGCTGCCGGAGACGGCCGAGGACGAGCGGCGTTTCCGGGAGGCGGAGATCCGGCGGGCCCATCGGCTGGCCCGCCGCCGTGCGATCCAGGCCCACCGCGCCGGCTGACCTGCCGGCCGGGGCTCCGCTCGACTTTCCCGCCGGTGCGCGGGGCCGCTGCCGCCGCTCGTCCGTCAGTGGTGGCGGCAGCGGCCGTCCTCCGCCGGCCACATCGGCGACCGGCCCGGCATGTGGATCGGCCACGCCCCTTCCGCGGCGGCGGGTGCGGACAATGGCGCTTCGACGTAGGGCAAGATGGCGCCACGGCCCACCGCACAGAGTCGTGTCCGGGCCAGGGGAGGGCAGAGCAGTGGGTGACGTGCTGTGGACGCCGCCGGCGGACGTACGTGAGCGGTCCCGGATCGGGGCGTACCTGCGCTGGCTGCGGGAGCACCGCGGCCTGGACTTCGCCGACTACGACGCGCTGTGGCGCTGGTCGGTCACCGATCTGGACGTGTTCTGGCGTTCGATCTGGGACCACTTCGAGGTGGTGGCGCACACCCCGCCGACCGCCACGCTGACCGGCCGGAGCATGCCCGGCACGCGGTGGTTCCCCGGGGCGACGCTGAACTACGCCGAGAACGTGCTGCGCATGCCCGGCCGCCTCGACGACGACCCGGTGGTGATCGCGCACGGCCAGACCCGCGCGCCGGTCACCCTGACCGCCGCCGAGCTGCGCGAGCAGGTCCGCCGGGTCGCCGCGGGGCTGCGCCGGCTCGGCGTCACCGCCGGCGACCGGGTGGCGGCGTACGCGCCGAACATCCCGGAGACGTACGTGCTCCTGCTCGCCACGGCCAGCCTCGGCGCGGTCTTCACGTCCTGCGCGCCCGAGTTCGGGACGCGGAGCGTCACCGACCGCTGGCAGCAGATCGAGCCGACGGTGCTGGTCGCCGTGGACGGCTACCGGTACGGCGGGAAGGCGGTGGACCGGCGGGCCGAGGTGGCCGCGATCCGGTCCGCCCTGCCGTCGCTGCGGCACACCGTCGGCATCGGCTACCTCGACCCGGCGGCCGTGCCCGAGGGGGCGATCCCCTGGACGGAGCTGGCCGCGCCGACCGACGAGCCGCTCACCTTCACCCCGGTCGCCTTCGACCACCCGCTCTACGTGCTCTACTCCTCCGGCACCACCGGCCTGCCCAAGCCGATCGTGCACGGGCACGGGGGCATCCTGCTGGAGCACCTGAAGATGCTCGCCCTGCACCACGACCTGGGCCCGGCCGACCGGTTCCTCTGGTTCACCACCACCGGCTGGATGATGTGGAACTTCCTGGTCTCTGGGCCGGCGGTGGGCGCGGCGATCGTGCTGTTCGACGGCAACCCGGGCCACCCGGATCTGGGCACGCTGTGGCGGCTGGCCGAGGAGACCGGCACCACCTACTTCGGCACCTCCGCGCCGTTCCTGCTGGCCAGCCGCAAGGCCGGCCTGGTCCCGAAGGAGATCGCCGACCTCTCCGCGCTGCGCGGGCTCGGCTCCACCGGCGCGCCGCTGCCCGCCGAGGGCTTCACCTGGGTGTACGAGACGGTCGGCGACCGCCTCCAGCTCCAGTCCCTCTCCGGCGGCACGGACGTCTGCACCGGCTTCGTGGGCGGGGTGCCGCTGCTGCCGGTGCACGCCGGCGAGATCACCTGCCGGGCGCTCGGGGCGAAGGTCGAGGCGCGGGCGGCGGACGGCAGCGCGGTCGTCGACGAGCTGGGCGAACTGGTGATCACCGAGCCGATGCCGAGCATGCCGGTGGGCTTCTGGAACGACGCGGACGGTTCCCGTTACCGGGAGGCGTACTTCGACGTCTATCCGGGGGTCTGGCGGCACGGCGACTGGATCACGATCAACTCCCGGGGCGGCTGCGTGATCACCGGGCGCTCCGACGCCACGCTCAACCGGGGCGGCGTACGGCTCGGCACCGCCGAGTTCTACTCCGTGGTGGAGGGGCTGGACGAGGTCGTCGACTCGGTGGTCGTGCACCTGGAGGACGACGAGGGCGGCGCCGGCGAGCTGCTGCTCTTCGTGGTGCTCGCCGACGGGCTGGAGCTCGACGACGAGCTGCGCACCAGGATCAGCCGGGAACTGCGTACCGCGTTGTCACCGCGGCACGTGCCCGACGAGATCCACCAGGTACGCGCCGTGCCGCGCACGCTCTCGGCGAAGAAGCTCGAGGTGCCGGTCAAGAAGATCCTCACCGGAACTCCGGTCGACCGTGCGGCGGCCACGGGCGCCCTCGCCAACCCGGAGTCGCTCACCGCCTTCGCGCAGCTCGCCCAGCGGCGCGCTCCGCAGGCGGACCGCACCCCCGCCTGAGTTCACCCCCGGCCCCGGCGCGCGGCGGGGGCGGGGACACCGCGTCAGGTGAGGGTTCGGGTGACCTTCTCCGCGACCAGACGGTCGGGGAGGCGGGCCGGGTCCAGGTTGCCGCAGAGGACGAGGCTGGCGCCGACGCTCAGGGGTGTGAGCAGCCACTCCACCGGCTCGGGGTGACGAGCCACGTCGACCAGCACCCGGTCGCCGCCGGCCAGGCCGAACTCCGTCGCGCGCTCCCGCGCCCGGGCGAGCAGACCCGAGTCGGCCGCACCGCCCGACGGGTACGGGGTGAAGTGGTCGCCGTGGCCGCGTACCTGCAGCACGTAGTCGGTGAAGCCGGCGGGCACCTCGCGCAGCGGCAGGGCGAACGGGTCGAGCGCGAGCGCGTACCGCTCACCCGCCGGCCAGGCGTTCGCCTCGGTCACCCGGCTCACGGCGGCGAAGAGCACGTCGACGGGGCCCGGCGCCTCGGCTACGGTCAGCCCGGCGGACCAGCAGCCGAGCAGCACCGCGGCGGTCTGCCAGTGCGGCGGAAGGAGCACCCCGGCGCTGTCGTCGGGCCCCACGGCCACCTCGTCGACCAGCAGGTTGGCCGTCTTGGCCACCCAGTTGGCCAGCGTCGCGCCGGAGAGTTCGGTGCGCTCGCCGGAGGCGTCGTCGTACCAGGTGAGCAACGGTCGGGTCGGGTCGGGTGCGATCGCGTCGGCGAAGACCCGGGCAATGTTCTCGGCCATCGGCGCGAACGATACGCCGCCGCGGTCCGTACCTGATGACGATGACAAGTACGCGTACCGTCGGGTCGCAGTCAGCGTCGGAGGTGGGCCGCGGCGTAGGCTTGCCACCGGAGTGTTGTTCCCCACAGACCCGCCAGCAAGGAGTCGCCCCGTGACCGCCGGTCGCCCGCCCCGCGTGCTCATCGACGCCACGAGTGTCCCCGCCGACCGTGGCGGCGTCGGTAGATACGTCGACGGCCTGCTCGGCGCGCTGGGCAAGGTCTGTGGGTCGGGTGTGGATCTGGCTGTCGTGAGCCTCCGCACCGACCTCGAGCGCTACTCGCGGATGCTGCCCGACGCCGAGATCGTGCCGGCTCCCGCGGCGGTCGCGCACCGGCCGGCCCGGCTCGCCTGGGAGCAGACCGGGCTGCCGATGCTGGCCCAGCAACTCGGCGTGCAGGTGCTGCACTCGCCCTTCTACACGTGTCCGCTGCGTGCGGGGTGTCCGGTGACGGTGACCGTGCACGACGCGACCTTCTTCACCGAGCCCGAGCACTACGACAAGTCGCGCCGCACCTTCTTCCGCAGCGCCATCAAGACGTCGCTGCGCCGGGCCGACCGGGTGATCGTGCCGAGCAAGGCCACCCGGGACGAGCTGATCCGCCTGTTGGACGCCGATCCGACCCGGATCGACGTGGCCTACCACGGGGTCGACCACGCCGCGTTCCACGCGCCGAGCGAGGAGGAGAAGGCCCGCGTACGGGCCCGGCTCGGGCTCGGCAGCAGCAGCTACATCGCGTTCCTCGGCGCCAAGGAGCCGCGCAAGAACGTGCCCAACCTGATCCGGGGCTGGGCGCGAGCGGTCGCCGAGCGTCCCAACCCGCCCGCGCTGGTGATCGCCGGTGGTCAGGGGCACGACGACGACATCGACCGGGCGGTCGCCGAGGTGCCCGCGCACCTGCGGCTGCTGCGCCCGGGCTACCTGCGCTACGCGGACCTGCCCGGTTTCCTCGGCGGGGCGTTGGTCGCCGCCTACCCGTCCTACGGGGAGGGGTTCGGGTTGCCGATCCTGGAGGCGATGGCGTGCGCCGCCCCGGTGCTCACCACGCCCCGGCTCTCGCTGCCCGAGGTGGGCGGTGACGCCGTGGCGTACACGAGCGAGAGCCCGGAGCAGGTGGCGGCGGATCTGGCCGCCCTGCTGGACGACGAACCGCGCCGGTTGACGCTGGCCAAGGCGGGCTTCGATCGGGCCAAGGAGTTCACCTGGGAGTCCAGCGCTGAGGTGCACATCGCGGCCTGGACGCGGGCCCGGTCCTGACGTCCGTCGAAACCGCCGGTTGGCGCGTGCACCGGTCGGGCATGATGTGCTGATGCTCTATGCCGTCATCCCGGCGGGAGGCAGTGGCACGAGGTTGTGGCCGCTGTCCCGCGCCGGGCATCCCAAGTTCCTGCACCCGCTCACCGGAACGTCCGCCTCCTTGCTGCAGGCGACGGTGGAGCGGCTGGCGCCACTGACGACACCCGAGCGGACGCTGGTGGTCACGGGAGCTGCGCACGTGACGGCGGTGGCGCGGCAGCTCGCGGGCCTGCCGGAGGAGAACATCCTCGTCGAGCCGTCGCCCCGGGACTCCTGCGCGGCCATCGCGCTCGCCGCGGCCGTGATCGCGTTGCGAGACCCGGAGGCGGTGATGGGCTCCTTCGCCGCCGACCATCTCATCGGCGACCCGCACCGCTGGGCGGAGACGGTGCGGGAGGCGATGCGCGGCGCCGAGCAGGGGCTGCTGATGACTGTCGGGATCACCCCGACCCGGGCGGAGACCGGCTACGGCTACCTGGAGTGCGGCGACCTGGTCGGCGACGGGCCGATGCGCATGGTCGCCGAATTCAAGGAGAAGCCCGCCAGCGAGGTGGCCGAGGCGTACTTCCGCTCCGGTCGGCACCTCTGGAACGCCAGCATGTTCGTCTGGCGGGTGGACGTCTTCCTCGCCGAACTGGCCCGGCAGCAGCCGGCCCTGCACGCCGGCGTCACCGCGATCTCGGCGGCGTGGGACACCGCCGAGCAGGACGAGGTGCTGGGCGCGGTCTGGCCGACGCTGCCGAAGATCTCCGTCGACTACGCGGTGATGGAGGGTGCCGCCACGGCCGGGCGGGTGGCGACGGTCCCCGGTGACTTCGGCTGGAACGACGTCGGCGACTTCCACACGCTGGGTGACGTGCTGCCGGCCGACCACACGGGCAACGTGGTGCTCGGCGCGGCCAAGCCGGGCGTCATGCTGCGGGACAGCACCGGCCTCGTGGTGGTGCCGCATTCGGGACGCCTGGTGGCCGCCGTCGGCGTGCACGACCTCATCGTGGTGGACACTCCCGACGCGGTGCTGGTCTGCCCGCGTGACCGGGCGCAGGACGTCAAGGCACTGGTCGACGAGCTCAAGGAGCGAGGCGAAGAGGACTACGTCTGAGCGAGGCGAGGGCGGGCCGGACGAGTTGGAGGGTCCCGTCGGCCAGCGGCTCGGGCAGCCGCTCCGGCGGGAACCAGCCGAGCGCCGTGGACTCGTCGCTGACGTGCTCCACCGCGCCGGCCGGGGCCACCACGGTGAACCGGACGTCGTAGTGCAGCGAGCCGCCCTGGCAGGAGACCGGGTGGAGGTCGACGTCGATCGGCACGGGGTCGATCCGGAGCCCGCCGATTCCGGACTCCTCGGTCGCTTCGCGCAGCGCGGCGCCGGCGAGCGTCCGGTCGCTGGTCTCGCAGTGCCCACCGAGCTGCACCCAGCGGTGGAACTTGCGGTGCAGGCAGAGCAGCACCCGGCTGCCGGTGGCGTCCAGCACCAGCGCGCTCGCGGTGACGTGCCCGGCGCGGTGCGCCCGACTCATCGCGACCGGCCCGGCCGTGAGCAGGGCCAGCGTACGGTCGCGCGCGGCAGCGGCGGCGGGGCTGGTGGGACGCCAGTCGGTCAGCAGCGTGGTCGCGTCGGCGTGCAACGCGGCGTAGCTGTCATCGGCGTGGACCGTGGTCGTCGCCGGGCTGCTCTGCGGGTCGTTCGGTGCGGGCGGGGCGTCGGGCATTCCGACACTCTACGAGTCGGTGGGGCATCGACCTGACAGGCGGCGGATCCCGTGACCATGTCGGGCGGGACGGCCGGGTGGCACCCCTGCGGTGCAAGGGCCGCAGACCCTCGTGGCGCCGCCCGGCCGTCGGTCCTCCCCGGCCCCGGTGCCCGGCCGTGCTGTGCAACGAACACGCCGGCACCGGCGGGCACTGGAAGCATGCCCAACTCGCCCGGCGTACGTCGAGGTTTTTCAGCTCACGCTTAAAGATGGAGATAAGTGCCGGGCGGTAGAGTGCAAACGGTCGCCCGGCACCCCTCCGGTCGGGCGAGCTGGAGCGCGCCATGTTGAAGATTCACTTTTCTGGCGAGGACGTCCTGCGGACCAGGGTCGCCCCGGCCGCCGACCCGGTCTGGGAGCTGGTCCTCAGCCTGCACCTCCTGCGGGGTCGCAGCCGGGACCCGCTGATGGCGACGTGGCGGCGGACGGTGGCGAGCGGGCTGCGCCAGGAGAGTGCCTTCGAGCAGTTGCGCCTGCTGTTCGCGTTGAACCCGCCGAGGGGATACTTCCCCGACTTCCTCACCCCGTACGCCAGCGTCGACGGCTTCGAGGCGGGGCTGGAGGCGGTGCGCAGCACACCCGTATCGCTGCTCCGTCGTGACCTGGCTGTGCTCGCCGGCGAGAATCCGCTGCCGCCGTCGGCGTCCGCGCTGGCCAGAGGCGAGCCGGAGGTGCTGCGGGCGCTGACCGACTCGATGGAGCGTTACCGGTCGGTGGCGATCAGCCCGTACTGGGGGCGGATCCAGGCGGCGGTGGAGGCCGACCGGACCCGACGGGCCCGGGCCCTGCTGGACGGCGGCGTGGAGGGGCTGTTCACGAGTCTGCGGCCGGGCATGCGCTGGGACTCGGGTGTGCTGGAGGTGCACGACTACCCGGACAGCCGTGAGTTGCATCTGGACGGTCGGGGACTGCTGCTCGTGCCGTCGTTCTTCTGCGCGCGTACCCCGGTGGCGTTGCTCGACCCGGCGTTGCCACCGGTCCTGGCCTATCCGGTGGACCGGCTGGGTGGGCTGGGGTCGTCCGGCGCCGAGGCGGGATTCGCGCCCGGCCGGGAGGCGCTGGCCGCGCTGCTCGGCCGGACGCGGGCCGCGGTGCTGGAGGCCAGCCACGACGGCTGCACCACCGGTGAGGTGGCCCGGCGACTGAACATCTCGCCGGCGGCGGCCAGCCAGCACACGGCGGTGCTGCGCAACGCCGGGCTGCTGGTCAGCCGCCGGGACCGCAACACGGTGCTGCACACCTTGACCCCGCTGGGCCGCGCGGTCCTCGACGCCTGACCCGGCCCCTACCGACGGATTCATCCGGGCCGGGGTGAGCCGGCCCGGGATCGGTCAGACGGCCAGGGTGGCGCTCGCGGTGCTCGCCGCCGGGGGCGGCAGCGGCAGGGAGGGGATGCCCTCGACGGCCAGGGCGATCCGCAGCCGGTGCAGGTCGGCGCCGAAACGGACCAGGTCCAGAGCGTTCACCGGGGTCGGCGGCGAGCCGAGGATGAGCCGGGTCGCGCGCGACGGCCATCCGGTGACGGTGGCCGCCAGCCCCGGCTGCGCCTCCTCGTCGACGAGGGTGAAGACCGTGCCGGGCGCGACGGCGTGCGCGACCGTGTCGATCGCCCGCCGGACGGCGTTCGGGTCGACCGGCGCCGCACCCAGGCCATCCGCGAGGGTGGCTCCGGCGGCGAGGCCGGCGGCCCTGGCCTCGGCGGTACCGAGGGAGAAGAGGTCCTGCGCGGCGTCGCGGACCAGCACCGTCGCGCCGTCGCCGTCGTCGTCCCGGGTGGCGCTGAGGTAGCCGCGGATCACGGCGACCGGCACCTGGTCGATCTTGCCCTTGATCAGCTCACCGGCGCCGGCCAGCTCGTCCACCACCGCCATCTCGGTCAGGGTGAGTTCGTTGCCGTACGGGTCGGTCTCGCCGCGGTGGTCGCGGATCGCGTCCATCCCCGCGACGCCGAGCGCCACGTCGGTGAGCCCGTTGCGCCACGGTCGACCCATGGTGTCGCTGACGATCACGGCGACGTCCCGGTCGTAGCGCTCGCGCAGCGCGGCGCGCAGGGCCCGCGCCGAGGCGTCGGGGTCCTTCGGCAGGAGGACGAGCCGGGTCTTGTCGACGTTCGAGGCGTCGATGCCGGCGGCGGCCATCACGAAACCGTGGTGGGTCTGCACGATCCGGGTGGGGCCCCGGCGGGCCACCACCCGGGCGGTCTCCGCGGCCAGCACCTCGTCACGGGCGGCCTGCCGCTCGGGGCCGTCGGCAGGGATGTCCACCAACCTGCCCTCCGCCTTGGAGACGATCTTGCTGGTGACCACCAGCACGTCGCCGTCGCGCAGCCAGGGCGCGGCGGTGGCGATCATTGCCGCCAGGTCGTCGCCCTCCGACACGTGGCCGATGCCCAGCACCGGCAGGATCTCCAGCTTCACCGCAGCTCCACCGCGGCGCGGACCATCGCCGCCGTCGCCGCCTCGTCGGTCATCCGCAGCGGTACCGCGCGGACGCTCACCTCCGGCACCAGGGTGCCCTCGTCCTCCTCCGCGACCAGCCAACCGTCCAGCAGGCCGCCGGTCGCCCGGCTGCCGTAGAGCCCGCCGACCCCGGCCGCGCTGCACTCGACCCCGAGCACGGCCAGGCACTTGTCGGCCATTCCGCGTACCGGTGCGCCGCCGATGATCGGCGAGACCCCCACCACCGGGGCCGGCCCCCCGGTGACGGCCTCCCGCAGTCCGGGTACGGCCAGGATCGGCGCGATGCTCACCACCGGGTTGCTCGGCGCGACCAGCACGACGTCGGCCGAGCCGAGGGCGTCCACCACGCCGGGCGCCGGTTTCGCCGACTCCGCGCCGACGAAGACGAACCGGTGGGTCGGCACGTCGGCCCGGTGGCGTACCCACCACTCCTGGAAGTGGATCGCCCGCTGGGCGCCGTCGAGGTCGACCACCGCGTGCGTCTCCAGCCGGTCGTCCGTCGCCGGCAGCAGGCGTACGCCCGGCTGCCAGCGGGTCGCGAGCGCCTCCGTCACGGCGGAGAGCGGGTAGCCGCCGCCGAGCATCGTGGTGCGCACCAGATGCGTGGCGATGTCCTTGTCGCCCAGGCCGAACCAGGTCGGCTCCGCCCCGTACGCGGCGAGCTCCGACTTGACCGTCCAGGTCTCGCCGACCCGCCCCCAGCCACGTTCCGGGTCCGCGCCGCCACCGAGGGTGTACATGACGCTGTCCAGGTCGGGGCAGATCTTCAGCCCGTGCATGTAGAGGTCGTCACCGACGTTGACCACCGCGGTCACCTCGGCGCCCACCTGGCGGGCGTACTCCCGTACGCCGACCAGGAACCGGGCGCCTCCGATGCCGCCCGCCAGAACCACGATGCGCATGCCGACCATCCTCCCGCACGCCACGCCTGCGGTCCTCCGGTGGCCCGGGAGACTAGGCTCACGTCCGGCAACTGTCCGCCTCGCCCCTGGGAGAGCTAGTGACCAGCCCCGCCGAGCCCGCGTCCGCCGACGCGACACGGGCCCGCCAGCTGACCAAGCCGCTACGTGAGCTGGCGGCGTTCGCGCTGCTCGGCGCGAACGCCGTGTTCCTGTTCGTCGGCCTGATCCGGCTGTTGACACCTACCGGCTACGGCAGCTTCGGCGACCGGGCGGGCAGCACCTTCTTCGCGTTCGTCGGCTTCGAGGCGACGGCGTTGCCGCTGCTGGCCGTGCTGCTCGCCACCCACATCCACCCGGTCCTGCCGAAGGCGAAGACGATCACCCAACTGGCGCTCGGCGAGTACGCCGTCGGTGCCCTGTTCGGCGCGCTGACCTTCCTGATCTGGATGGTGGGGCGGCTGGCCGAGGGTGAGGCGCTCGACGCCCTGCTGGGCCTGCTCAGCCGGCTGGCCTGGCTGGCGATCTTCGCGGTCGCCGTGTTCGTCGTCTACACGATCTGGCGGGCGTTCTACTACGTGCCGAAGCCCAAGCCGCAGCCCGGCGTCTACGGCGCGCCGCAGCCCGGCTGGCCTCAGCAGCCCGGCGGTTGGCCCGGCGCGGGCCAGCCCGGCGGCTACCCGGTGCCCGGTCAGCCCGGTGCGTACCCCGCGCCCGGCCAGGCGAGTGGCTACCCGTACGCCGGTCAGCCCGGCGCGTACGGCCAGCCGGCTCCGCCGTTCACGCCGGCGCCCCAGTCGGCTCCGCCGGCCAACGTCGCGCCGCAGTCCGCCCCACCGGCGAACCCGGTTCCGCCGTCGGTCCCGCCCTTCGGGCAGCCGCCGTCGTCCGAGCCGACGCAGGCGATCCCGCGCCAGCCCGCCGAACCCACCCAGGCCATCCCGCGCCCGGGTGACGGCGAGAGTGACCGGACCCAGGCGATCAACCCGGGCGACGAGCCGAACAACCCTCGCTGACCCGAGCAGGTCGTCGCGCCGGAGCGGTCTTCACCCGTTCCGCGCGAAAGAGTGGCCCCCGACGTCGGGGGCCACTCTTTCGTTTCCCTGAGCCGGGTCGGTGTGACGTGCGTCGGGGGAGGTGTGGTTGCCCACGAGGGCGGCGGGGCGGAGCGGATCACCGCTTAGGCTGGGCGGATGGTTGATCGCACCGACTCCGCGCCGACCGAGGCGAGTGTGCGCCGCGCCTTGCGCCGCGCCACCACCGGCCGGGCGCTGGACGTCGACGAGGCGACCGCGCTGCTCGGCGCGCGCGGCGAGGCCCTCGACGAACTGCTCGGCGTCGCCGCCGGGATCCGTGACGCCGGACTCCGTGACGCGGGCCGGCCCGGCGTCATCACCTTCTCCAAGAAGGTCTTCATCCCGCTCACCCGATTGTGTCGTGACCGCTGCCACTACTGCACCTTCGCCACCGTGCCGCACCGTCTCCCGGCGCCGTTCCTGGACCGCGACGAGGTGTTGGCGATCGCCCGGGAGGGTGCGGCGCAGGGCTGCAAGGAGGCGCTCTTCACCCTCGGTGACCGGCCGGAGGAGCGCTGGCCGGCGGCCCGGCGCTGGCTGGACGAGCGCGGCTACGACTCCACACTGGACTATGTGCGGGCCTGCGCGGTCGCGGTGCTGGAGGAGACCGGCCTGCTGCCGCACCTGAACCCCGGTGTGCTCTCCTGGTCCGATCTGCAACGGCTCAAGCCGGTCGCGCCCAGCATGGGCATGATGCTGGAGACCACGGCGACCCGGCTCTGGTCCGAGCCGGGCGGCCCGCACTTCGGCTCGCCGGACAAGGAACCCGCCGTACGGCTGCGGGTGCTCGACGACGCCGGTCGGGTCGGCGTCCCGTTCACCACCGGGATCCTCATCGGCATCGGCGAGACGCACGCCGAACGGGTCGACGCGCTCTTCGCGATCCGCCGCGCCCACCGCGAGTACGGCCACCTCCAGGAGGTGATCGTGCAGAACTTCCGCGCCAAGCCGGACACCGCGATGCGCGGTATGCCGGACGCGGAACTGCACGATCTGGCGGCCACGGTGGCGGTGGCCCGGCTGCTGCTCGGGCCGGGGATGCGGATCCAGGCGCCGCCGAACCTGATCGAGGGCGAGTACGACCTGCTGCTGCGGGCCGGTATCGACGACTGGGGTGGGGTCTCCCCGGTCACCCCCGACCACGTGAACCCGGAACGTCCCTGGCCGCAGCTGGACGAGCTGGCCCGACGTACGGCCGACGGCGGGTTCACCCTGCGCGAGCGGCTGACCGTCTACCCGGAGTACGTCCGGGCCGGCGATCCGTGGCTCGACCCGCGCCTGTTGGCGCACGTGAGCGCGTTGGCCGACGGGGAGACCGGGTTGGCCGTCGAGGACGCCCGCCCGGTGGGCCGGCCGTGGCAGGAGCCGGAGGAGGTCTTCGGCGGGCGGACCGACTTGCACATGACGATCGACACGGCGGGGCGTACCGACGATCGGCGGGGCGACTTCGACAGCGTCTACGGCGACTGGGCCGAGGTCGCCACGAAGGTGACAGCCGCGCCGGTGACGCCCGGTGCGGGCGACCACGACCTGCGGGCCGGCCTGCGGCTGGCCGCCGACGACCCGGCCGCCCTGCTGGAGCCCCGGCACACCGATGCCGCGCTCGCGCTCTTCGGCGCCGACGGCCCGGCCCTGGACGAGCTGTGCCGGATCGCGGACGACGCACGCCGCTCGGCGGTCGGCGACGACGTGACGTACGTGGTCAACCGCAACATCAATTTCACAAATGTCTGCTACGTGGGCTGCCGGTTCTGCGCCTTCGCCCAGCGGGAGCGGGACGCGGACGCGTACCGGCTCTCGGTGGACCAGGTCGCCGACCGGGCCGAGGAGGCGTGGGCGGCCGGCGCGACGGAGGTCTGCCTGCAGGGCGGTATCGACCCGAAGATGCCGGTGACCGGGTACGCGGACATCGTCCGGGCGATCAAGGCGCGGGTGCCGGAGATGCACGTGCACGCGTTCTCGCCCATGGAGATCGTCACCGCCGCCGCGAAGGCCGGCGTTCCGGTGCGGGAGTGGCTGACGCAGCTGCGCGAGGCCGGGCTGGACACCATCCCGGGCACGGCCGCCGAGATCCTCGACGACGAGGTGCGCTGGGTGCTCACCAAGGGCAAGCTGCCGGCCGCCGCCTGGGTCGAGGTGGTCAGCACCGCGCACGAGCTGGGCATCCGGTCCAGTTCGACGATGATGTACGGACACGTCGACCACCCCGGGCAGTGGCTCGCCCATTTCCGGGTGCTCGCCGGTGTGCAGGACCGTACGGGCGGCTTCACCGAGTTCGTGGCGCTGCCGTTCGTGCACACCAACGCCCCGATCTACCTGGCCGGCATCGCCCGTCCGGGGCCGACGTGGCGGGAGAACCGCGTGGTGCACGCGATGGCACGGTTGCTGCTGCACGGCCGGATCGACAACATCCAGTGCTCCTGGGTGAAGCTCGGCGACGCCGGCACGGTCGCCATGCTCCAGGGCGGCTGCAACGACCTGGGCGGCACCCTCATGGAGGAGACCATCTCCCGGATGGCCGGCTCGGCCAACGGGTCGGCGCGCACGGAGGAGCAGCTGCGGGCGATCGCGGTGGCGGCCGGACGTCCGCCGCGGCGACGGACCACCGCGTACGGAACCGTGCGGTCCTGAGTTCGGGCCTGTTGTCCGGCCCTCCCCGGGGCGCCGGTGGTGGCGAGCGCCGTCGCCGGCGCCCCCGAACGGACGGGCGACGGCTCGGAGGCTCGCTGCCCGTTTCCGAGCACGCCGGTGGGCAGCGACGAGCGCCGATCGACGGGCCGAGGCGTACGGCCTGACGAATCGCACAATCCGCGCCGCCGCCGGGGTTGCCGGGGTCGTAAAAGGAAGGCGGGAGAGCGGCGAGTGGAATTCGGTTCCCGATCATCGGGTGGCGGCTTTCCCCCGGCTCTCCGTCCGGTGTGGTCGGCCATCCGGCGGTCGATCATGATCGGGCAACCAGTTGTTCAAGATGCCGACCGCAAATCGCAGCCGGGAGGCGTCAGGAGCGGCGGCACCCCTGCGCTCCGGGTGGGCGGCGAGGAGAGGGCGGGTGCGCTCCGCCGGCCGGCCGGGCGGGCACCAGCCGCGCGGGCGCCGCAGCGGTGCGCGGCGCGCTCCGACAGGTCGGGCCCGAGCTGTGCGGCACGGCCACGTACCGTCTGATGGGAAGTGCGGGCAGTGGGCCGCCGTCGGTCTGGCGGAACCGAGTGATCGGGTCGACCAGCCCGTTCCCGGCACACCCGAACTCCGTCCACTCTCGTCGGCGACTCGCCTTCCACAATGTGGACGTCGAGAGGTCGGCGGTGGTCGCTCGACGGGCAGTCCGTCGCGAGTCGCGTTAACCTGTGCCCCACCAAGATCAGCAGTGCTGTCCGGGTGCGCCCGTGTGGCGTTTCGCGACCGCTCCGACGCGGCCGGTGCCGGTGCGCCACGGGGAAAATCTCCGGCAACTCGCCGGAGAGGGCGTTACTCGGCCGGGGTCTGAATCGATAGGGCAGGTTGCGAGGCCGGGTGGTCGGATGGCCGTCCGGGTCATGTCGGGAGGGCGACTCCATTATCAAGTTTGGCTTGACGGCGCACGTATTACACACGTGTAATTTGAATGGGGTTGTTCGCACGGAACGCATCAAAACCGGACCGGACGGACACGCACGCCTTTCGCGTGGGGGGTTGCAGCGGCGATGACGCCGGTGCGCGACAAGGAGGCATTTGATGGACGGCCAGCTTGAGGTGGCCGACCTGCTCGGAAACGCGCCGGAGTGGCAGGAGCGGGCGCTCTGCTCGCAGACCGACCCGGAGGCGTTCTTTCCCGAGAAGGGCGGCTCGACCCGTGAGGCGAAGCGGATCTGCTCGCGCTGCGAGGTCAAGACGGAATGCCTCGAATACGCTCTCGGCCACGACGAGCGGTTCGGGATCTGGGGTGGGCTCTCCGAGCGGGAGCGGCGCAAGTTGAAGCGGCGGGCCGCCTGATCGACGCGCAGCCCGGGCGGTGGGGGCCGCCCGGGTCCGGCGTGTGACGGCGTCCGGCGGGTTGAGTCGTGACCGGGTCCCGGTGGGGGTCGGACCGGTCAGGCCAGCTCGTCCGGGTCGACTCCGAGCAGGTTCGCCACCTGCTCGATGATCACGTCGTGGACCAGGTCGGCGAGGTCTTCGCGGTCCATCGCCCGGAACTCCAGCGGGCGACGGTAGAGCACGATCCGGGGCGGCACCTCCTGCCGGCCCGGCCGTCCGGGCAGCAGGCGGGCCAGCGGCACCTCGCCGTCTTCGAGCACGTCGGAGTCGTAGACGTTCAGCTCGGGCGGGACGTCCTCCACCGCGAACTCGACCCCGGCCAGCTCCTTCGCGAACCGCCGCTCCAGCGTCTCGACGGTGTCCAGGACCAGGTCGTCGAAGACCTCCGCCTTCGTCCGGGCCAGCGGCACGGTGGCCGGTACCAGCCGCCCGCGCAGACCGCGGCCGTGCCGGTCGCGATGTGCGCGCCGGCCGGAGCCGGGGCGGCGGTGTTCCGGGCTCGTCATGAGGCAAAGGGTAGCCCCCGGGCGACCCCGGCCTGCGGCAGCGCCACCGTTCGGGCGTGCCGGGACCGGAGCGGCGCGCCGGCGCCGCGAATTGTGATCACCGTGACGGGCGTGTCGCAACGCGAACCGGTGCGCCGGACCCGGTAATGGAGATACCCTGCCGCCGTGAGGTCACCACGGCGCTGCTCCCGAAACGGCTGCCCCCGGCAAGCGGTCGCCACATTGACCTATGTCTACAACGAGTCGACCGCGGTGGTGGGTCCCCTGGCGGCCTTCGCCGAGCCGCACACGTACGACCTCTGCGAGCCGCACGCCCGCAGCCTGACCGCTCCGCGGGGGTGGGACGTCGTCCGTCACGAGGGCGAGTTCGAGCCGCCGCCGCCCACCACCGACGACCTGGTCGCGCTGGCCGAGGCGGTCCGCGAGGCGGCTCGTCCGACTCCGCGTCCACCCGAGGACGATCAGGACAAGCAGCCACATTCCACCGGGCGCCGGGGTCACCTGCGGGTCATTCCGCCGAACCTCTGAGCGCCCGCCGGGCCCAGCGTCGCGCCGCCCTACCCGTTCGCCGGCCGGGTCAGCCGAGCGGCACCTGCACCGCGACGTCGTGCCTCGGGTAGTAGTTCTCCACCTCGTCCGCGCCGTACTTCTCGCGGAACAGCGACACCACGTGGTCGACCCGATCCGGGTCGTCGATGGTGGTCGCGGTCGAGTTCACCGCCGTACCGTTCGCGGCCACCCGGATCACCGGCGTCTGCCGGACGTTCTTGTACCAGTCGCTGTCGAGGCCGGAGACCGGCACCAGGAACATGCTCTGTTCCTCCTGCACGAACCAGACCGGGTGGGAGATCTGCCGCCCCGTCCGCCGGCCGGTCACGGTGATCTCGACTTCGCGCTCGCGGGCGAACGCGTCCATGGCCTCGGTGCTCATGCTGGCCTCCGTCGCTGAGCTGCTCCTGCCTGTCAGGCTAGGTATCCGGACGCCCGCCCGGAGCCGGTTTCCGGCAGACCGGCCGGTCGGCGTCGCGGCAGCGGCCCGCGGCCCGGCCGCCGTCGCGGCGCAGGCCGATTGTCGGGGCCGGGCCGGTGCGGTCGGGTGCCCGCGCCACCACGTCCCGACGGGGTCGAGATTTCTTGCGACTGCTTGGCATAGTGCCCTGAGCGACGCCGACTCGTAGCGGAGGGCTGCTCAGTGGATATCGCGACCGAGATCGATGCGGAGCACCTCGAAGCGCTCGGTGACGGCGACCTGAGGCCACTGCGTCGCTGGCTGTCCGGGCGGTTGTGCCGGCCCGGCGGTCTCGCGGTCGATGAGTTCGACCTGCTGGCCACGCTCTCCACCTGGGATTCGACAAGGGTGGAGCAGCCGCAGCTGCGATCGGCGATCGCGCAGGCGCTGGCGGTGGCCGCACCCCTGCCGGGAGCGGCACCGGCCCTGCTGCTCTACCTCGAGGCACTCTTCGAGGAGTACTGGGAAGAGGCCTGGGACATCGAACCGGCGCTGGAGCACATGCGGTTCGTGGGCGAGCGGTGGTCGCGGCTCACCGCACAGGGGCAGGTCGCCGACGCGGCGATGACCGGGCTGGTGCTCCAGATGATCGAGCTGCTGGCCGTCGAGATGGTCTGCTACGACGCCGGCTACGCCGGCTCCCTCGCCACCTGGTCGGAGCTGGCCGGACGGGTGGCCGACCGGGCCGAGCGGATGCTGGTCGACGCCGACTCCTGCCCGCGCTCCCCGTTGCTGGACTTCGTGACCGAGCAGGCCGGTGGCGACGTCCGCTACTACCGCGCGCTCTCCCTGGCGGCGCGGGCGGTCTTCGACCACTTCAGCGCGGGCGAGCCCGAGGTGGGGGGCGCGCTCCGGGCCCTGCGCGAAGCGGAGGAGAGCCTGCCGGACGGCATCGACCGGAGCGAGATGCGCGCCCACCGCTTCGCGCTGGAGGCGCTCGCCGCCTCGGTCGAGCGGCCCTGGCTCCGGGTCGAGCACGGTCAGGTGGTCTACCTGTACCCGTTCGGCCTATACGAGGACGTGGCCGGGGACGGGACGTCGGCCGGCACGCCACCGAGCGCGGTCAGCCTGCCCCAGGATCTGATCAACACGGCGCGCTGGGCCGCGTTGGACTGGACCATCGCGGGCTGTTCCGTCAGCGAGCACCCGCAGGCGTACGTCTCGGACGATCTCTCGCTGAGCGACATCTGGAAGGGCGACGACCCGCTCGACCGGCAGTTCCGCGGCATGACGATCACCCTGCCCGACCTGGAGGTCAGGGACGTCGACCGGCCCGACGCCGAGCCGGAGACCTTCACGGTCGAGCTGCGGCTGTCCGAGCTGGGCAATCACTTCCTGCGCATCGCGGGGCAGCTCTCCGGCGCCACCCCGCCGCAGGTGTACGCGGCGATGGTCCGGGTCGCCCCAGAGGCCGGGAACCTCGCCCAGCTCGGCACCCCGCTGCGGATGGTCGAGTCGGGTCCCTCGGCCCCGCAGTGGCAACGGCTGTCCGACTTCGCCAACCAGGTGACCTCCGACCTGGCCGGGCAGCTCGCCCGGACCACGGCCCGGCAGATCCGGTGCAGCGGCCGCCCGGGCATGTACCACGTGCTGCTCTCCGTCGACCGGGCGAGCCTCGTCTCCCCCTCGACCGGCGTGGCCGAACCCATCCGTACGGCCGCCGAGCTGCTCTCGGCGTTCGGCGCGCAACCGCTCTTCAACCCGGTACGGGACGGGATGAGCGCGGTGGCGGAGTGGCTGCGCTACCCGGTCGACCCGGCGCGGCTCCCCGTCGTGGACGTGCCCGGCTTCACCGGTGATCTGTTGATGCGCAGCTGCAACACGACGTTGATGATGACGCCGGGCACCCCGAGCTACATGATGCGCTCGCTCGCCGAGACGGCCGAGTTCGTGGCCTCCCTCGAAGGCATGTTCGCCGGTTGGCAGGACCAGCTCGGCGGCTACCACCAGGCCGTGCTCGAGCAGTTGGCGGAGATGACCGTACGGCTGGACCAGGGGCCTCCCGATCTGGACGCCGCCGAGATCTCCTCGGCCGCGCACCGGCGTCAGGTCGAGGAGCTGACCGATCTGCAGGGGCGGCTGGAGGCCCAGCAGCTCCGGATGCACGGCTTCGTGATGTCGAGCCGTACCGTCCTGATGTTCCTCACCGCGCCGTCGCTGGTCACCTCCCCGGCGATCCGGGTCACCATCGACCGGCTGCTGGTGGCCGCGCGCTTCGGGGAGCTGCGCGCCGAGTTCGAGGACATGGTCGACAAGGTCCTCGCCGACCGGGTGGGCGCGCTGGTGGAGGCGTCGATGCGTCGTCAGCAGGAGTGGGCGCTCGCGGCGGCCCGGGCCGCGCGGGAGCGCGAGGAGCGGGAGTTGCGGGAGCGGCTGTCCCGCGAGGAGGCGGCCGCGCGGCGGCGCGCCGAGCGCGAGCGGGTGAACCGCCGCCGGATCGACATCCTGCTGGGCGTGGCCGCCGCTGTCGGTCTCTCCGGGGTGATGCAGCTGATCCAGGCCGGTTACGACCTGCACGACCTCTGGGCGCTGTCGCTCGCCGTCGGGGTGCTGCTCCTCGCGGCGGCGTTCGGCTTCACGCTGCACTTCATGTCCCGCGACCGGCGGGGCCCGGCGGCGGGTTCAGCGGCCGGATCGGTGGACGACGCCGGTAGCGTGGCCGGATGAGGATTGTCCGGGTGACCGACGACGCCACCACCGACCTGCTCTACCGGCAGGTGTTGCTGCCCTCGTTCCCCGAGGACCAGTTGGTGACGGGGGAGAGCCTCCTCGCCGACCTGCACGACGGGGTCGGTGAGGTCTTCGTCGCCCGCGACGACGCCGGCGCGCTGCTCGGTGGGGCTGTCGGCTCCTGGTACGAGGGCCCCCGGGTGATGCTGCTGAGCTACCTCGCCGTGGCCGAAGAGGGCCGGGGCACCGGGGTGGGCAGCCTCCTGCTCGGTCACCTCGTCCCCGAATGGGCCGAGCGGTACGACCCCTGCCTGATCGTGGCCGAGGTGGAGCGTCCGGATCAGCACCCCGGCAACCGGGCGCACGGCGACTCCGAGGCGCGGCTGCGGTTCTACGCCCGGCTGGGGGCGCGGGCCCTGGACCTGCCGTACTTCCAGCCGGCGCTGGACCGGCAGAAGGCCCGGGTCCACGGCATGTTGTTGCTGCTGCTGCACGCGGCGCCCGAGTTCGCCGGTGAGCACCCGGAGAGCGTGGCGGCGGGTCCGCTGCGCGGCTTCCTCACCGAGTACCTGGTCGAGACGGAGGGTGAGGTCGCGCGGCAGGACCCGGCCACCAGCGCCCTCTGGCAGGGGCTGGACCGTGCCGGCGGCGTCGCCGTGCGGCCCGTCGAGCGGTACGCGCAGATCGCCGCCGGCTGACCGGGTCAACCCCGGACGTCCTACGCCCCGTTCCCGGCCAGGTGGGAGCGGATCAGGAAGCGCACCCCCTCGGGGGCCTCCAGGGAGAAGCCGCTGCCCCGGCCGGGCACCACGTCGACCGTGAGCCGGGTGTGTTTCCACAACTCCCACTGCGCCCGTGACATCCAGAACTCGACGGGCTCGGGAACGCCGTCGACGTCGAGCGACGCCAGCAGGACGTCCGAGCCGCCGGTGCGGAACTCGCCGGCCGGGTAGCACATCGGCGCGCTGCCGTCACAGCAGCCGCCGGACTGGTGGAACATCAGCGGCCCGTGCTGCTCCCGCAACGACCGGAGCAGCGCCGCTGCGGCCGGCGTCACGGAGACGGGTTCCGTCGGGTGGGGCAGGGCGATCGGCGACGCCGCCCGAGGGAGTGGAACGTGGCCGGGTGGCGCCGCGGCGCCCGGCGGACCGGGCACCGCGTCGGCCGACGGGTGGTCGCCCATCAGAAGAAGCCGAGCTTCTTCGGGGAGTAGCTGACCAGCAGGTTCTTGGTCTGCTGGTAGTGCTCCAGCATCATCTTGTGGTTCTCCCGGCCGATGCCGGACTGCTTGTACCCGCCGAACGCGGCGTGCGCCGGGTACGCGTGGTAGCAGTTCGTCCACACCCGGCCGGCCTGGATCGACCGCCCGGCCCGGTACGCGGTGTTGATGTCCCGGGTCCAGACGCCGGCGCCCAACCCGTACAGCGTGTCGTTGGCGATCTTCACGGCCTCGTCGAGGTCGGCGAAGGAGGTCACGGAGACCACCGGGCCGAAGATCTCCTCCTGGAAGATCCGCATCGAGTTGTCGCCCTCGAAGATGGTCGGCTCCACGTAGTACCCGCCGGAGAGTTCGCCGCCCAGGTCGGCCCGGGCGCCACCGGTCAGCACCTTGGCGCCCTCCTGCCGGCCGATGTCCAGGTAGGACAGGATCTTCTCCAGCTGGTCGTTGGAGGCCTGCGCCCCGATCATCGTGTCGGTGTCGAGCGGGTGCCCCTGCTTCACCGCCCGGGTCCGCTCCACTGCCGCGGCGAGGAAGTCCGAGTAGTGGCCCTGCTGGATCAGCGCCCGCGACGGGCAGGTGCAGACCTCACCCTGGTTGAGGGCGAACATCGTGAACCCTTCGAGCGCCTTGTCGTGGAAGTCGTCGTGGGAGGCGCTCACGTCGTCGAAGAAGATGTTCGGGCTCTTGCCGCCCAGCTCCAACGTGACCGGCTTGATGTTCTCGCTGGCGTACTGCATGATCAGCCGCCCGGTGGTGGTCTCGCCGGTGAACGCCACCTTCGCCACCCGCGCGGACGAGGCGAGCGGCTTGCCCGCCTCGACACCGAAGCCGTTGACCACGTTCACCACGCCGGGCGGCAGCAGGTCGGCCACCAGGGAGAGCCAGTGGTGGATCGACGCCGGGGTCTGCTCGGCCGGTTTGAGCACCACGGCGTTGCCCGCGGCGAGAGCCGGAGCGAGCTTCCAGGTCGCCATCAGTAGCGGGAAGTTCCACGGGATGATCTGCCCGACGACACCGAGCGGCTCGTGGAAGTGGTAAGCGACGGTGTCGTCGTCCAGCTCGCCGACACTTCCCTCCTGCGCTCGGATCGCGCCGGCGAAGTAACGGAAGTGGTCGATGGCGAGCGGGATGTCCGCAGCCAGCGTCTCGCGTACCGGCTTGCCGTTCTCCCAGGTCTCGGCGATCGCCAGGGATTCGAGGTGCTCCTCCATCCGATCGGCGATCCGGTTGAGGATGCGGGCCCGCTCGGCCACGGACGTGCGGCCCCACGAGTCGGCGGCGCCGTGCGCGGCGTCGAGGGCCTTCTCGACGTCCTCGGCGGTGCCCCGGGCCACCTCGCAGAAGGTTTCCCCGGTCACGGGAGTGGGGTTCTCGAAGTACCGTCCGCCGTGCGGCGTGACGTACTCGCCGCCGATGAAGTGGTCGTAGCGGGACTGCCAGTGGGTGGGCGCGTCGTAGCGCGTCATGGTTACCTCCGCCGTCGAGGTGCGGTGACGGCGGCGACGCTAGCCACCGGGAGGTTGCATCCACGTTGCGCGCGGCAGGCCGTACTCCCGGGCGAGCTGGTGGATGCGGGCGACGGCGAGCGGGCGGCGGGGCGCGCCCGGTGGCAGCGCCCGCGCCAGCGCCTGCCACGCGGCCAGGTCGTCGGCCCCGGCAGGGGTCGCGGTCCAGGCCGCGAGCAGCGCCGGGTCCGCGGTGGCGAGCACGGCCGCCCGAAGCTGGCCGTCGATGAGCCGGCGCAGCCGGGTCACTCCCGGCGCGTCGGAGGCGGGCAGCAACGGACCCGCGTACGTGTCGAGCGCCCCCGCCGCATCGCCCCGGTCGAGCCGCGCGGTGACGGCGCGGAAGTCCGCGTGTACGGTCCCGCGCAGCCGGTACGGTCGGGAGTCCAGCAGCTCCGGGCCGAGCACCCGGCGCAGCCGGGACAGCTCGGCGCGCACGGTCACCGGGTGCAGCCGCTCGTCGCCGTACAGGTCGAGGCCGAGTTGCTCGCCGGACCGCCCCTCCGGGTGTTCGAGGAGCAGCACCAGCAGCTCGCTGTGTCGGCGGCCGAGCCGGACCCGCCGCCCGTCCACCCGGAGCTCCGCCTCGTCGCGGCCGAGCGCCAGGACGTTGAGCACGCCCGGCTCGGGCGGCCGCCCCGCGGCGAGTTCCGCCTCGGCGGCGCGGGCGGTGGCCCGCACCAGCGCCAGGCTCTGCGGGTTGGCCAGCTGGTCACCGCCGGTGATGTCGATCGCGCCGAGCAGCCGTCCGGTGAGCGGGTCGTGGATCGGGGCGGCGGCGCAGGTCCAGCGCTGCACCCGGCGGCTGAAGTGCTCGGTCGCGAAGATCTGCACGCTGTGGTCGACGGCCAGCGCGGTGCCGGGGGCGTTCGTGCCCGCGTGCGCCTCGTCCCAGCGGGCGCCGGGCACGAAGTTCATCGCCTCGGCGCGCCGGCGCACCCCGGGATGGCCCTCGACCCAGAGCAGCCGTCCGTGCGCGTCGCAGACCGCCATGAGGTGCGCGCCGTCGAAGGCGACGCCGCCCAGCAGGTCCCGGAAGAGCGGCAGCACCCGGGCCAGGGGGTGGGCGGCGCGGTAGTCGATCAGCGCGTCGTCGGTCAGGTCGACCGGCGCGGTGGCCTCCGGGTCGAGCAGGGCGGACCGTTCCCAGGACCGCCGGACCACCTCACGGATCCGGCCGGGTGCCGTGCCGGCGGCGAGGAACGCCTCGTGCGCGGCGGCGACCTGCGCGATCCGCTCCGCGGGATCGGCGCCGAGTTCCAGGGCGAGCCACGGGTCAGCCACCGGCGACCTCCTCGCGCCCATCGTGACCCACGTCACCCCCGCCCGCCAAGGGTGCGGGCGGAGCGGGCCCGATCGGCGGCCGGAGTGATCCGGCTCACTCCCCGCCGTCGGCGGGCTGGAGGTGACGGGGCAGATCGCCTCATTCCGCGCATCCGAGACGTTCGCCCGACCGGACGATTCGCCAGCATTTGTTCCTGCCCGCCGGGCGTGGACGATGGCTCAGGCGGGTGCTTACAGAACGCTTATCTCCCGCTTGAGACCGTATGCCGGACAACGAAGGATCACGGGAGCGGCGAGCGTGCGGGTGCTGGTGGCGGACGACGAGCGGTTGTTGGCGGACATGATCGCCGAGGGGCTGCGTCGGGTCTCCATGGCGGTCGACGTCTGCTACGACGGCGACGCGGCGCTGGAGCGGATCGCCGTGAACCGGTACGACGTCGCCGTGCTCGACCGGGACATGCCCGGGCAGACCGGCGACGAGGTGTGCCGCGAGCTCACCGGATCGGACGCGGGCACCCGGGTGCTGATGCTCACCGCGGCCGCCGGCATCCGGGACCGGGTCGAGGGCCTCGGCCTCGGCGCCGACGACTACCTGACGAAGCCGTTCGCCTTCGCCGAGCTCGTCGCGCGGGTGCAGGCGCTCGGTCGCCGCTCCGCGCCCGCCGTGCCGCCGGTGCTCGAACAGCACGGCGTGGCGCTCGACGTCGCCCGGCACACGGTCAGCCGCGACGGGCGTGCGGTCAACCTGAGCCCGAAGGAGTTCGCCGTGCTGCACGTGCTGATGCGTGCCGACGGCCGGGTGGTCAGCGCCGAGGACCTGCTGGAGCAGGCCTGGGACGAGTTCGCCGACCCGTTCACCAACGCGGTGCGGGTCACCGTCATGACCCTGCGGAAGAAGCTCGGGCAGCCGGCGATCATCCACACGGTGCCCCGGGCCGGTTACCGGATCGGCGGGCCAGAGTGATCCCCCGCCGCCGTATCGTGCTCGTGGGCGTGCTCGCCCTGCTGGCCGGGCTCTTCCTGCCCGGCCTGGGGCGGTGGCTGCTCGGCATGGTGTGGCTGCCCGCGCAGGAGGTCTGCGGCCTGCCGGCCCCCGGGCTGGGGCTGGTCTGCGAGCCGGCGCGTCAGCTCGACGCGGTCATCCCTCAGATGGTCGAACTCGCCCTCGCCCTGATCGCGATGGTCGCGGTGTGGGGCGCCGCGGTGTGGTGCCTGCGCCCGGTACGCGACCTCGCCGAGCCGATCGCGCACGTCGGCCCGCAGAACCTCGGCTACCGGATCCGGCGGCACGGACGCGACGAACTCGCCCAGCTCTCCCGCGCGATCGACCAGATGATGGAGCGCATCGCCGCCGGGTACGACGGCCAGCGGCGGTTCGCCGCGAACGCCTCGCACGAGCTGCGGACCCCGCTGGCCGTCCAGCGGACGCTGATCGAGGTCGGCATGGCCCAGGCGCTCACCGGCGAGCAGCTCGAGCTCCTGACCGCCCAGCTCCTGCAGACCAACGAACGCAACGAGCGGCTCATCGAGGGGCTGCTCGCGCTCAGCGAGAGTGACCAGGGTCTGCGCTCCTCGACCCCGCAGCCGCTCGACGAGATCGCCCGCAGGGTGCTGGCCGCGTACCAGGACCGGGCGACGGCGGCCGGGGTGACGGTGGAGAGCCAGCTCGACCGCCGGATCGTGATGGGCGAGCGGGTGCTGCTGGAGCGCCTGGTCACCAACCTCGTGGAGAACGCGATCAAGTACAACCGGCCCGGCGGCCGGCTCGCCGTGACGGTCGGCCGGACGCCCGCCCTGAGCGTGGCCAACACCGGACAGATCGTGCCGGCGGAGGCGGTCGCCGGACTCTTCGAGCCCTTCCGGCGCCTGGCCCGCGACCGGACGAACCAGAGCGGTGGCGCGGGACTGGGCCTCGCCATCGCCCGCTCGATCACCCAGGCGCACGACGGCCTCATCGTCGCCCGCCCCCTCGACGGCGGTGGGCTGCGCGTGGACGTGCAGCTGCCCGTTCCCCACTAGTTCGGCAACGCCGCCGACCAGACCGAACCGATCAGCCCTGGAATCCGTGTGTACGCGGATCCCGACTCCGGCCTGCCCGGACAACTCAGCGGTACGCGCTCGCGGACCGCCGGCGCCCGGAGCCGGGGAGGAAAGGACGTTGTGACACACGGAACCGAACCGTCGACCGCGCGGGCGGTGCAGACGAGCGCGGGGCGCGAGGGCTGGGCCGACGTGGCCAAAGGCGCCTGCATCATCCTCGTGGTGCTCTGGCACGTGGTGGTGAAGGACTACCTCCAGATCGACTGGCGGATCGGCCTGCCGGTGCCGGGCGCGTGGGGGCTGCTCGGCGAGCAGCTGCTGCCGCTGCGGATGCCACTCTTCTTCACCATCTCCGGGATCTTCGCGGCGAACGCCGTGAACCGGTCGTGGCGCGCCTCGGCCCGCCCCCGGGTCGCCGGCAACCTCTACCTGTACGCGATGTGGCTGCTGATCCACACCGCCCTGCTGGCCCTCGCCCCGGGCTTCCCGACCGACCGGGCCACCAGCCCCGGCGGGCTTCTCGCCCAGCTCACCATCACCCCGTCCAACCTCTGGTACCTGTACGCGCTGGCGCTCTACTTCGTGGTGGCGAAGGCGCTGCGCCGGGTCCACCCGGCGGCGCTGCTCGGCGTCTCGGGCCTGCTGTCGGCCGTCGCCGCCGCGGGGCTGCTGGACACACCCGGCAACCGGGGCGGTGTCTACCAGAACCTCGTCTTCTTCCTCGCCGGCGTGCACCTGCGGCCGCACCTGACGCGCTGGGCGGCGACCGCGACCCGCCGGCGCCTGCTCTGGACCGGCGCGGTCTACGTGGCGGCCCTGGCCGTCATGGGCCTCGCCGCCGCCGAGCAGTGGTTCGGCGTGTGGCCGGTGGTCTCGGTCACCGCGGTGGCGTTCGGTATGACGGCGGCGGCTATTGTCGCCCAGCGGACGCGGGCAGCCGGCACGATGCTCGCCACCCTGGGGCGTCAGACGCTGCCGGTCTACGTGATCCACATGCCGGTGCTCGCCCTGCTGCACCGGCTCCTCTCCGGCCCGGTCACCGAGCTGAACGGGCCGGGACGGGAGCTGCTGGTGGCCGGATATCCGGTCCTGGTAACCGCGGTGGTGTTGGCGCTCAGCCTGGCCGCTCACCGCGGACTGCTGGCGGTCGGCGCGTGGTGGATGTTCAAGCTTCCACCGCGTACCGCGCCGAAGCACAACCGTGAAGGAGAGATCATGTCGCGCACAGAACGGCCGGCCGAGGTCCCACCTGCGGCTTCGGCGCCGGAGACAGTTCCGATCCAGGCGGTACCGGACCGGGCCCGGGTGCAGGAGGCGGCCTGGTGGCTCTCCGGCCGGGTGGTGCGTACCCCGGTGCTCAACTCCCCGACCATCGACCGGCTGGCCGGCGTCCGGATCCTGATGAAGGCGGAGAACCTCCAGACCGGCGGCTCGTACAAGATGCGGGGCGCGATGCTGGCGGTGGGCCGGCTCGCCGCGGCCGGGTACACCGGGGTGGTGGCCCAGAGCACCGGCAACCACGCGGTGGCGGTGGCGCTGGCGGCCGCGCGGCACGGCCTGACCGCGACGGTCGTGCTTCCGGTGGACGCGGCGTCGACCAAGGTGGCCAGGGCGCGGGCGGCCGGCGCGGAGGTCGTCTTCGCCGGCAGCACCCTCGACGAGCGGATCGCGACCGCCCGGCAGATCAGTACGGCCCACGGACACCCGCTGATCGACGCCTACGACCACCCGGACGTGATCGCCGGGCAGGGCAGCGCGAGCCTGGAGCTGATCGAGGAGGCGGAGCGCGCCGGCACCCCGCTGGACGCGCTCGTGGTCCCGGTCGGCGGCGGCGGGGGCGTCGCGGGCGCCTGCCTGGCCGCGGCGGGGACGCCGATCGAGGTGTACGGGGTGGAGCCGGTGGGCTGCGACTCCCTTGCCCACAGCCTCACCGCCGGCCGGCCGACGGCCGTCTCACCGGCGCCCACGATCGCCGACGGGCTTCGCCCCACCTGCGTGGGTGAGCTACCGTTCGCCGTCGCGCGCGACACCATCCGCGGTGTCGTGCGGGTCAACGACGACCAGATCGCCGAGGCGTTCCAGATGCTCCTGCTGGAGCTGAAGGTGCTCACCGAGCCGTCCGGCGCGGCCGGGCTCGCCGGTGCGCTGCGGCTTGCGGCGGACCTCGGCGAGGCGGTCAACCGGCCCGGTGTCGTGCAGAGCGGCCAGGGACGGGAGCGGTACCGCACGGTCGGCGTGGTGCTGACCGGCGGAAATGTCGAAGCGGAGCTGGTCGCCCGGTTGGCGACGCGGCACTTCGCCGACCTGGCGACTATGGAAGGGGTGGCGGCATGAGCACGCCTGTCCGGATCGGAATCCTGTTCGGTGGCCCGTCTGCGGAACACGAGGTGTCCTGCGCCTCCGCGCTCGGGGTCGCCCGGGCCCTGGCCGACGCCGGCCACCAGGTGGTCGCCATCGGCGTGACCCGTACCGGCGGGTTCCGGCTCGTCCCGGAGGCCACGTTCGCGCAGCTGCGTGCCGCCGTCGGCACCGGCCTGGCCATCGAGGACCGGCTCACGGTGACCGGGTCGGCGGTCGAGCTGCGTGCCGGCGACCGCGCGGGCACCCTCGCCGTCACCGCCTCCGACGCCCCCGGCACGGTCCACGCCGAGCTGGATGTGGTCTTCCCGGTCCTGCACGGCCCGTACGGCGAGGACGGCGTGGTGCAGGGGCTGCTCGAGTCCCTCGGTGTGCCGTACGTCGGGTGCGGCATCCTCGCCTCCGCGATCGGCATGGACAAGGTCGCGATGAAGCGTGCGCTGCGCGCCGAGGGTGTGCCGGTCACCCCGCAGGTGTCGTTCGACGCGCAGACCTACCGGACCGTGGACGACCCGGAGAAGCTGGTGCTGGGGCTGCGCCGGCCGCTCTTCGTGAAGCCGGCCCGGATGGGCTCCTCCATCGGCATCTCACGGGTGGCCGAGGGCGACGACCTGGCGGCCGCCATCGAGGAGGCGCTGACCTACGACAACGTCGTCGTGGTCGAGCAGGGCGTGACCGGCCGGGAGCTGGAGGCCGGTGTGCTCGGCGGCTGGCGGCCGGAGGCGTCGGCGGTCGGCGAGGTCCAGGTGAAGGGCGGCTGGTTCGACTACCAGCAGAAGTACTTCGGTGACAGCGACCCGATGATCGTTCCGGCGGTGCTGCCGGACGAGGTGACCGAGCGGATCCGGGAGCTTTCCGTACGGGCGTTCGCGGCGATCGGCGGTTGGGGGCTGGCCCGCGTCGACTTCCTCTACGACGAGGCGAACGGCGACCTGTACGTCAACGAGCTGAACACCCTGCCCGGCTTCACCGCGCACTCGATGTACCCGAAGGTGTGGGCGGAGTCCGGCGTCAGCTACCAGGACCTCGTGAACCGTCTCGTCGACCTCGCCTTCGCCCGGCACGCGGAGCGTCCGGCGAGCGCGCGGCTGGAGGAGTCGCAGTGATCCTGCTCTCCGACCCGCGGGTGGCCGCGGTGCGGAGCGAGGACGACGGCGACGAGCTGGTCGACCTGCGTGAGGTGTCGGAGCTGCGGCTGGACACCCGCGCCGCCGACCCCACCGGTTCGTACGCCCGGGTGCGGCGCGCGGTCGCGCAACGGCTGCTTGACGCGCAGCGTGCCCTGCCGGCGGGTCTGCGCCTGCTGGTCATCGAGGGCTACCGGCCGTACCAGGCGCAGCTGAAGATCTTCACCGGCTACCGGGACGAGCTGCGCCGCCGGTACCCGCAGTGGTCACCGGAGCGGGTGCACGTGGAGACCACCAAGTTCGTCTCGCCGGTCGAGGTGGCCCCGCACAGCACGGGCGGGGCGGTCGACCTGACCCTCTGCGACGCGGACGGGGTCGAGCTGGACATGGGTACGGCCGTCGACGCCACCCCCGAGGCGAGCGCGAACGCCTGCTTCACCGGGGCGGAGAACATCCCGGCCGCGGCCCGACGCAACCGGGAGGTCCTGGTCGCCGCGCTCGGTGGGGCGGGGATGGTGAACTACCCGACGGAGTGGTGGCACTGGTCGTACGGGGACCGGTACTGGGCCCTGATGACCGGAGCGCCACACACCCGTTACGGCCCGTTGTGATCCCGATGCCGCGCTGAACGGTCTCGCCCCGCCGTCCGTACCAGGCGTCGTAGGACGTCACGGGACGAACGGGAGAGACAGTGAGGGTGCAGCGAAGGCATGTGCTGGCGGCGACCGTCGCGGTGGCCGCCGCGGCGGTCGTCGCGGTCGGCACGGGGCTCGGGTTCGCGGACACGACTCCGGCGCGGAGCTCCGCCTGCTCCGGGTCGGTGACCTTCTTCGCCGAGGGGGGCGCTCCGGCGGCGACCAGTGACCGGTTCCCGGTGGGTACCCGGTTGCGGGTGACCAATCTGGACAACGGGCGGTCGGTGTCGGTGACGGTGACCGGGCCGTCGGGTAGCTGCGTGCTGCTGAACACGGCGGCGATGGACGCCGTTCGTGAGCCGGGGAAGAACGTGGTCCGCCGCAACGTGGTCGAACGCCTCGACGCGCCGCCGCCCCCGCCCGGCGGGCCGGGCGGGGGCGAGACCCGGCCGGGCAGCGCCCAACCGGGCGCCGCCCGGCCCGGTGCGACCGAGCCGGATGTCCCGCCGAGCGCCTGCTCCGGGTCGGTGACCTTCTCCGCGGAGGGGGGCGCTCCGGCGGCGACCAGTGACCGGTTCCCGGTGGGTACCCGGTTGCGGGTGACCAATCTGGACAACGGGCGGTCGGTGTCGGTGTCGGTGACCGGGCCGTCGGGTAGCTGCGTGCTGCTGAACACGGCGGCGATGGACGCCGTTCGTGAGCCGGGGAAGAACGTGGTCCGCCGCAACGTGGTCGAACTGCTCGACTGACCGGCCTGGCGGGAACGCCGTGGCGGCCCCCCGGATGAGGAGCCGTCACGACGTTTCCACCGCCGCCGCGCACGCGACGGTTCGCGCCACCGACCGTGCTCGTCAGGCGACGAAGTTCTCGCCGCCGGCCGTGCTCGTCAGGCGACGCGGCGGATCCGGCGTACGGCGAGGTAGAGCAACGCCGCCGCCAGCGCGACGAAGATGCCGGACTCGATGCCCTGGAACAGCCAGAACTGGTCGGCCGGCTGGTAGAGCTGCCAGTTGTAGGCGCCCTCACCGAACTCCACGATGGGCGGACACTTCCCACCCACCGATCCCGTGCTGTCCGGGCACGCGGCCTGGGCGTCGGGAAGCACCAACGTGCCGCCGGCGTCCCGGATGCCCTTGGCGATGACCCAGTCGCCCAGTGCGCCGTCCGGATCGCCGATCGTGCCCTCGATCGGGATGGTCCGGGTCTCCAGCGGCAGGTAGTGCGGCCTGGCCAGGACGGTCAGCAGGACCCGTACGCCGAGGAACCCGCCGAGCGTCACCGCCATCGCGGGCATCATCCTCGGCCAGAAGACGCCGGCGCAGACGCCGAGGGCGACCGCGAAGAGGGTGTACCCGATCGGCGCGACCCCCTGCATGTCGAAGAAGAAGACGTCGAAGCGGCTCTGCTGGGCGGCCCCGGTCAGCGGGGTGGCCCACCAGGACATGCCGAGCCCGTAGACCACGGCGACCAGCGTGGCGACGACCGCGGCGAACCCGAACTTCACCAGCGCCCACTGCCGGCGGCCGACGCCCTGCGTCCAGGCGAACCGGTGGGTGCCCTGCTCGACCTCGCGGGCGACGAGCGGGGCGCCCCAGAAGAGCCCGACGATCAGCGGCAGGACGAGGAAGAGCACGCCGAGCAGGGACATCGAGTCGAACCGGTCGGCGAACTGGTTCAGGGCCCGGTTGCACGGCCCGGTGCGGCCCGGGTCGGGCTGGAGGCCGTTCAACACCCGGAGGCACTCGGCCAGCCCCTTGTCGGCGTACGCGGCGCGCATCATCAGGCCGGTGGGGATCATGAGGGCGGCGAGCACGACCAGGCCCACCAGGGTGAAGAGCGCCTGCCGGCGGTGCTGGCGCCAGGTCAGCCAGATCACGCGGGCACCTCCCAGTCGGTGCGGCCGACGGTCGCCTCACCGTCGGCCAGGTAGCCGAGGATCACGTCCTCCAGCGTCACGTCGTGCACCGTCCACTCCGGATCCACGACGCCGTCGACCCGGGCCAGCAGCGTGGACTGGCGGTCCGTGTGCCGTGCCCGGACCACCGTGCCGACGCCGGCGATCGGCGCACCGACGTGCCGCGGTCCCACCAGCTGCCGGTGGGCGTCGACCAGCTCGTCGACCGCGCCGGCGAGCCGCACCCGGGAGGAGTGCAGGACGACCAGGTGGTCACAGGTGCGCTCCAGGTCGGCGAGGAGGTGGGAGGAGAGCAGCACTGTCGTCCCGGAGTCCGTGACGCTGCCCATCAGCGACTGGAGGAACTCGCGGCGGGCCAGCGGGTCGAGGCTGGCGACCGGCTCGTCGAGCAGCAGTAGCCGGGGTCGCTTGGCCAGGGCGAGGGCGAGCGCGACCTGCGCGCGCTGGCCGCCGGAGAGCCGGCCGACCGGAAGCTTCGGCGGGATGCCGAGCTGAGCCAGCCGCTCCCGGGCCAGCGCGGCGTCCCAGCGCCTGTTCATCCGGCCGCCGAGTCGTACCAGCTCCGCGGCCGTGAAGTCGCGGTAGAGCGGGGTGTCCTGCGCGACGAAGCCGATCTCGGGCAGGACTGCCGGGTTGTCGTACGGCGAGCGACCGAAGATCCGGACCTCGCCCGCGTCGGGTCGGAGCAGGCCGACGGCGAGGTGCAGGAGGGTGCTCTTGCCGGCGCCGTTGGGGCCGACGAGGCCCACGATCCGGCCGGCCGGCAGGCGGAGGGAGCAGTCCTGCAACGCCCACCGCCTCCCGTACCGCTTGCCGAGCCGCTCCGTCTCCAGCGCGACGTCCATGTCTTCTCCTCTCATCCGGCCGAGGCGGGTCGTCCGGCCGAGGCGGGTTGCGTGCGGACCGCCTCGGCGGCGAGCGTGGCCCGCAGGGTGGTCTCGACCAGGGCGATGACGTCCTCGGGGGAGAGGCCGGCCGCGCGGGCGCGGCCGAGCCAGGCGACCAGGTCGCCGCGCAGCTCGGCCTGGTCGGCGAGGGGTGGGCCGCCGAGGGTGCGGCGGACGAAGGTGCCGACGCCGGGACGTCCCTCGACGAGGCCCTCGATCTCCAGTTCGCGGTACGCCTTGAGCACCGTGTTGGGGTTGATTGCCAGTGACTGCGCCACGTCGCGCACCTTGGGCAGCTGGTCGCCGGGGACCAGCAGCCCCACCCGCAGGGCCTGCTTCACCTGCTGGATCAGCTGTACGTACGTGTTCACCTTGGACCGGGCGTCCAGTACGAACTCGATCACCTGAGCCCTCTCTGTTGTCCTACGACAGTAGGACTATAGGACAGGAGGGGGTGTCGTGGTGCCCCGATGCCGCTGAGCGAGTCTCCGTGCTCGGCCGGGGTCGCCTAGGCTTCGACCGTGGAGTCGAGGGCTTTCTACGTCGCCGGCCGTCCCGTCCACGGCGAGGGTGAGCTGACCGTCCACCACCCGTACGACGGGCGGGTCGTGGGACGTACCACCATGGCCACCCCGGACCAGGTCGAAGCGGCGGTCGCGGCCGCGGCGGAGGCCGCGGCACTGCCCGCGCACGTCCGCGCCGACGCCCTCGACCACGTGTCCCGTCGGCTCGCCGAGCGCGCCGACGAGATCGCCCGGCTCGTCACGGCCGAGAACGGCAAACCGCTGAAGTGGGCGCGGGCCGAGGTGCGGCGGGCCGTCGGCACGTTCCGCTGGGCCGCCGAGGAGGCCCGGCGCTTCTCCGGCGACCTGCAACGCCTCGACACCGACCCGACCGCCACCGGCCGGATCGCGCTCGTCCGCCGGGTGCCCCGCGGCCCCGTGCTGGGCATCACGCCGTTCAACTTCCCGCTCAACCTGGTCGCGCACAAGGTGGCTCCGGCCGTCGCGGTCGGCGCGCCGATCGTGGTCAAGCCGGCGCCGGCCACCCCGCTCACCGCGCTGCTCCTCGGCGACCTGCTCGCCGAGACCGAGCTGCCGGCGGGGATGTTCTCGGTGCTGCCGCTGCCCAACGAGCGCGCCGCCGAGCTGGCCGCCGACCCGCGGCTGCCGGTCGTCTCGTTCACCGGCTCCGGCCCGGTCGGCGCCGCGATCCGGCGAGCGGTGCCCGAGAAGCACGTGACGTTGGAGCTGGGCGGCAACGCGGCGGCCGTCATCTGCGCGGACTGGGCGGCCGACGAGGACCTGACCTTCGCCGCACAACGCATCGCCACCTTCTCGAACTACCAGGCCGGGCAGTCCTGCATCGCCGTCCAGCGGGTCTACGTGCACGAATGGCTCTACGACGGGTTCCTGCCCCGGTTGCTGGCCGCCGTGCAGGAGCTGCGCACCGGCGACCCCGCCGACGAGCGGACCGACGTCGGACCGCTGATCTCCGCCGACGCGGCCCGCCGGGTCGAGGCGTGGGTCGACGAGGCGGTCGTGGCCGGCGCCACCATCGAGGTCGGCGGCCGGCGTGAGGACACCGCCTACCCGCCGACCGTGCTCACCGGGGTGCCCGCCGACGCCAGGGTCAACGCCGAGGAGGTCTTCGGGCCGGTGCTGGTGGTCACCCGCGTGCCGGACGACGAGGCCGCGTTCGCCGCCGTCAACGACTCGGCGTACGGGTTGCAGGCGGGCGTCTTCACCCACGACGTACGCACCGCGTTCCTCGCCGCCCGGGTGCTCGAGGTCGGCGGGGTGATCGTCGGGGACGTGCCGTCGTACCGCGCCGACCAGATGCCGTACGGCGGGGTCAAGGGCAGCGGCGTCGGGCGGGAAGGCGTGCGCAGCGCCATGGAGGACTACACCGAACCCCGCGTGCTCGTGCTCACCGGGCTCCGGCTCTAGCCTCGCGCGGCGCCCGGAGGTGACCGTTCCGGTCGCTCACCAGGTGCCGTCGTCGCGGACGCGGGCCGGCTCCCGTCCGAGCAGCAACGTGGTCAGTGCCGCGTCGACGTCGGCGCCGAGGAACCACTCGCCCGCCTGGTCCAGCGCGAAGACGCGGCCCTGTTCGTCCACGGCGAGGATGCTCTCGCCGTGCTCCGAGCCGAACGGGAAGAGCCGGCTGCCGAGCACGGCCGCGAAGTCGGCGAGGGTGTCGGCGCTGTGCGCGCCGCGCAACGGGTTGGTGGTGAAGCGGCTGATCCACACCTGCTCGCCCGGGCCGCGACGTCGGCTGAGCAGCGCCGGGAAGGCGGTCAGCGCGCGTACGGCCGCCGGGAACGGCTCATGCCGGTGCCGCGCTCCCCGTACCTCGCAGGTCTCCCGGATCGCTCCGGCGCAGAGCACCTCGTTGAGCCCGCCCTCCTCCCAGCCAGCGTCCATCAGGGCATCCGCCACCTCCGCCGGGAATCGCCCGGGCCGGTGCGGTGAGTGGTGCTCGGGCAGCCACTCCTGCGTGTAGGCCAGCTCCGACCAGCGGAGCACGTTGAAGTGCACCAGGAAGTTCAGGCACGAGTCGCAGGGGCGCTCGGCGTGCCCACCCGCCGGGTCACCCGGCTCACGTACCCGGAACAGCTCGATGCGGGCCGCGGCGAGCAGCGACTCCGCGTCGCCCATGTCCATCGGGGCGATTCCCTCGGCGACCCGGCGGTGGTCGTACTCGTGCAGCACGTCGGAGACGACGACCAGCTCGGCGTGCCGGTCCCCACCGCGGCCGAGGTGCCCGGCGGGCAGTTCGTCGAGGTAGCGGCGGACCAGCGGGTGGTGCCGCAGCTCCACGTCGCCCTTGACGCCCTGCGCCCGGAACATCCGGCCGTCGAGGGAGAGGTGGGCGATCGCGCCGGGCGTGGGCAGCCGGCCGATCTCCCGCAGGAGTTGGCCCGCCGGATCGACCGTCCGGGGCGCCCGCGGCCCGGACGGCCGGTTGCGCCGGTAGAGCTCCTCGACCACATTCGGCGGGACCCGGGGCCAGGTCGTCACCTCGCCGGTCTCCCGGTCGACGACAGTCGTCGGCAGGTCGCCCGGGAGCGTCCGCGCCTGGGTGGACACAGTGGACGAGATGACGAACCCCAGATCGAACTCGTCGACTGTCGGGACGCACTCGTAGCCGAGGCGTTGCGAGTCACGATGCGCCCACACGGCGGCGAGTTGCTCAGCCTGATGACGGTCGATCACCCGGCAGAAACTACCGGACCCCACGGGATTCGTCGCGCCCGGTATGGTGCGGCCTACACACGGTGACGGGGAGGCGGCGTGGCGGAGGAGACGGACCGGTCGGCGAATCACCCGCTACGGGTCAGGTTCGACGAGATCCACGGTCAATACCAGCGGCTCAGGTCCGGTTTGGACGAACTGCGGGAGCGGCTCGCCGAGTTGCGGGTGACCGAGCGCTCCAGGGACGGCAGGGTGACCGCCACGGTCGGCGCTCGCGGCGAGCTGATCACCGTCGAACTGAGCTCCACCATCTACGGCGAACGGGACGCCGCCGCGCTGAGCCGGACGATCACCGAGACGGTGCGACGGGCGACCGCCCGCGCGGGCGCGGCCACCCGGGAACTGGTCGCGGGCTACCTCCCGGCCGGCGCCGGGTCGACGGAGTTCCTGCGCACGGGTGACTTCGCCGCGCTGCTCGACCGGGCCGACGCGGTCCTGGGCGGCGGCAGGTGAGCGTCGTGGGCGGCGGGCAGCTCTGGCTCGACGCCACCCGGGCCCGGCTCGGCGGCGCGGACCTGAGCGCCGCCGGGGAAGCGCTGACCGCCGGGCGCGCCGAGGTCGGCGGTGCGATCGCCTCGGCCAGCGCGCAGCAGCCCTGGGGCCGCGACGACATCGGGGCGGCCTTCGAGCGCGGCTACCGGGGCTGCGAGGAGGTCGTGCTGCGGGCCTGGGAAGGGCTCGGCCGCCAGCTCAGCGCGCTCGGCGTCGACGTGGTGCGTTCGGTCGACGCCAACGTGCGCACCGACGCGGCCGCCGCCGGCCGGCTCGCCCGCGTCGACCCGAACTGACCACGGATCACTCCGATGAGTCTGCTGCCGAGCCCGGTGCCGCACCCGCTCGACTACGCGCCGTGGGACCTGCCCGGATGGATCCGCGAGGCCCTCGACTGGGTGGTGGGTGTCGAGTGGCCGGAGGGGAACGAGCGCGCCGTCTGGGACCTCGCCGACCAGTGGTACGCCGTGGCCACCGCACTCGCCGCTCCCCGCGCCGATGCGATCGAGGCGGCCGCAGACGTGCGGGGCGGCTACGGCGCGGTCGGCGCGGTCCCCGAAACCTTCGAGGCGGCCTGGCGGCGGTTGGCCGACGGCGACGACGCTCCGCTGCCCGTGTTGCTCGCCGTCAGCACCGACCTGGGCCGGATGGTCGAGGAGTGCGGGTGCGACATCGAGGCCGCGAAGCTCGAGGTCTGGATCGAGCTCGGCATCCTGGTCGTCGAGCTGCTGTCGCTGGCGGTAGCCGCCGTGCTCACCGCCGGCGCCGCCTCGCCCGCGGCGGGCGCGGCGATCGCCGCGAGCCGGATGATCGTGCAGCAGATCTTCAAGCGCCTGACCGTGCAGCTCGCCCGCAAGTCGCTGCGCCACGGGTTGAAGGAGGCCGGCGAGCGGGCCGCGCGGCAGGTCGCCGAGGGGCGGCGTACGCGGCCTGGCCCGGCGCTCGGCGCTCGGCGGGCTCTCCGAGGCGGGCGAGGAGGCGGGGATCAGCCTCGCCACGCAGGCGTACCAGAACTCCACCGGCCGGCGCGACGGGCTGGACCTCACCGACGTCGGCACGTCGGCCCTCGGCGGGCTGGCCGGGGGCGCGGCCGCACCGCTGGCCGGGCTGGGCCGGCACGCGACCGGGCGCGGGGCCCGAATCGGCGAGCACGTGGCCCGGGAGATGGCCGGCGAGGTGATCGCGGAGAACGCCGCCGGCCTCGCCACCGGGACGGGTCTGACCTCCGTGGAGGACGCCGCCCGGGCCGCGGTCTCGGGCGGCACAGGGTCGGCCACCACGCAGGTGGACGCCGCGCTCCGGGCCCGGCTCGACGACCGACTCGCCACGCTGGCCTCGACAGAGCTGGGGGTGCCGCCCGCTCCGGGCGGACCCGAGCCGCCCGCACCCCGAACAGGCTCCGCCGGCACGGCCGCGCCCGGCGTGCCGCACCCATCCGCCGCGCCGATCGAGGCACCGCCGCCATCCGCGCCCGCTCCGCCCGCGACCGTGCCGCCATCATCCGGGCCTGCTCCATCCGTGACTGCGTTGACCGAGACCGTGCCGGTGTCCGCCGCGCCTGGTCCGTTCGAGGCGGTGCCGGGTTCGTCCGCGCCTGGTCCGTTCGAGGCGGTGCCGGGTTCGTCCGCGCCGGCTCCGCCCGCGAGCGTGCCGGTGTTGTCCGGGTCGACGGAGCCGGTCCCGCCGGCCTCCACCGGGGCGGTCCCGACGCCGACCTCGGCGGCGAACGCCGACAGCCCCACGTTGAGTGCGCTCGGGGCGGCCGCCCCGCCGGTCACCGGCGCCCTCTCCCCGACCTCGCCGGTCGTCGACCCGGGAACGGCCGGATCGAGCCCGACAAGCACGACCGCCGCGCCGCAGCCGGGAACCACCTCGGCCGCCCCGCTCGCCGCCGCCACGGCCGCGGTTCCGACCGCCTCGACTTCGACCGTCTGGCCGCCCGGGACCGCGACGCCCACCCCCGTCGGGCCGACACCGTCCGATCCCGCGACACCAGCCGCCGCGGCCTCCGGCACCCCGCCGACGCCGGGACCCTCCAGCGGCGGTGGGTGGCGCGTTCGGGCAGCTCACGCACCCGCGTCCGATGCGTCGCCGGGGACCACCTCCACCATCCCGCCGGGCGGCGCAGGCCCGGACCGGCCAGGGGTGGGCGGATCGGGTGCCACGCCGGATCGGCCGGTGCCGCCCCGGCCGCCGTCCGACGGTTCGCTTGGGCCGGACCGGCCGGGGGTGGGCGGATCGGGTGCCACGCCGGGTCGGCCGGTGCCGCCCCGGCCGCCGTCCGCGCCGCCGTCCGACGGTTCGCCGGGGCTGGTGGGCACCGAAGGGCCGCGACCGAGAACACCCGAGTGGTACGCCGCCGTCTGGGCGGCCGACCGGAACGCCTCCGAGCGGCGCCGGTACCGGGGCCACTTCGATCACCAGCGGCACACTCACGAGGAGAACCGCCGCCGTGACCGGGCCGCGCAGCTGCGCCGAGACGCCGACCGGACGGCCGACGAGATCCGCTGGCTGCTCGGCGAGGGGCGTGACCTGGCCCGGGCCGGCCGGCACGCCGCAGCCGAGCGCTACCTCGTCGAGGCCCGTGACCGGGAACGGTGGTACCACCAGCAGTGGGACCTCGCCGAGGAGATCCTTGCCGGCACTGTGGCATCGTCGAGGATCAACGTCGACGAGGAGCACTTCCCGCGCATCAACGACGACGTCGGCGAGCTCGCGGCCAGCGGGGTCGAGACGGCGGATCGCTCGGCGCTGACCGGCGACGACCATCCGCCACCGATCGACCGGTCACGCCGTTACGGCCAGCCGGGCGGTCTGCGTCCGCCACTGGCGTTGCACCAGACCGACGTCGAGCGTCGGGTCCCCCGGGAACCCGACGGGCGGGTCGCGCGTACCGCGGATCCACGCCAGGGCAACTGGTTCCGGCTGCTGAACGACGGTGGACCGGCGGCCGACCCGACCCGGGGCATCAACTGCGTCGACTGCACACTGTCGCTCTTCGAGACGTGGGCGCACGGCCGTCCCCGGGTGTCCGCGCCGCGCACCTTCGATGCGTACGCGGCGGGAGACGTCAACCGGCCGCTCGACGGTGAGCGGGACGGGCCGCAGCGGGTCGAGCAGGTCACCGGTGGGCGGTTCCAGCGGCTCTGCGAGCCGAGCGACGACCTCGCGCCCGCGCAGCGGCGACAGGCCATCGATCGCGGATACCAGAACCTGCACGACCAACTGCTGCTCGGCGGCCACGGCAGCTACGCGTTCGTGATCAACACCTGGGAGGGCGGCGGCAGCCACATCTCCGTCGCCCTCAACCAGAACGGCACCGTGCTCTACCTCGACCCGCAGACCGGCCAGATCGCGGCCCAGCCGCTCTACCGGCACAGCGGGACGCGCTACCGGTACAACGCGATCGACATCGAGGTCCTGGTGCTCGGGGCGGACGCCCGGCCGATGCCGATGGCCGGACTGCGGCGAGGATGGAACAGCGCCCTTCCCGACCTGCCCGAATACCCGCCCGCCGAGCGCGACGAGGGGTACGGCCAGCCGTACCTCAACCGGCTGCATCTCCTCGCCGCCGGCCCCGGGTCGGCCGCGCCGGAACGTTCGCCCGCGGACCAGGCGCTCGCCGGCGCGGTGGACCTCGCCGGCGCCCTCCGGGCGGGAGTGCCGCCGCCCGAGCTGGCCCAGGCGCTGGACGCGCCGGCGCTGCGTCGTCTCGTACCGCAGCTGGACGACGGCGCGGCCCGCGACCTGGCAACCTTCTTCGCGGACCCACGGGCACGCGGAATGCTGGACGAGGCCTGGCGGGAGCCGCCGCAGGACGACCCGCTGCTCGCCGAGACCCTGATCCGGCAGCTGGCCGAGCGGCCCGAGCTGGTGCGCCTGGTCCTGGCGACGCCGGAGCTGTTCGACTCGCTGACCTCCCGCCCCTTGACCCTGCACCACCTGGCGAGCCACCAGCAGGCGATCGGCGTCCTCGGCGAGGTGCTGGCCGAGATATCGGAGCGGGGAGCGGCGGCAGTCGCGGCCGAGGGCGTCGCAGCTCCGACACCAACGCCGCTGACCGTGGAGCAGCGGCGACTCAGTTCGAGCGTCGTCTGTGAGGACGAGGTGGTGGTCCAACCGGGTTTCGACCAGCGCAGACGAGGCGATGCTGCCTACCGCAAGCAGTACCTCGATGTGCTGTACGCCCAATCTGCCGTGGCGCAGGAGGAGCTGAACCAGCTCGCTGTCAAGGTCGCATACTCAGGCGGCGAACGGGTGGGCGACCCCGGCTGGCGCACGCAGCCCAAGGATCGACGACGTGCCGAGGACAAGGTGACCAAGTACGGCGGGGACGCGAGCCAATTGATCGACCTGGCCGCGGCGAAGGTGGAGTTTCACTCGCTCGACGATCTCTACGCGGGTCTGGCCCGCCTTGTGGATGATCCCGACGTCGAGATTGTTAGGTTCGAGGACAGGTTCGTCGCGCCTCAGGCCAGCGGTTATCGAGATGTCCAGCTCGTCCTGCGGATGCGGAACGGGCACCTCGCCGAGTTCCGGCTGCACCTGGCGCGTCTCGACGAGGTCGCCGAGTGGGAGCATGTGCTGTTCGAAGTGCGCCGTGACCTGGGGTCCATCGCACGCGAAGAGGGACGACCGCCGACGCTTGCGGAGCGAGCCCTGGTGGGGGGCCTTCTGCGCCGAGGGCAGGAGCTGTTCTGGACGGCGTTGATGGCGACATACGAAAGAGATCCGCAATGACGGGCTTCCCGGGTTTGGTCCTGCCCTCTTACCACCTCTACTACGAAGCGCCGGTGAAGATCGTCGCTACACCTGAGGGCGGCGCCCGGGTCTGGAGGGTCTCGATAGACACGGGCGGTTGGGTGGAGCAGAACCAGCTTTTCGAAGAGATCCTCTTCGCGGTCGGCGGTGAGATCTTCACTCGAAGCGCCGACGAATTCGTCCAGGAGGTGGAGGCGTACCGGGGGCACTACCTCCGTGGCGAAGGCCCGATCTTCGCCCTCTACGAGACCATCTCGGCGATTCGAAGCACCGCCGAGCAACAAGGACGCCGTCTGAAGATCGAGGAGATCGCCTTGATCAAGGGGATCCGCCGTAGGACGTTCGTCATGTTCGAGGAGGAGTTGCAGCGGGCGGGGGATCCGGGCGCCGACCCGTCCCTGGGGCAGCCGGGCTAAACCGCTTGCGGAGGCGGTGGCGGTGCAAGAGTGTCGCGGTATGCCTGACTCGCTCGCCGGCGACAAGCCCGAAGACAGCCCTGCGCCGGGCTTCGCCTGGTCGAACATGTTCGTCCACCCCGACGCCGACCCCCGCTCTGAGGGCGGCTTCGCCGACGAGCGGACGGTCCTCGTCGAGTATCTGCGTGATCAGCGGCTCACCTTGCAGCTCAAGTGCGCTGACCTCGACGCCGAGCAGTTGGCCCGGCGGGCCGTGCCGCCGTCGACGTTGTCGCTGCTCGGCTTGGTCCGGCACATGGCCGAGGTGGAGCGGGGGTGGTTCCGCCGGGTGATGGCCGGCGAGGACGTGCCGCCTGTCTACCGTACGGAGAACGACCGGGACGCCGACTTCAACGGCGCGGTCGCGGAGCCCGACGTGGTCGAGGAGGCGTGGCGGGACTGGCGTGCCGAGGTCGAGTTCGCCGAGCGGCTGGTGGAGCGCTCGCCCGACCTGGGTGTGATGGGTCGCCTGCGCGACGGCGAGTTCATCTCCCTGCGGGAGTTGCTGGTGCACATGATCGAGGAGTATGCCCGGCACAACGGGCATGCCGATCTTCTCCGCGAGCTGATCGACGGGCGGATCGGGCAGTGAACGCGGCCGGGGACGCGCCGAGGGTGAGCAGTCCGGGTGATCCACTCGGGATCCATGAAGTCGGGCTGTCGTAGGCGGATGATCGCCCGATTCCCTTGACGTCGAGTTGATCAAGCGTCATCGGAGCTGCGGGGCGGGGGCGTGAGGGG
>NZ_SMKG01000239.1 GCF_004348525.1 Micromonospora sp. 15K316 | reverse complement strand
CCCGCCGCCAGCCCGGTTGATCATGAAGTTGTCGGCACGGACGACGGCGTGTCGCGACGACAACTCCATGATCACGGCGCGGCCGGCGGTGCGGAGCGGGCGTTGCGGGGTTTTCCCGGCGCGGAGGAGCTGCTGCGGCTCGGCGACTCGGCGTTCCGGATGCCGGTCGCCCGGCGGGAGACGATCCGGGGCCTGGCCCGAGCGGTGGCCGAGGGCGGCCTGGAGCTCGCGCCCGGCGGGGACCGCGCCGAGATCGTCCGCCGGCTGGTCGCGCTCCCCGGCATCGGCCCCTGGACCGCCGGGTACGTCGCGATGCGCGCGCTCGGCGACCCGGACGTCCTGCTCCCCACCGACCTGGCCGTACGGCGCGGCGCGGCCGCGCTCGGCCTGCCCGACGACCCGAAGACCCTCGCCGCGTACGCGGACCGCTGGCGACCCTGGCGGTCGTACGCGGTGATCAGACTCTGGAGAGCGGAATGACCACTGTAGACAGCACGGTGCTGACCACCCCGGCCGGCCCGCTGAGCATCCTGGCCGCCCCCGACGGGACGGTCCGGGCGGCCGGCTTCACCGACACCCCGGAGTCGCTGCTGCCACTGGTGCACCCGACGTTGCGGGCGCCCCTGCGGCACCGGGCCGACCTGGGCCCGGTCACCACCGCCGTGCGCTCCTACCTCGACGGGGACCTGAGCGCGATCGACGCGGTGCCGGTCGAGCAGCGCACCGACGGCCCGTTCCTGACACACGCCTGGCAGGTGCTGCGCGCCGTGGCGCCGGGCGAACCGGTCACGTACACCGCGTTCGCCGGGCTCGCCGGGCGGCCGCCGGCCGTACGCGCCGCCGCCGCGGCCTGCGCCCGCAACGCGGTCGCGCTCTTCGTGCCCTGCCATCGGGTGCTGCGTACCGACGGGACGCTCGGCGGCTACCGCTGGGGCCTCGACGTGAAGCGATGGCTGCTCGGTCACGAGCGGCCGGCGACGGTGAGCTGACCCCGCGGCGCCCACGCCGACCGGGCGACTCACCAGCGGTCGACGTGCAGCACCTCGTCCAGGGGCTGCCGGATCGCCGGCCGGAAGCTCTCGCCGGTGTACCAGGCGGTCGGGATCAGCGCCGCCTGACGTACCTCCTCGGGGAGGCCGAGCAGCTCGGCCACCTCCGCCTCGTACACCAGGTGCAGCGTGGTCCAGGCGGTGCCGAGGCCACGCGCCCGCGCGGCGAGCATGTAGCTCCAGACCGCGGGCAGCAGCGACGCCCAGAGCCCGGCCTGGTTGCCCGCGGCGAGCTCGCCGCCGCCGGGCAACCGCAGGCACGGCAGGAACAACACCGGCACCTGCGCCATGCGGTCGCCGAGCCAGGCCACGCTCTCGGCCACCCGGCGCTGCACGGCCGCCCGGGCCGGGTCGTCGGCGAAGAGGCGGCCCGCCGAGGACTCCGAGTCGAGGTAGGCGCGTACCGCCCGCTGGTAGAGCAGCCCGATCTCGGCCCGCAGCAGCGGATCGGTGACCAGCACGAAGTGCCACCCCTGCCGGTTGGAGCCGCTGGGCGCCTGGAGCGCGATCTCCAGGCACTCCCGGACCAGCTCCATCGGCACCGGCCGGGTCAGGTCCAACCGGCGGCGGACCGTACGGGTGGTGGTGAGCAGCTCGTCGGGGCTCAGCGGAGACGTCGGCACGAATTGCATCGTGTCACGCCGGTAACCACGTGGTCCGGCCGTTGGGCGCTGCCTACGATCGCAGGATGACTGATACGGAGAGGACGGCCCGTGCCGGCGTCCCCGAGCGTCCGAACCTGGACGGCATCGAGGAGACGTGGGCGCGCCGCTGGCAGGAGGAGGGCACGTACACGTTCGACCGGAGAAGGACCGTCCCGGTAGCCGGCACGTCGCCGGGCGCGCCGGGCCGCGCCGGACGTCGGGATGACGTGTACTCGATCGACACTCCGCCGCCCACCGTATCGGGCGAGCTGCACATGGGCCATGTCTTCTCGTACACGCACACCGACACGGTCGCCCGCTTCCAGCGGATGCGCGGCAAGGCCGTGTTCTACCCGATGGGCTGGGACGACAACGGTCTGCCCACCGAGCGCCGGGTGCAGAACGTCTACGGCGTGCGCTGCGACCCCGAACTGCCGTACGACCCCGCCTGGCGTCCGCCGGCTACCCCGATCAGCGACGAGGCCCGGAAGAACCCGACCTCGATCTCCCGGCGCAACTTCATCGAGCTCTGCGAACGGCTCACCGTCTCCGACGAGCAGATCTTCGAGGCGCTCTGGCGGCGGCTCGGGCTCTCGGTGGACTGGTCGTTGACGTACACCACGATCGGTCGGGTGGCGCGGGCCACCAGCCAGCGGGCCTTCCTGCGCAACCTGGCCCGGGGCGAGGCGTACCAGGCGGAGGCGCCGACGCTCTGGGACGTCGGATTCGCCACCGCGGTCGCCCAGGCGGAGCTGGAGGACCGGGAGCGACCCGGCGCGTACCACCGGCTGCGGTTCACCGGCCCGGGCGGGCGCGAGGTGCTGATCGACACCACCCGACCGGAGCTCCTGCCGGCCTGCGTGGCACTGGTCTGCCACCCGGACGACGAGCGGTACGGCGACCTGGTGGGCGCCACCGTGCACAGCCCGCTCTTCGGTGTCGAGGTGCCGGTTCACGCCCACCCGCTCGCCGACCCGGCCAAGGGCACCGGCATGGTGATGGTCTGCACGTTCGGTGACCTCACCGACGTGACCTGGTGGCGCGAGCTGCGACTCGACACCCGCGTGGTGATCGGGCGGGACGGCCGGCTGCTGCCGGACCCGCCGGCCGGCGTGCCGGCACAGCCGTACGCGGCGCTGGCCGGGCAGACCGTCAACGGCGCGCGCCGTGAGATCGTCGGGATGCTGGCCGACGCGGGTGACCTGATCGGCGAGCCGCGGGCCATCACCCACCCGGTGAAGTTCTACGAGCGCGGCGACCGGCCGTTGGAGATCGTCTCGACCCGGCAGTGGTACCTGCGCAACGGCGGGCGCGACCCCCTGCTGCGCGAGGAGCTGCTCGCCCGTGGCCGGGAGCTGCACTGGGTGCCGGAGCACATGCGGCACCGCTACGACCACTGGGTGGGTGGGCTGACCGGCGACTGGCTGGTCAGCCGGCAGCGCTTCTTCGGGGTGCCGGTGCCGGTGTGGTACCGGCTCGACGACGCTGGCGAGCCGGACTGGTCCCAGCCTCTCACGCCGGCGGAGTCCGCGCTGCCGGTTGACCCGTCCACCGACGCCCCGGCCGGGTACGACGAGTCCCAGCGCGGCCGGCCGGGCGGATTCACCGGCGACCCGGACGTCCTCGACACCTGGGCCACCTCGTCGCTCACCCCGCAGATCGTCGGTGGCTGGGAGACCGACCCCGACCTGTTCGCCCAGGTCTTCCCGATGGACCTGCGCCCGCAGGGGCACGACATCATCCGTACCTGGCTCTTCTCCACCATCGTCCGCTCGCATCTGGAGCACGGCGCGCTCCCCTGGCGGGACGCGGAGCTGTCCGGCTGGATCCTCGACCCGGACCGGAAGAAGATGTCCAAGTCCAAGGGGAACGTGGTGACCCCGATGGCGCTGCTGGAGCAGAACGGATCGGACGCGGTGCGGTACTGGGCGGCCAACGGCAAGCCCGGCATGGACCTGGCGTACGACGCGGCGCAGATCAAGATCGGTCGGCGCCTCGCCACGAAGGTGCTCAACGCGTCGAAGTTCGCCCTCGGGCTGGGCGCGGCCGACGCGCTACGCGCCGCCGCCACCGAGCCGCTGGACCGGGCCATGCTCGCCGAGCTCACCGGCGTGGTGACCGCCGCGACGACCGCCTTCGAGTCGTACGACCACACCGCCGCCCTGCTGGCGACCGAGTCGTTCTTCTGGCGGTTCTGCGACGACTACATCGAACTGGTCAAGGAGCGCGCCTACGGCTCCGGGTCGGCCTCCGACTCGGCCCGGGCGGCGCTGGCCACCGCCCTCTCCGTGCAGCTGCGGCTCTTCGCCCCGGTGCTGCCGTTCGTCACCGAGGAGGTCTGGTCCTGGTGGCGGTACGGCTCGGTGCACCGGGCGCCGTGGCCGACGACGTACGAGGTGGGCCGGGCGATCGAGGGCGAGGGGGATCCGGAGCTGCTCCGGCTCGCCGGGGAGGCGCTCAGCCAGGTGCGGCGGGCCAAGTCGGAGCGGAAGCTCTCGATGCGCGCGGAGGTGCCGCTCGCCGAGGCGCTCGGCCCGGCCGCGCTGCTGGAGAAGCTCACCCTGGTCTCCGACGACCTACGGGCGGCCGGCCGGATCGGCAAGCTGGACCTCCTCCCCGACCGGACGACGGAGCTGGTGATCGCCTCCGCCTTCTGACCCGTCCCCCGCTTTCACGGAAAGAGTGGCCGTTCGCGTGCGGAAGGCCACTCTTTCCGTGCGGGAGTTCCCGACCGGCGAGGGGAGACGTGGTCCGGCGGGGTGGGGAGTCACCAGCCGCGGAGGAAGCGGAGGCCGAGCAGGAAGGCGACCACGGCCGGGCCGACCAGCAGGGTGATCGCCTGGAGCCGGTACGGCATCCGGTGCCGGGTCAACTCGACCGCGTTGCCGAGCACGATCACGCCGGCCAGCATCAGGAACGCGCCCCACCAACCGGCGTCGCCGAAGTCCACCAGGCCGGCGCGGATCAGCTGGAAGGCCGCGCCGAGCAGCGACCCGGTCAGCGCGAGCAGCGCCACGGCCCGGTGCAGTCCCCGGGCCAGCGGATGCGCCGGCCGCCACAGGTAGGTGCCGGCGACCGCCAGACACGGCACCATGATCATGACGGGCCAGCCCCGTCCCATGACGCCGAACATGAGCAACGCGCCGGTGGCGAAGACCAGCGCGCCGGCGCAGGCCACCACGTAGCCGGCGAAGGCCCGGCCGCCGCCCCGCGCCAGCAGCGGGCCACCGCAGGCCGCGATCAGCGCACCGGGGATCAGCACGAACCCGGCCCACCAGTGGAAGTGCCCACTGCTCTGGGCGATCGTGGTGATCACCGCCGCGGCCAGCCCGGCCACCGCGAGACTCACCAGCCAGTGCCGCCCGGCACTCGCGCCGGGTCGCCCCACCATGACCTGCCCCACTTCTGCGCTCACGGATCAAGCCTCGCCGACCGGACGGCCCCGGTCCATCCGGCCAGCCCTACCTTGCGCCGACCGGTTAGCCGGGCCTGTGCCGTGCGTACCGCCACGACAGGGGCCCACCCGAGCGGGCGAGGCTCAGCTCGTCTCGCCCGCCACGCTGAACGAGCGCAGCCGGTCGATCGCCAGGACGGTGAAGCCGACGCTGAACAGTGCGGTCATCACCGCCGCCACCGGCACGGAGACGGTCGTCTCCAGCAGGCCGCTCGGAGCCAGCCGGTCGGCGAGGGCGATCACGTACTGCTGGATCGAGAGCACCTTCGTGCCGCTCACGAAGTTGCCGAGTAGCCCCTCCCAGATCAGCACGTAGACCAGGCCGAGCAGCACCGGCCGCCGGGTGACCAGGCTGAGCGCCAGGAAGAGCGCCGAGTACGCCAGCGCGCCGAGGCACGCGGCGACGACAAGCGCCAGGCCGAGACGTACCGAGTGGGCCAGCACACCCGCGACGTAGATCGGCACGGCGACGGTGACCGCGGTGACCCCGGTCGCCACCGCGAGCTTCGGCAGCACGATCTGCCAGCGCGGGAGCGGCTTCGTGAGGATGTGCACCACGGTGCCGTCGTCGATCTCCGCGCCGAGCACACCGGTGCCGACGATCAGCGCGACCACCGGCAGCACCACGGCCAGCCCGAGACCGACCAGCACCGGCGGCCCCCACGCGCCCGGGTCCACGCCGAGCGAGCGGGAGAGCACGGCGAGCAGCACCAGCACGACCGGAAGGGGGAAGAGCATCAGGAACCGGCGGCGGCCGAAGAGGCCCCGGGCGGTGATCCAGGAAACGGTCGACATCTCAGGCCTCCACCAGGTAGGAGAAGACGCTCTCCAGGGACTCGTCCTCGGGCACCAGCTGCTGGACCCGGATGCCCTTGGCGAGGGCGATCCGGGGCAGCGCCCGGGTGAAGGCGCCGTAGTCGCCGGCCCGCACGGTCAGGCCGCTGCGGTCCAGCTCGACCCCGGTGACCGACGGCTCGGCCATCAGCGCCACGGCGAGCGCCCGGTCGTCGGCGGAGCGCACCGCGAAGACGTGCGGCCGGTTGGTCATCAGCCGGCGGATCGTACGGAAGTCGCCGGAGGCGGCGAGCCGGCCGGCGACCATCACCTGGACGGTGCCGGAGACCTGCTCGACCTCCTCCAGGATGTGCGAGCTGAACAGGATGGTCCGGCCGGCGCCGCCGAGGCGGTGCAGCAGCTCCATCATGTGCAGCCGCTGGCGCGGGTCCATCCCGTTGAACGGCTCGTCGAGCAGCAGCACCTGCGGGTCGTGCACCAGCGCCGCGGCCACCCGCGTCCGCTGCCGCATGCCCTTCGAGTACGTGCCGATCCGCCGGTTCTGCGCGTCCTCCATCTCGACCAGCGCGATCGCGCGGCGGGCCGCCTCCTTCGGATCGGGCAACCGGTGCAGCTTCGCGCTGGCCAGCACGAACTCGTAGGCGGTGAGGAAGGTGTGCACCGCCTCGCGCTCGCTGACCAGACCGAGCCGGCGGTAGACCTCGGGGTTGCGCCAGGTCGGCTCGCCGTCGAGGGCGACCGTGCCGCGCGACGGGGCCAGGAAGCCGGCCATCATGTGCAGCAGGGTGGTCTTGCCCGCGCCGTTCGGCCCGAGCAGCCCGGTGACGCCCGGGCCGAGTCGCATGGAGACGTCGTTGACGGCGACCACGTTGCCGTACCAGCGGGAGACGCCGGCGAGGTCGAGGGTGCTGGCGGCGACGGTCGGGGCTCCCGCCACGGTGGCGGGGCTCGTCGTGGTCATCGGGTGGCCACCTTCCGGTAGCGGGCGAGCAGCAGGGTGATGCAGCCGGCGACGAGCAGCACGGCGGCGAGCGCGTACACCGGGCCGAAGTCGCCGATGAGCGAGTGGCTCGCCTCGGCCGCGTCGCCGGTGATCAGCAGGTCGCCGAGGGACCAGACCCCGACCCCCTGCACCAGCGTGGACGGGGAGGCGAGACCCGCCAGCTCGTTCAGCGTCTGGGAGGGCATGATCGACAGGGTGCCGACGATCGGCGTGGTCATCAGGAAGACGGCCACGATCCCACCGGCGGCGAACGCCCGCTTGCCCGTGAGCGAGGCGACCAGAAGCCCGATCGACGCGAAGACCACCGCCCAGAGCCCGGCGTAGAGCAGGCCCGGCAGCAGGTCGAGCAGCTCGTTCCAGACCCCGTTCATGCCGTCGCCGGTGGTGAACGCGGCGCCCAGGAACATCACCAGCTGCGGTGCGCCGAGCAGCAACCAGAGCGCGGTCACCATCGCCAGCAACTTGGCGAGCGGATAGTCCGACCGGGGCAGCGGCCGGGAGAAGTAGAGCGGCAGCACCCCGCTGCGCAGGTCCCGGGAGACCAGCTCCGGGGCGACCACCGCGGCGAAGAAGATGACCAGCCAGCTCATGTTGTCGGCGAACTGGGCGTAGGTCATGACGACCTCGCCGATCTGGCTGCGTATCGCGGTGACGCCGGCGGCCACCACGGTGACGATCGCGACCACCAGCCACGGGAAGATCTTCGCCTTCGCGCTGCGGCCCAGCCCGAACGCCGTACGCAGCCCGTGCAGGTAGAGCGCGCCGAAGACCTGCCGGCGGCCCAGCCGCGGACCGGTGTAGCGCTGGTAGCCGATGTCGTGGATGACGCCGGTCGGCTCAGACATGGCTGGGCTCCCTCGTGGCGAACAGCTCGGCCACCCGGTGCCGGCGCTGGTCGAGCCGGTGCAGCGGCAGGTCCAGCTCGGCGACCGCGCCGAGGATCAGGTCGTAGGTGGCGTCGTCGGCGAGCGGTACGAGCAGCAACCGCCCGTCCCGGGTCACCGGCAGTTGCAGCGCGGCCAGCCGCGCGGCGAGATCGTCGGTGCCCTCGCTGACCTCCACGGCGAGCACGTCGGTGCTCGACGTCATGGCCGAGATGTGGTCGGCCCGCAGCAGCCGTCCGCCGTCGATGGCGATCAGCGTGTCGCAGATCCGTTCCACCTCGCCGAGCAGGTGGGAGCAGACCAGTACGGAAATGCCGAACTCGGTGCCGATCCGGTGCACCAGGGCCAGCATGGCGTCCCGGCCGGCCGGGTCGAGGCCATTGGTCGGCTCGTCGAGCAGCAGCAGGTCGGGATCGTGCACCAGCGCCTGGGCGAGCTTCACCCGCTGCTTCATGCCGGTGGAGTAGCCGCCGACCGGGCGGTAGCGCTCCTCGTAGAGCCCGACGTGCCGCAGCGCCTCGGAGGCCCGCTCCCGGGCGACCGTACGCGGCAGACCGCTGATCCGCCCGAGGTGGGTGACCAGCTCGGCGGCGGTGAGGTCCGGCGGGAGCGCCTCGTGCTCCGGCATGTAGCCGACCCGGGCGCGGACGGCCGCCGAGTCGGTGGTCGGGTCCAGGCCCAGCACCCGCACCCGGCCGCTGGTCGGCGTGAGCAGGCCCAGCAGGATCTTGATCAGGGTCGACTTGCCGGCGCCGTTCGCGCCGACCAACCCGATGATCCCCGGCTCGACCGCCACGGTGAGGTCGGCCAACGCCGTGACCACACCCCCGTACGTCTTGGTCAGCGACTCGGTCGCGATCAGTGTCACGCCGCCCAGCGTAGGCAGGACGGGCGCGTCGTGGGGCCCGCCGCGCCCCCGGTCCACCCCTGATCC
>NZ_SMKG01000238.1 GCF_004348525.1 Micromonospora sp. 15K316 | reverse complement strand
AAGAGGTCGTTGCCTGGCTGGGCGGGGGTGGGGGCGTCGGATTCCTCGAAGCCGGTTTCCCGTCGCAGCGCCACACCGGACAGCTCGCCGCGGTCGTACACCTCCAGCGCGGTCTGCGCCCGGTTCGTGCGGACCCGCAGCGCCGACGAGTCGTACCAGACCATCCACTCGTCGGCGTCCGGCACGCCTTCGGCTTCGAGGACCGGCCGCAGCCACTGGGTGGTGAGGGCGTGGCACACCATGGACAGGCGCGGCTCGATGCCCAGCCGGACTGCGTCTTCCTGCACCGCCCAGGCGGTCCAGTGGTTGGTGTCGGCCATGCCGAGCACAACCTCGGCGGGGATCTCCATGCCGGTGGCGAACCGGCGGATCGCTTCTTCCCGCAGCCGGATCGCGAGTTCATCGAACTCGGACGCGAACGACAGCAGCTTCACATCGCTGATGACCTCGCCGGGCACTTCGAGGACGATCGGCACCGTGGCGGCGGCCGATTCGGGGTCACGGATCGCGGTCTCGGCGACGTTGAGGAACACGTCGAGCAGGTCGTCCTCGGCGTCGCCCTGCTCGCCTGGCTTCGTGGGGAACCGTGCGCCCTGCGGCACGAGCAGCACACCACGGCCGGTTAGGCGGCTGCGGGCGATGGCCTTGACGCTGGCGTGGAGGAGCTGGAGCTCGTCGAGGAGTCCGAGCGCGGACCGCACCGGGCTGTCGGCTTCCAAGTGGCGGCGGGGGTGCGGGTCCCACACGCGGATGACGATGGGGGCGTCCGGGTCGTCGTCTTTCACGGGTACGCGCACGCCGTCGAGTTCGACCTCGACGTTGCCGCCGTTCTTGGCGTTGACTTCCAGCACGGACAGGACACGCCAGTCGTCGCCGCGGATGACGATCCACCCCTCACCGGCGACGACGAGGTGGGGGCCGAAATCGCGGAGCATGTCCGCTTGCCCGTCGGGACCGGATGCGATCGTGCCGACGAGGTCGGCCGCGAGGTGCCCGTCGGGGGCGGGTTCGACAACACCGTCGGGGGTGCGGCGGCCCGCGTACAGGCGGCCGAGGCTCATGCCGTTGCCGATCCAGTTGGCGGCGAACCGCACCTCCGGGGTGGTCGAGTAGTGGTTCCAGGCGGCGTGTTGCCACGACTGGTCGACGTTCGCGGTGGTGGGGGTGCGGCGGCTCGTGTAGCGGGCAGCGGCGCCGACGAGGCGGCGGGTCACTGTTCCGCCCGGGTGTCGTTCCACCGGCTCAGCAGGGCCTGCACTCCGGCGACGGCGAACCATTCGACGCCGTGGACGAGCAGCGGGACCTCACTCCAGCCGCCGGTAGCGGAGAGGTAGGTGGTGAGTACTGCGCCGGACACCCACCAGCCGGCGCAGTACGTACAGGAGATGAGGGTGGTGAGCAGGTCGCGGGGCGTCGACGTCGGTTTCCGGTCGTACCAGTTGAAGAGGCGGTCGCGGACCGGGTCGGCGATGGAGTCGTGGACGACGAGGTGGGTGGCCCGGTAGGAGGCGACGCCGAGCGCGATCAGTACGACGAGGGTGCTCACCCACGGCCTCCCGGAAGATTTCCCGCAGTTGGGGCCGATGCTAGGGGTTTCGCGGGAAATCCTCCGGCGAAAGTTGCGTAGTTGGGGAAGTCTTCGCTGCCGGGTTGAGGTGAGTGAGGAGCAGGCTTCGTACGGCCATGAGGTTCGCCGGAGCCCGCGTCATGGCCTCAGTGTGCCGCCGGCACCCGCCCGGCCGCCCCGGGAAACCCCCACCGTTTGCCCAACTCGATCAGCAGGACCAGCCCTGCCCACAACCCTGGCGTCCGGTCAGCGTCGGGACCGGCCCGCGGTGACCCCGCCGAGCGGCCGACCGTAGCGGCCCGCCGCAGACCCCGACCGTCCCGCCGCCCGCCCAGCCGGCGACGACACCTTCGTCTTCGCCACCAGGTCCACGTGCGCGATCACATACCGCATCGTGTCGCAGCCGTGGTCGTCCTCCTTCGACGGCTGCTCCTTCACCTTGCCGTCCCGGTCCTTGTCCCACACGTAGCCGGGGATCTCGTCGGCGAGGCACAGCGGCTTGCGCGCCTCGACCAGCTGCGGGTCACGCTCGACCAGGGTGTCGCGCATCAAGAATAGGCGTGGCCGGCCGTCACCGGCCTGCCGCATGCGGGCCTGCACCGCCTGGATGCCCTCCCCGACCTGCTTCCGCGCCGGGACGGTCGTCAACCCCAGCTCGCGTTCGAGTACGGCCCGACCCTCCGCGTCGTGGTCGCACACGACCGCCGTCGGTTTCGGCTCGATCCACTTCCCGCCCCCGTCGGTGACCTGCCGGAGGATGTCCCGGGCGTGCTGGTCGACGGTGCGGCGGGTCCAGTACAGCTCCCGGTACAGCCACAGCCGGCCGTCCGGGTCGACCGCCCACCACTGCACCGTGAACGGGTTGGTGTAGCCGAAGTCGACGCCCCAGATCCGCGGCCACTCGGCGGGCGGCTCGAACCGGTCCACCATGTGCACCGCCGGGTCCCACTCCTCGTAGATGACACCTTCGGCGGCGGTCCACCGGCCGTCCCGCAGGCGTTGCCGGCGCACACCAGTCAGCGCGTCCAGCTTCTCCATGTACGCATGGCCCGCGTCGGTGTACGTGCCGTCGAGGTTGACGTAGGCGGGGTTGTCCCGATGCGTTGAGGTGAGCATCGTGAGGTTGCCATCGTCGGCCCGTTGCTTGATCCAGTGCTGCGGGTGGGACGGGTTGGTCGCCAACACGATCTGCTGGTACGTGGCCGCCTGACCGCGTAGGCGGGAGATCAGCGTCTCGAACAGGTCGAGGGTGATCTCCACCGCCTCGTCCACGAAGATCCGGTCCAGCTCCGCGCTGAGGAACTTCTCCGGCCGGTCACCGCCGGCCACCAGGATCTCCGACCCGTTGGCGTACCGGAACGCGGGCGGGTCCTTCTCCGACCCGCCGTACCAGCGGACCGTGCCGTCCGTCAGCGACGCGGCGACCACCTGCCGCTGGAACGTGACCAGCGTGGTCGCGGTGAGGCTGACGTGGGTGGCGCGCAGCATCAACGCCCGCAGGCCCGGCACCTTCATCGCGGTCAGGTGCAGTTTCCAGCAGGCGGCGAGGGTCTTACCGCTGCCAGCCCTACCTACGGCAGCGACCTCCGTGTCCCGGCACAGCATCAGCGCCCGGTGGGCGCCGCGCGGCTCGTACACCACCCGCGGCGGCCCACCCCCACCCAGCTCCTCCCTGTCGTCGAGGTCAGACAAGCGCATCCGGGTCGACCCCCACGATCTGGTAGGTGGCGACCTGACCGGAGTGCTGCACCTTCGCCGGGGCGTCGAGACCGAACAGCTTCGAGCGGCCCGCCATCACCTTCAGGATCACGTCGGCGGATTTTGGGTCACCCTGCAACGCCTTCGGCCAGAACGCCGCCTGCAACCGGTCGTACCGCTCACCCTCGACGTGCCGCAGCATCTCGACCTGCTGCGCCTCGTCCCGGCGGTACTGCTCCAACGCCCTCGACACGTCCTGGCAGGCGGCTCCCCGGCTGCGGTAGCCGAGCTGGTCGGCGACCGCCTGCCAGGACAGGCCGGCCAGTTTCAGGCTGATCGCCTTCCGCCGCCGCTCCGACACCTCAGCCTGTTTCGCTTTGCTGACGCCCATCAGCTGGACCTCCTTTCGACGGGCAGAGGGTGGCCGGTGTTCACGCCCTGTGGGTTCACGGGTTCCCGCCCCTCGGGTGGGGGTGGTCAGCCGCGCCAGGCGCGGGTGGCGAGCCGGTCGGTGAACTCTCGCCGGTACGGGTCGGTGGCGAGGACACCGGCGAACGCGACGGTGGTCATGGCGGAGTTGGTGCCGGTTCGAGCGCCGCGCAGGGCCATGCACGAGTGGGTGCCACGGACGGCGCAGGCGGCTCCGGCGGGCTGGAGGACGTCCAGGAGGGCGTCTACGACCTGGCCGGTCAGCCGCTCTTGGACCTGGGGGCGGGCGGCATAGTCCTGCACGAGGCGGGCCAGCTTCGACAGGCCGACGATGGGCTGCTCGGGGTGGGGTAGGTAGGCGACGGTGGCGTGGCCGGTGAACGGCAGCACGTGGTGTTCGCACACGCTGGTGAAGGGGACGTCTTCGACGACGATGACGCCGGGGGTGGAGGACACCGGGGGGAACTGCACGGTGAGGTGCTGCCGTGGGTCGGTGAGTCGGCCGGCGGTGAGTTCGTGGAGGGCGCGGACGAGGCGGGCGGGGGTGTCGTCGTCGCCGGTGATGCCGAGGTGCTTGAGCATGGCGGCGGCGTGCCAGGTGGCGTCGGTGTGGTCGTAGCCGGTGGCGGGTTCGGCGTGGGTGGCGGTCATTAGCGTCCTCGGTCGGTGTCGGGCCACAGCAGGATGTGCTGCCGCAGAGTGATGTTGAAGTGGTGCCGGATGGCGGTGTCGGCCACGGTGCGGGCGGTGGTGAGGGTGGTGTCGGGGGTGACACCCTCGGGCATGATCCACACGGCGGTGGGTGGGACGCCGTACTCGGCGGCCAGCGCGGCGGCGGTGTCCACGTCGGTCGGGTTGGCGACGACGAACTTGAACGCGGCCCGGCCGGCGTGGGCGAGGCTGGCGAACGCGGCGAGCGCGTCGGGGACGATCCGCTTGTGGGCGGGGTCGACGCTCATGGGTCCGTCGAGTTTCGGGGACACGTTGAAGCGGACGTTGTCCCAGCGGGTGAGGGTGTCGGCTGGTGGGCGGGTGCCGTTGGTTTCGACCTCGATGTGCCGGTCGACGGCGAGGGTGTCGACCAGTTCGATCATGGCGGGCCGGTGCTGGTACATGAGCGGTTCACCGCCGGTGACCACGACCAGTGGGGTGTTCGGCAGGCTGGTGAGGATCTGCTGGGCGGTCATGGCGGTGAGTTCGTCGCGGAGCCGGTAGCGGGTGGCGTCCCACGTGTAGGGGGTGTCGCAGCCGCGGCAGGTGAGGTTGCAGCCGCCGACGCGGATGAATGTGGCGACCCGGCCGGCGCTGGGGCCTTCGCCCTGGGCGGTCGGTCCGAACACCTCTGCGATGGGCAGGGTGGCGGGGGCGCACACGGGCAGCGTGGTGGTCATGCCGCCACCCACTCGGCAGCGTTGACGTGGGTTTCCTGCACTCGGGCGCGGACCACTCGGCCGCCGAGGTCGGCGAGCACCATGTTCCCGACGCGGGCCAGCAGCTCGGCCACGTTCTCGACGGTCGGCCAGACCAGCCCGGCGGAGGGGTGGTCGGAGCCGAACGCATACACCTTTCCGTGGTCGGCGAGGATCGGCAGGAGCGGGTCGTCCTGGCCGAGCATCACCCCGTGGTCGAGGTGGGTGTCGATCCACTGGCGGACCCGTCGTTTCGCGGCCCCGTACTCGACGACGGTGCCCTGCTCCGGCTGGTAGGGGCCGGTGATGGTCAGCTCCACCCACCAGGAGTGGCCGTGCAGGGACACGCATTTCCCGCCGAGGGCCGGGAGCCGGTGTCCGGTCTCGAAGTTGTGCCTGATGGTGACGGTGTGCTGGTGGTCAGCCACGGACCCACCACCCGACGACGATGAAGCCGAGGAAGATGCCGATGATGCCGGCGATGCCGGCGAGGGTGGGTGGTGCGGGGATCGGTAGGCGGAGCAGCGCGAACACCACTCCCACGATCAGGCCGGTGAGCAGGGCCAGCAGGGCGTCTTTCATGCCGTCACCGTCCGGTAGGTGGTGGGGTCGGTGAGGCCGGCGTCGGTGAACGACTCTCGCCGCTCGACGCAGGTGCCGCACTGCCCGCAGTGTTGGGCGCCGCCTTCGTAGCAGGACCACGACAGGTGCAGGGGTGCGCCGAGCCGACCGCCGAGCGCGGCGATGCCGGTCTTGGACATGGCGACGAACGGGGCGGTGACGGTGACGTCGCCGTAGCCAGCGGTGGCGGCGCGGGCACATCGGTCGGCGGCGGTGATGAACTCGGGCCGGCAGTCGGGGTAGATGGGGTGGTCGCCTGCGTGGACGGCGGTGGCGACGGCGGTGGCGTTGCGGGTGGCTGCGACGCCGACGGCGACCATCAGGAGGATGGCGTTGCGGTTGGGGACGACGGTGGCGCGCATCGACTCGTCGGCGTAGTGGCCGTGTGGGACCGCCACGGTGGGGTCGGTGAGCGCGGAGCCGGTGAGGAGCCGGCCGACGGCGGTGAGGTCTACGAGCTGGTGGCGGATGCGGTAGTGGTCGGCGATGGCGGTGGCGGCGTCGAGTTCGCGGGCGTGGCGTTGCCCGTAGTCGACGGAGATGGCGTCGACGGTGTGGCCCTGGTCGAGTAGGTGGGCGACGAGGACGGTGGAGTCGAGGCCGCCGGAGAGCAGGGCGATGGTGTGGGTCATGGTGGGTTCCTTACTGGCCGTCGTTCACGGCCGCGGTGAGGTTGCGCGGGGTGCCGTCTACGAGGTGGACGCGGGGGCCGGTTGGGGGGCCTGCGGTGCGGCGGGTTTCCCCGGTGACCACGGTTTCGAGGTCGTCGGTCAGTCCCCCGGCGCGAGAGGACACGAGGTGCACCCGGGCACCGGTGTCCGGTGGGGTGTTGGGGTTGATGCCCCAGGTGGGCGGGGACACCCGGTGTCGGCGCTGCAACCAGGCGGCGTACTGCTGCACGCTCGCCGCGGCGAGCTGGATCAGCGTGGTGCGGTTGCCGGGGTGGGAGGTGCGGATGTCGTTGGGGTCGACGCCGTACCAGCGGCGCAGAACGCCCCCGAGTTTCAGCACGTCCTGTCCGCCGTCGAGCGCCACCGCATGATCGCGGGTGGTGCCGGGGTCGAAAAGGCGCAGCCGGGCGTACCGGTAGGCGGCCCCGAGCACACCCGACGAGTCGGCCGAGTACACCGGTACCGCGTCGAGGAACTTCCGGCCCGCCTGCCCCCAGGCGTGGAACCGGACCTGCGGGTGATGCTGCCGCGCGTACCGCAGCATGTGCACCGTCCAGCGCAGCACCGTCGGCTGGGGTTTCCCGACGAGCCCGCCGAGGCCGAGGAAGTCGACGCCTTCGCGGACGTACACGTCCAGCCAGCGGGGGTCAGTGCCGAGGTGGATGGTGGGGACGGTGGCGAGGCCGTGCCGGTCGCGGAGGGTACGCCAGTTGTCGAGCGTGGCGGCCGGGTCGCCGATGACGTCGAGGGACGCCCGCCAGAACAGGTGGTCTTTCCACCGCTCGCACCAGGTGGCGTACTCCCGCAAGTTGATCGGGGTGCCCTGCGTGTGGGCGGAGAACGCACCCGAGTCACCGATGAGGCGTAGCCGGCCGGTGGCGGCGAGCTTCCCCATGTCCTTGTCGTCCCGGTAGTAGTGGTAGGACACCAGCGCGTCCACCGGGTAGGTGACTGCTACCTGGGTCACTGCGGCTCGGCCTCGGCTTGCAGGTCCGGATCCCACGGCTGTTCGGCCGGCGTCTCGGGGTCGACGTCGAGCAGGGCGGCGAACGCGGCCACCTCCTGCCCGCCGTGCGTGTCGAGGTGACTGCGCCACGCCGCGGCCACGTGCGGCGGCACCGGGAAGCGGATGACCGGCCAGCCGTCGGTGTCGTCGGGCTCACCGATCTCGTCGGCCAGCTTGTCCAGATCCGGGGGTTCGACCAGACGCAGCAGGTCCTCGACGTCGGCCTCCGCGTAGCCGGAGCCTTCGTAGTCGCCGTCGAGGTACGACAGCAGCTCGGTGAGGGCGTCGTTGTCGTAGGCGCCCTGGTCGGCGGCCCGGTTGTCGACCAGGTTGATACGGCGGGCGGTGTCGTCGTCGCAGACGATGACCTCGGCGCGGGCGGACAGCTCCCACGGCTCGTTGCGGCACACCCCGCACGGACGGTTGACGCCGCGGACGGTCGGCCGGTAGTCGCAGGGGCCGGGGCCATGGCGTTCCAGGGCCTGGGCGGTGTGGTTGCCGGCGAGGATGGTCAGTTGGCCGTCGCCTTCGTCGCGGACGACAAGCGCCCGGTACTGGCCGTTGCGGCGCAGGCTGGTGAGGATCAGCTCCGGGTCGCCGCGGCGGGCGTTGCCGGGGAACAGGGTGAGGTCGGCGAGCGGGTACACGCCGGTGCGCTGGTAGTTGGCCTGGCCGGTGGGCTGGTCGGCCGTGGCGCGGGTGGAGGACATGCCGGGCAGCTCCTGTGGTGCATGGGAGTGCCCGGCCCAAAACCAGCGGCGTTCTTCGACCTTAGCGACGGCTGGCCGGGGTGCGGCCCGGTCGCGCTGCTGTTGTCCTCAAATCCGGCCCGTGGTCACAGCTGGGTTGTCGTGCGGGCGGGTCGAGACGGCGGGTGGTCACACCTCCGTCGACTTGGAGCGGCGCCGGTAGCGGACGTTGACCACACCGCCGTCGGTGGGGCGGGTGTTGCCGCGGGAGTCGATGCCGAGCAGCCGGCGGGCGGCGGTGACCTGCTCCGCCTTCCAGCCGTTCATGATGGCGATCGTCTCGTCGGCGATCTTCCGCCGTTTCAGGTCGGCAATCTTGTCCGCGTTTTGGAGGATGTCCCGCGGCGGCAGGGTGGGGTATTTGCCGAGGCAGGCGTAGCAGCGGGACTGGTTCGAGCGGCCTGAGCGGAACTGGTCGCCGCAGCGGGCGCAGGTGCGGGCGGGCAGCACGACGCGGGGCCGGTTGGTGGGCCGGCCTCGTTCGGTGGGGGTGAGGCCACCCCAGATGCCGTGCCGTTCGTCGGCGTCGTCGGCCCAGTCCTGGCACCGCCGCTTGACGGGGCAGTCCCGGCAGATGGCTTTCGCGATCGCGGTGCCGGTGCGGTCGCGGGGGGCGGGGAACATGATGTCGGGG
>NZ_SMKG01000237.1 GCF_004348525.1 Micromonospora sp. 15K316 | reverse complement strand
GGTCAGAGGAACAGGCAGAAGGGGTGACCGGCGGGGTCGAGGTGGACCCGTACGCGGGCCTGCGGTTGGAACTCCGCCACGGTGGCGCCCGCGGCGACCGCGTGGGCCGAGGCCGCTTCGAGGTCATCGACCCTGATGTCGAGGTGCGCCATCATCTGCGGCTGGCCGGGACCGGCCGGCCAGACCGGCCGGACGTACGCCGGCTCACTCTGGAAGGCCAGCCCGGCCCCGCCCTCGGGCGCTCGCAGCGTCACCCACTCCGGCTCGTCCTCGTCCCGCGACCAGCCGAGCAGGCGCTCGTAGAACGCGGCGAGGCTTCGGGCATCGGGCGAGTCCAGCACCGTGGTGGTCAGGACCAGCCGAGGTCGATCCGTCATGCCGACGTGGTACCCGACCGGTCGCCGGCCAACCCGCGCCGCCGGCACCCAGTCGGCCGTCAGCGCGGCTTGCGCCGCCAGAACTGGCGTGGGGCGTACCCGTCCCGGCGCAGCCAGTGTTCGGTGTAGACGATCCGCTCCGCCTCGACCACCACGAGCGGGTCGGCCGGCGGTTCGTCGAGGGGCCGGGAACGCTCGACGTGATCGGACTGCCAGCGCACGGCCGGCCAGTAGTGCGCCCGCTCGGGGTCCTCGACCCTGAGCACCCGGGCATGGCCGAAGACCTGTGCTCCCCGGCTGCTGGCCTGGCCGACCAGTGGCGCGAAGACGCCGATCGAGATCCGCGGGTCCGCGGCGAGATTCCGCATCTTGGGGGACGCGGCGGCGGCGGTGAACATCAGCGCGAAGTCGAGGTGGAAGTAGCGCACGGGAGTCGCCAGCGGGCCGTCCGGGCCCGTCGTGGCGATGACGCACATGTTCTGCGTCGAGAACAGGCTGAGGATCCGCTCCTCGAGGCGTTGCCGGTCGAGCCGTCGCGCGGGCGCCGGTCCGGCCAGCCAGGGGTTGGTCACGGGCATGGCCGATCTTGTCATGTGGAGAGACGCGGGTGATCGGAAGGAAGTGGGCTGAACCGTTTCCGGGTGGGCTCCGTGTGGATGCCGAACGGCCTCCGGAACGTACTGGAGCCGGCTAGAACCTGGAGATTCCACATGATGCGCAAGCACCTTGTGCCCCTCGTCGCCGTGCTGGCGGCCGGCCTGGCGGCGCTGACCGCGTGCAGCTCGACCCCCGAGGCGCCGGCACCGGCGCAGGCCTCCGCGCCGGCCAGCGGCCAGGCCGCCCCGCCCGCGGACGGCGCGAGCGCCGGTGACCTCTCGCTGCTTCCGGGCACCGCGAAGTCCAACAACTCCGCGCCGGGCATGGGCGACTGGGCCGTGCCGAACGGCGGCGTCGCGACCGGAGAGACCCTGCGGAACGCGCAGAAGTGGGTCCAGCTCACCGCGAGCAAGGCGGGCGACCTCGACCCGGTCGTGGTCAACGGTTCGGGGCTGACCCTCTACCGCTTCGACAAGGACAGCAACAACCCGCCGGCCTCGAACTGCGAGGGCGAGTGCGCGCAGACCTGGCCGCCGGTGACGGTCTCGCCGGGCGGCAAGATCTTCATCGCCGGGATCAAGAAGTCGGCCATCGGTACGATCCGGCGCGCCGACGGCAGCCGGCAGGTCACCATCAACGGCTGGCCGGTGTACCGGTTCGCCAAGGACGCCAAGCGCGGTGACACCCTCGGTCAGGGCGTCGGCGGCACCTGGTTCGGCGTGACCCCGACCGGCGGCAAGGCCGGTGTCGACAACGGTGGTCAGGCCACTCCGGACAACGGCGGCGCGGCCGCTCCGCCCGCCACCAGCGCGGTCTTCTTCGACGACGCCAACTTCAGCGACAACGGCGCCTCGCAGGGGGTCGCCGGCCAGAACGAGTGCCAGAACCTGGCGCGTCCCGGCGTCGCCTCCTCCGTCGCGGCCCCCGGCTCGTTGAAGATCTGGACGGGCCCGAACTGCACCGGCAAGTCGCAGGTCATCAACGGCGACGTCAGCGACCTGGCCACCATCGGTTTCGACGACGCCGTCGCCTCGGTCCGCTTCAGCTGATCGTCCGACCCACACAGCGGGTGTGCCGGTCCGGCTCTTCGCCGGACCGGCACACCCGTTTTCGTACCCGCGCCGCGCCGGCGGCCTCCCGACGGGCTCCCGGCCGGCCTCCCCCACAGCGGCGCCACCACGGTGCCGCGACGTCAAGAAGGTGCTGGAAGATGACGTTTCGCAACGTACGGGCGGTGAGCAGAGGGCGGGCGTTCGCGCTCGGCGGGGTGGCCCTCGGGATGGCGGCCCTGCTCGCCGGCTGCACCCGGGCCGTGGACGGTACCGGCGGCGCCGAGCGGTGGAGCGCCACCAAGGTCGCCGGTCTGGAGATCACCACAGGTGAGAGCGGCCCCCGGCCCGGGGTGCCCGACAGTCGCCTGGCCGCGGAGGGTGGCGACGGCGGCGAACTGGACCGGCTCGCCCGCAACGCCGTCGACGACCTGCAGAAGTACTGGTCGGAGGAGCTGCCCGCCGCCTTCGACCGCAGCTTCGAACCCGTGAGCCGGCTCATCTCGTACGACTCCACGGGCCCGGACGTCACGGTCTGCAACAGCAGCACGGCCGGCGCGGTGAACGCCTTCTACTGTCCGCTCGACGACTCGGTCGCCTGGGACCGCGGGCAACTGCTCCCCACCCTCGACGACTCGTTCGGGCCGATGGCGGTGGTGGCCGTGCTCGCCCACGAGCTGGGGCACGCCGTGCAGTTCCGGCTCGGCTCGGCCGGCGGGCGGACCAGCTCCATCGTCAAGGAGCAGCAGGCCGACTGCTACGCGGGGAACTTCTTCCGGTGGGTGGCCGAGGGTGAGGCCCCGCACTTCCGGCTCTCCACCGGGCCCGGCCTCAACCAGATCCTCGCCACGCTCTTCTTCATCCGCGACGGCGCCGGCACGGGCTTCGACGCCGAGGGGGCGCACGGCAACGCTTTCGACCGGGTCTCGGCGTTCCAGTTCGGTTTCGGTGACGGACCCGAGCGGTGCGCCCGCATCGACGAGGCCGAGGTGCGGAGGCGGATCACCCAGCCGGCCAGCGGCCAGGCGTCGCCGACCGACGAGACGGCCGGGAACCTGCGGGTCGACGACCGGGACTCGCTGCTCGCCCTCCAGGAGACGCTGCGGGACGCCTTCGACCGTCCGGGGGCCGGGTGGCCGGCGATCAGCCCGTCCGGGGCGCCGTGCCCCGGGGCGACCGTGACCACGCCCGCCTCGTACTGCCCGGCGACCAACACTGTCGGGCTGGACCTGGCCGAGCTGGGGCGCCTCGGTACCGCGCCGGATCAGGGGCAGGGTGGCCTGGGCGACTTCGCCGCCTTCGCCGAGGTCGCCTCCCGGTACGCGCTGGCGAGGCAGCAGGCGGAGGGCTATCCGCTCACCGGGCTGGCCACGGCGCAACGTACGGCCTGCCTGACCGGCGTCTGGGCGGCGACGATCGTGGTGGGGCGGGGCGCGGTCCTGCAACTCTCCCCGGGCGACCTGGACGAGGCGGTGGCCGAGATGCTCGCTCCCCGGAGCCTGATCGCCGCGGACGCCAACGGCGCCGGCATCCCCTCCGGGTTCGCCCGGGTCGAGGCGTTCCGCGACGGTTTCGCCGCGGGGGCGATCGCGCCGTGCCTGGAGAAGTACCGGTAGGACGGCCTCCGGGGCCGTCACGAGAACCGAACGGGCCCGCCCCGGCCGAACCGTCGGCCGGGGCGGGCCCGTCGGGTCAGAGCTTCACGCTGGCGTACTGCTTGCCGTCGGTCGTCTCCACCCGGATGCTGTCGACCTGTTCCGGGTCGATCAGGGCGCTGCCGTCGAGTGTGGTGCCGTCGGCCTGGCCCTTCTCGGAGACCAGCCAGCTGCCGGCCAGCACGGTGCTGCCGTCCTTGCCGACCACCAGGAGCCGGCAGCGCTCCCCCTGGGGAATCCCGGTGATCGCGGCGTTGATCCGCACCCAACCCGGTGCCTCGGTCATGGCCACGGTCAGCCGGGCGCCGGTCTGCGGATCGGACGCGCTGCCGTTCCGGACCCCCGGGCCGGGGGCGGTCACCGACGCGGACGGTCCGGGCTGGGCCTCGATGTTCGGGGCGTCCGCGGTCGTGCGGCCGAGGGCGACGCCGCCCGAGACGGCGGCGGCGACCACCACGGCCGCGGCGGCGCTCAGCATCACGCCCCGGCGCCGACTCCGGCCGGACGACTCGCTCCGGACCTGCCGCAGGGTGCGCTGCAACAGCAGGTCCCCGCCCTCCGGCGGGCCGTCGAGCAGCATCGCGTCCGGCACCGCCTGGAGCGCCATCGTCCATTCCTGGAGCGACTCCACCTCTGTCCGGCACTCCGCGCAGCCCGCCAGGTGTTCCTCTACCTGCCGGACCTGCTCCTCGTCGAGCGCGCCCATCAGATAGCCGCCGATGTCCACGTGGTCACTGGCCGGCATCGAGCTGTCGGATTTCATGAGGCAGACCGTTCCACCCCGACTGGGCGTCCCGCGATGTCGCGCAGCGCCCGGAGTGCGTAGTAGGAGCGTGACTTGACCGTGCCCGGCGGGATACCCAGCGCCTTCGCGGCTTCCGCGACTGTACTCCCGAGTAGGTAAACCTGTTCAAGCACCTCACGGTGCTCGCGAGAGAGCTGGCTGAGGGCGTCCGTCACGACCATCGAATTGACCACGTGATCGGCGTGGTCGCGCTCGATCGCGACGTCCGTCGGGCTCTCCGGAACCTCGGCCGGTCGCGCCTTCCGGGCGCGCACCGTGTCAGTGACGATGTTGCGTACCACGGTAAGCAGCCACCCCCGTACCGAGCCCTTGCCGTTGACCAGACTGTCCGGGTGACGCCAGGCCCGTACGAGGGCTTCCTGGACGACATCCTCCGCGGCTGCGCGGTCGCGGGTCAGTTGCGTCGCATAAGCGAGCATCGCGCGGCCGTGCTCCTCGTAGAGGGATCGGACCAAGGCCTCGTCTGCTACCGCCTGCTGACGAACGGGCCTTAACCCCGCCATACGTACCACCCTTTATTGGCCTCACGACGCCGGTCCCCACCGGTGCCCACAGGCCACCAGGATGCCTGCTGCGTTCCCGTTTACCGGAGATCGCGGGCGATTGTGTATTTCTGCTCACGTTGTTGCGCCGTCAACTATTGCCCGGCCGGTGCGGCGGCCTTGTCGCCGTCCGGGCCCACCACGAACCAGCGGCCGTCGGCACCCTGCCCGGAGATCCGTCCGGGCACCCTGTCCTCCGCGTAGCGGTAGACCGGCCAGCCGCCCACCGTCACCTGCTGCGTGCCGTCCGACCGGGCCGTCACGCCGAGCACGGCCGGATCGAGGTTCTCGAACTTGATTTTCTCGTTGGCCAGTACCGGCAGCCACTGCTGGAGACAGCCGCCGGTGCAGTTCGAGCGGGACGGCGAGGACTCGTCCTCGTCGAACCGGTAGAGGGTGAAGCCCTGCCCGTCGAGCACCACGGGACCGAGTTCCGGGTTCTCGCCGAGCTGGACCGACGCCGGCCAGTAACCGCCGTCGCGGCTGCGCTGCCCCAGGTCGTTCTGCGGGGTGCCGCCGGTCGGTTGCTGCGCGGCACCGGTGTCCGGCCGCGTGTTGCCGGAGTCCGGCTGGGGCAGGGCGACCGGGTCGGTCACCGTGCTGGTGCACCCGGTCGCGAACAGCGCCACGGCCAGCGTCACGGAGCCGAGCAGCGTACGGGGAATGAGAGCCTTCATCGCCACACCAATCGATCGACAGGTTCGGACAGGAGCGGGCCGGTCAACCGCGGAGACCGGGAACGAGCCGACCGCGGGGCGTGGGGCGGTCCAGGTGGAGCCCGAGCACGCCGACGTCCAGAGACCCGTCGGCGTCGGCCGCGAACCGCCAGGCGGCGTTCGGCGCGTCACCGACGACCAGTACCGCGGCAGTGCCCTCCGAGGTCGCGGCCAGCGCGCCGAGGCGCTCCAGCTCGGTCGGCGGGATCGGGGCGGTCACCACCACCAGGTGGTCGCGCAACGTCTCGCTGCCGTCGCCGGTTCGCATCAGGAGCTGCCCGGCGTCGGCGACGACCCGGACCCGCTCCGGAGCCGGCCCCGGGGAGGGCAGCGGGCCGACCACGCTGATCGCCACGGAGGCCGCCGTGGGATGCCGGCCGATCTCGTCGAGGAAGGCGCCCGCCACGCGCAGCGCGGCCGCGGGATCCCCGGTGAGCGCGACGATGCCGGGTGCGCGCCCCAGATTGACCACGGCCAGCTCGCCCCCGACCGTGCCGACGGTGGCGAGCAGCGGCAGCCCCGCGCTGTCGTCAGGGCTCTGGTCGAGCTGCCAGCTCGGCGCCTCCCAGATCGCACCCTGCTGCCGCGCCTGCCATGGCGGCGGGGCGTCCGGCAGCGCCGGTGCCAGTCGCAGCGAGACCCGGTCCGGGCCGACCAGCGCCGCGTACACCTGGGCCTGGCCGGCCTGCGTGGTGAGCTGCCACAACGCGCGGTCTAGCATCGCCCGGGAGCCCGCCGCCGCCGGGCGCGTGGACTCGGCGGTGCGGCGACGCCGTCCCACGAGCATCGGCACCAGTACGACGACAGCCAGCACCAGCAGCGTTCCCACGCCGAGCAGCGCCGCGGTGATCGGACGGAGGCCGAGGATCAACGTCTCGCCACCGTCCACCGGGGCGGCCGGCGGTAGCGCCACCGGTCCGGTCGGCTGGGGCCGGTCGGCGGGTGGCTGCTGGCCCGCGCCCTGCTCGCCGGTGCTCGGCGCAGCCGTCGGTGGGGCGCCGATCCGGATCTCGCCGGAGGCCGCTCCCTCGGGAAGGACGAAGACCCAGCCGGCACGGATCGACTGCGTCGGTTCGGTCAGCACGAGACCGTCCGGCTGCGTGCGCCCCTGGTTGAGCTCGAAGATCTCCGGCCAGCGCCGGCTGTCCCCGAGCACACGGTCGGCGACCCCGGGCAGGGTCAGGTCGCTCTCCGTGCCGGGTTGCCCCGGCACCACCCAGTACGGCACCGAGGGCTCCACGGCGCTCGCCGTGCCCGCGGTCAGCGGGAGCAGCACGAGCACCAGCGCGGCGGCGACGGCGAGCAACCGGCCCCCCATCGCCCGCGGCGGACGGGACGGGGTGGAACGGAGCAGCCTGCGCATGAATACCTCACTCACAGCGGATGTCGTGACTCGTACGGGTGAGCCGGACGCGCGGACGTCGGCCGATCCGAACACGTACTCGGGGCCGAACGGGTTCAGCACGGCCTCGCCCGGTTGCGGCACCGGGCCCGCCGACGGCGGCCGTGCCACCGGCGACGCCGAGCGGGGCGGTACGAGGAGGTCCGGCGGCGAGCCGCCGGACCTCGGTGTTCATCGCCGGATCAGCGGGTCATTCGGTACCGGTGACGGCCTCGCGCAGCGCGCCGGCGAAGAGTCGCATCGAGGCGGCGCCGCCCGGGTTGAGCAGCACGTCGACGCCCTCGGGCAGCAGCTCCACCAGCTCGGTGCTGCTGACCTGCCGCCAGCCCGGTGCGCGTACCCGCACCTGGTCCGCCGCACCGGTGGCGATCAGCACGCACGGCGCCCCGTCGGGGGCGGGCGCCACGATGACCCGATCGTCGTCGTCGATCGCGACCTCGATCAGGCTGTCCCGCATCGCGAGCAGCACCAGGCTCGGCTCGGCCCGCCCCGCCACGACCAGCTTCGCCGCCGCGTCGACCGGGCCGGTCGGCGCGTCCTCGCCGCTGGGGAGGTAGAGCGGGTTGGGCTCGAACGGGCCTACCGTTCCGTCGTCCTCGACGAGCCAGCCACCGACGATCGTCTCCACCGGCGGCACCGCCCTGTCGGCCTCCGGTGGCGGCGACCAGTCGCTGTCCAGCAGCAGCATCCAGTTGCGGTCGTAACCGGTGTCGTCCTGCTCGCTCACTTGCCTGCTCCCTTACTGCTCTTCAATTCGACGAACTTGCCCATGTTCTCGACCCCGATCTGACCGACGGTGTGGCCGGGCGCCGTGGGATGGGGGTGGGCGCCGACGAACACCGAATCGGTCGCCGCGAAGATCTGCCGGTTGTCGCCGAAGTCCTTCATGGCGTCGGCGAACGCCCGCCCGCCGGTGCCCGACGTCTTACCGAAGTTGCAGGAGAGCAGCGTGATAGGCCCCTGCGGATTCGCCTGCGTCAGACTCCTGAAGTCCTGGTTGGCGTTCAGGACCTTGGCGAACTGACCACCGGGCAGCTGGATCACCTTGCCGTTCTTCAGCGATACGAACGCGCCCTGCGGGGTTCCGTGCGCGACGACGAAGCTCGGGCCACCCTTGGATCCGTTCCACGGCGCCGATTCGAGCCGCTCCTTCGTCGCGTCGAACTGGAACTTCATGTCGCGCCCGTCCGGCACGCTCCGGAACATCGCGGACTGGGGGAAGGTCTTGCCGTTGGGAACGGCCATGTTGACGTCCGCCGCGGCGAACTTGTGGAAGTTGAAGTCGGTGTCCCTGGTCCGGAAGAGCACGCCGACCTGGTTGCCGCGACTGTCGAACATCTCCTCCGACTTCACGTTCTTGGTGCTGGAGACGACGAGATTGTTCTTGTCGTCCCAGCCCACGATCGTGTTCTTGTCGAATTTCCCCCGGACCTTCGCGTACTTGATGGCGGCGTTGTTGCGCAGGGCCTTGAACTTCTCGCCGGTCGCGTCGAGCTTGCCCTTGATGACCTTGCCCGGGCCCAGTGCGTGGAAACCGCCGCCCGCCGCCCCGTCTGCGTCGAGGCTTTTGGTGCCGGTGGTGGGTGGGGGTTTGATGTTGGTGAGTTGTTTGGTGCCGGTTTTGATGCCGTCTTTGATGGTGCCTTTGAGGGCGAATTTCATGACTTTGCCGACGAGGCGGCCGCC
>NZ_SMKG01000236.1 GCF_004348525.1 Micromonospora sp. 15K316 | reverse complement strand
GCCCACCCCTCCCGCCGGCACCCGACGCCCTCCGGGACGCTTCGCCGTCGACGCCCGAGGCCGGTCAACCGGATCGGGAGCGGCCTGCGGCGCTCGCGAACGACCTGCGTACGCTGCTCAAGGCGCTGAACAACCCGTTCCGGCTGCCCTTCGCGCACCGGCGCGCCGTCGACGGGCCCCACGACGCGATCAGCGCGAGCCTCGACCACCTCGCCGCCGAGCCGGTGGACCCGGCGTGGCGGGAGCGGCTGCCCGAGGTCCGGCAGCAACTGGACTCCCTCGCCCAGATCCTGCAGACAGCCGCGTCGACCGATCCCGAGCTGCGGACCGGACTTCCGGAGCTGGACACGCTCGTGGGCGATCTCGTGCGGCGCATCGACGAGGTCGTACCCGAGCCCGCCCTCATCGACCTCGGCGATCCCGACAGCGGCCCGGAGAGCACTGCGGACTCGCGCCCGGGTCGGGCCGGCCGCGGCGCGGCGCCCGGGCCGGGCGGTGGCCGGGGCGCGGCCGGCGGGTCGGTGCGGGTCATCCCGTCCCGCTTCGCCGACGACGCGGCGGCGCGGGCGGCGTACCCCTGGCTGGCGCTGGTCAACCCGAGCGGGTCGGACACGAACTGCGTGCTGACCGTGATCGTCTCGGACATGAACGCCGCCGAGGGCCGGGACTCGAGCTGGCAGGCGCCGCCGGAACTCGCCCTGCCGGAGGAGCACCTGCTGAACTACCAGCGGCAGCTGTTGAGGCTGGCGGACGACGCCGCGCCGCCGGTGTACCGGACGGACGTCGAGGCGGTCCGGACGGCGATGGCGGCCGCGCCGCCCGGAACGCGGGGTGTGCTGCTGGTCCGCGATCCGGTGACGGCGGCCGGTCTGGGCGGCACGTCGCACGCCTTCAACGTGCTGCGGGACGAGCACGGTGTGGTGTTCCTCGACGGGCAGCACGGCGGGCTGGCCCGGATGCCCGCGTACGTCGGTGAGCTGCTCTTCCTTCCGCTCAGCGGGGACGTCCCCCGGCCGGCGGGCGCGGCGACTGTCGACCCGGCCGAGTTGGGCGGCACGGCCGGCACGCTCGGCGACGGCGAGAACGGCGACGACGGGCAGCGCCGTGACAGCGGTGGCGACGGCCGCGCGTCGTCCGGTCCGGTCCCCGGCGGCTCCGGCTCGGGACCGGGGACGCGGCGTGGCACGTCCGGGTCGCTGCGCCCGACGTTGCCGCCGCTGGTCGTGCCGCCGGTCCCGGCACGCAACGGAAGCATGCTGCCACCGGTGGACGGGCCGGCAGCGGCTCTCCTGAACGAGTTGTACGCCTGGGAACAACCGTCGGTCACGCCGCACCCCGCCGACGCGGTGCTCGGGCCGGACCTGCTCGGCCTGCTGGAACCGGCGCCGATGCCGGACTTCCTGGCCGACGGCTTCTCCTACGACCAGCTGTACACCGACCAGCTCTACGCGTTCTTCGACTTCCTCGACATGGCCCACCCCGACCGGGTGCAGGGCTACCAGGTGCGACCCGAGGACCTGCAAGCGTTCCCCGAGACGATCTGGCAGGACGTGCGAACACCGAACCCGGAGGACGGCACGCCGGACCGGCGGCGGTGGGCGCCGGACACCTCGCGCCTGCCCGAGCACCTGCGGCTGCTGCCGGACGTCATCGAGCTGCCCCTGATGGTGCACGCCATCTGGTTCGGCGGCCCGTTGACCGGAACCGCGACGACTGACGACTTCCGGCGCAACATCGAGGCCTTCGCCCGCCGGACCGGCCGGGCGGGGTTCCGGACCAACCTCTTCACCGACGTCACCCGGGCCGAGTTCCTCGCGGCCGCCCGGATGCCGGAGTTCCGCAGCGTCGAGGAGACGGAGAACGACCGCCTCGACGCCGTACGGGACATGCTGGTGTGGGCGCAGCGACACAACATTCGGCTGATCAACATTCACGAGGTCTTCCACGCCGAGGTCGACCTGCCGATCCAGCGGTTCCTGCTGGCCGAGCTGAACAAGCAGCAGGGTCGTGGCTACGCGGCGGCGGCCGACATCGTCAAGGTGCTGCTGCTGACCCTCTTCGGTGGGTGGCAGACCGACGGTGACAACACCCTGTCGAGGGCGATGGCCCACTTCGACGACGGGACGCGGGCACCGGTGTGGTTGGAGGAGGTGTCGACCCTCTTCCAGGAGGACGGCTACGCCATCCACGCCCAGCCGGACCGGGGACTCGTGGGCAACTCGTCGATGTTCGGCTCCCGCGGCCACCCCTTCTTCCAACGCTACCTGGAGCGCCTCGAACAGAACTACGAGAAGACTCAGCGCGCGCTGCTGCCGGTCCCCGACGACGACGAGCGTGCCGCGGCCGAGACGTGGGTCCGCAACTCGATGTTCCGGCCGCGCCGGCACTCGGTGATGAGCCGTACCGGGCCGGACAACCTGGGGCGGTTGAGCCAGGACGTCGGCCACCGGCGGCCGTTCCCTGACCTGCCGCACCTGCGTCAGGTCGGGATGGGTACGGCCAACAGCTGGATGTCCCGGCGTCCGTTCGAGGCCCGACGGTCCTACCTGCCCCACGAGGTGCCGGAGGTGCTGGCCCGGGTCACCGCCACGCTCATCCGTGGTCTGCGCAACCGGGAGGGCGACCTGCACCTGACCGAGGTGGCCCCGGTGGTGAACGGTCTCCCCGATCCGGAGGCCGCCTGGGAAGCGGTGATCGAGTACATTCTCCAGACGCCGGAGCTGGCCGGTCAGGTCCGGACGGTCACCGACCGGGCCCTGGTGCCACCGGAGCACGACGACGGCGATGTCGAGGTGGCGAACGTCGGCCTGCCGCCGATCGTGCAGCAGCGGCTGGGCCTGGTCGAAGTGCCCGGGCAGGACCCGCCGGGCAGCTGGCGCCTCGCGGAGCTGTCCCGACCCGTGACGATCGCGCCGCGGCGGACCGGCAACACGCCACTGACCGCGTTGGGCTCCGGAACCACCCCGCGCCGGCCGAGCTTCCTCGACGGCCCGCTGGTCACACCGGACACGCCACGCCGCTCCGGCCGCCCCGAGGGAATCGCGCCGCCCTCACCGGCGTCGCCGCTGCTCCCGCGTACGCCGCGCTCCCCTCGCTGGCCCGGATCGCCGGCTTCCGGCCGGCCCGGCGGGACACCGACCTCGCCGGACGGGTTCGTGCGACGGGAGTTCGCCGATCAGCTGCTGGTCGACCTGAGTTCGATGGGGCTCGGTGAGTCCAGGGATCGGCGGGAGCACCTGGAGTCGGTCCAGGACGCGACGCGGTGGTGGAGCGACACGGAGTCGGGTGACCGGCTCGACGGCCTCTTCAGCGCGGTACGCACGCTCGAGGCGCTGCTCGGACTGGACGGTTCGGACGGAAGGCCACCGCTGCTGTCACCGGAGGACGCCGGGACCGTACTGGTCGGCGTGCACACCGCGCGAGACGGCAACCTGGCCATGATGTCGGCGCGGCGGCGCGACCGGGTCGGCATGGCCGCCGACCAGCTCACGGCCCTCCTGGAGAGCCTGCGGGAGCTCCGTTCGCCCGCTGCCGAGGTCGCGAACCACCTGCGGCAGGCGCAGCGGCACGCCAGCGACCTCCTGTCCGCCCTGCGGTCCACCGCCGACGGGACCGGCGCCGGCCGTACGGCATCGCCCGGCGCGGCCGGCCCCGGCGGCACCGGCCCACGCGGTGACACCAGCCCGGGCGGCGCGGCGGGGACGGCACGCGGACTGCTCGACCCGTCGACGAGCCGCTACCCGCACATGGCCCGGGAGAGCGGACCGGTGGCCGGCGGTTCCTCCGCCGAGGTGTCGCCGCCGATGCGGGCCGCGGTCGCGGCGCTGCCGGAGTGGGACGGGACCAGTCTCGACTGCGCGCCCCGGGTACGGAGCCTGCTCACCGCGCTGGGCGCCCGTAACCGCGAGCGGGACGACCAGACCGGGCAGCGGGACGTCGACACGATCGCCGGTCAGCTCGGCGGCCGGTTCCGCGACTCGGACCTGGAGCGGCTGGCGGGCCTGCGCCCGGGCGGGGTGACGGCGGTCTGGGTGTCGATCCCGAACGACCGGATGCACGTCGTACTGGTCGAGCGGCTCGACGAGCACCGGTTCGTGCAGGTCGAGACGCAGCCACGGCAGGGCAACACGTTCACCGTCTTCCGCCTCGACGACCGGTTGTCGGGCCGGGACCCGCTTCCGGTGGTGTTCGGCGGCACGGTCCAGCTGGTCCTCGACGAGAACGGCGAGCTGGGTCAGTTCCGGCCCGCGAGCGCCGGCTCGACCCCCGAGGACCCGGCGTCCACGGCCGCGTCGGACGACTTCCCCGGCCCGCCGCAGAGCGCCCTGACCACCGACCCGCTGCACCCGAAGCCCAGCTGGACCCGGCAGCTCGCCAACGGCGTCCGGCTGCTCCCGCCACCGGCGGAGAGCGCGGTCACCGCGGCCGACCTGGAGGCGGCGGCGGCACGGCTCACCGCGCCGCCGGGCGCGACCGTGCTGGCGGCCGTACTGCCCTCGCTCGACATGGACCCACCGCACCTCGCGACGACCGGTCCGACGGGCCTGGTCGAGGTCTCCGAGCTGCTCGACGACCTGATTCCCCGCAGCACCGACCAGGTGCTCCTGCTCCACCTCCACGACGCCGACCTGAACCGGTCGGCGACGGCCGCCCGGGACATCCAGGCGGTGATCGACGAGCGGCGCCGCCGGGGTGAGCCCGTTCCGGCCGCGGTCCTGGTGTCGGCGCCGGCCGCGCGGTCGGTGTGGGATTGGGTCGGATGGCGGTCCGGGCCGCGGTGGATCCTGCACGGGTCGCTCTACGAGGACCTGCCCACGGCGCTGACCATGGCCCGGTCGACCACGCCGCCGCCGATCGACCTGCACGCCGAGGTCCGCGCCCGGCTGCGGGGCGAGCCCAACCGGTACGGCTACGCCGACGCCTCGCTGGCCGCGCGGCTCGCCGCGGAGCAGGGGCTGGACGACGGCGAGTACCCGGTGCTGCCCACCTACTCGGCCACGGTCCCACCGGCCGCGCCCGATCGTGGGCCGTTCGGCCCGACCGTACGGGTGCCGATCGGCGACGCGGTGCACCCGGCCGACCAGCTCGGCCGGGTCCGCGACTGGCTGCGGCTGGGGGTGCTGCGACCGGTGCCGGGGCCGGGCGAGCGGACCGTCGAGGTGCACCTGCCCGACGGGCTGCACGGCGGGACGGTCACCCTGCCCCGGGCCGGCGACGAGCCGGAGCAGCACCTGATGGTGCTGGCCCCCAGGTTCCTGACCGTGCCGGACGCGGAGGGCCAGCCGGTCCGGCACGAGCTGGACCTCTGGGTGAACGCGCACGCCGACGGACGGCTGGTGGCGACGGAGGCGCACGCCGCGGTCCGGGGTCTGCTGCTCGACAGCATCCCGCCGGACTCGCTCGGCCGGATCCGCGTCGAGACCGGGCTGCTCAACGACCAGACGGTCGACGGCCACCCGCCCGGAACGCTGCTGCGGTCGACGGCGGACGGTGAGTGGATCACCGCCGAGCAGTACGTGCGGTCGATGCTCCCGCCGACCGACGACGGTGCGGACCGGCCGATCGTGGTGCTGCCGTACCCGCCCGGCGACCTCCCCTGGCCGCAGACCCCGTTCCACCAGGCGTTGGAGCAGCACGCCATCGTGGTCTCCCCGCGTCGCGAGCAGCGGAGGGTCGAGGGGCGTGAGACCGGTCAGCACTGGGCCGCGCGGCAGGGCGGCGCGGTGGTCTGGACCAACCGCGAGCAGCGGGGCGTCGCCCAGATCCGCCGGTCGAGCCTGGCCACGCTGCTCACCGACCTGACCGGTGGCCGGCGACCGGGAGGTCGCGCCTACTCGGGCGAGGCGGCGGTGCACGCGCTCGCCCAGACGGACGGTCCGGTGGCGCCGGAGGTGACCGCCGCGGCCCGCCGGGCCTTCGACGCCGCCCCGGTGCCGGTGAGCGACCAGCCACGCTGGCTGCCCCTGCCGGCGACCCTCGGGCAGGCCACCGCCCGGACCGCCGACGGTTGGCTGCGCGGTCGGGAGCTGGCCGTCCTGCGCCCCGACGACGGGTACGTCCAGACCCGGATCGCGGTGCCCGGCCGCTACGTACGGGACGTGCCGGTCGAGTTCTCCGACGGTCAGCGGCGCAGCTACCAGCTGGTCGATCTGGCCGCGATCGTGGCCGACCGGCCGCGGGTCCGCGGGTACGCCAACGGGAACCTGCGGCTGGAGACCGCCGGCGCCGGCCGGCGGAACCCGGTGGCGCCGGCCCCACCCGGTTACGTCGACCCGCCGGCCTACGAGGCGCCGGCGGCCGGCACCCCGCGGGCCGGTCAGCCGGCCGAGTCGGCGGCCCGCCGGACGGTGGAGCCGCCGGTCGATGGCGACCGCGAGCGGCAGGCCCGGGAGCGGGAGACGCTGGGGTCGCTGCCGCATCCGCTCCCCAGCACGCCGGCACCGTTCGCGCCGGGTGACGTGCTCACCGAGCTGCCCACGTCGCGTCCAGCCCTGTCGCGGCGGATCCGACCGTTCGGGTCCCGGTCGGCCTCCTCCGTCAACACCCTGCGTACGGCCGGGCTCGCGCGCATCGTCGCGCCGACCGACGCGACCGCACCCCTGTTCGGCAAGGCGCTCCTCGACCGGCTGGACGAGTTGCCACCGGACGACCCGGCGGCGGACCTGCCGTCGGACGGGGCGCCCACGCGGAAGACGGTGGACTGGCTCCGCGCCCGAGTCGCGGTCGCCACGAGCGACGCCTCCCTGAACCGGCTCTGGCCCGCCGGGCCGACTGCCGACGAGCGGCTCGCCTTCGACCTGACCATCGCCGCCCACGGCGATCCCGCCACGCTCGAAACGCTCGGGCGGTGGCTCACGGCGGTGCTCAACCAGGAGGCGAACCAGCGCCTCGTGCGCTGGGCGCAGCGCAACGGTCACACCACCGTGCCGCGGACCCGGGTCTCGTTCACCCTCGCGCCGGCGGCGAGTTGGTCGAAGCAGTCCGACTGGGTCAAGCTCGCGTACGACAAGGAAGCGACGGTGCCGCCGGGGCCGCACCCGCTCACCGGTCAGCGGGACAACCTCGTTCGCGCCCGGCGACTGGAGCTGCCGTGGCCGCCGCCGGGCGGGGCGGAGAGCGTCCGCGCGATGGCGCGGGAGCTCGCCGCCGAGGTCGCGCCGCTGGCCGTGGCGGCCGACCGGAGCGCGGCCCGGCCACCCCGGATCGAGCTGTTGGGGCAGTACGACGAGAGCCTCGGCAACGAGGACGCGGCCCGCGCCGCACGCGACGAGGTCCGGCAGGCGTTCGTCGTGGAGCTGCACGACGCGGTCCACCGGGCGCTGGCGGCCGACACCGCCGAGCGAGCGGCGATCGCGGCGGTCAACCGGCTCCACGACGAGCGGGAGGCCGGTGATCCGCCGTTGGACGCCGCCGAGATCGCCGCCGCGGCGGCGGCCGGTCGCGCCGGGCACACCCCGCCGACGAGCGAGGCCGTCACCCGGATCGTGGAGCGGGTCGTGGGCACCGGCATGCACACGGCGGCGCTGGGCGCGACCCCGCACACCCCGCCCGTGGTGATCAAGTTCGTGCCACCCGGGCTGCCACCGGCGATGTACGACTCGGCCGGCCCGGCGCCGGACCTGCTGAGCGCCTGGAACACGAGTGACGTCCTGGTCGGCGAGGACGGCTGGTGGCGTGCCACCTCGCCGGTGGACGGGCTGGACGCGCTCGTCACGGCGCTGCCCCGCGAATCGTTCCGTACGGTCGACACCGAGCTGCGGGACGTCGCCGACCCGATCCGCGGGGACCGCGTGCTGAGCTGGTTCGGCTCGGCGGTGCGCTACGACGTGGCCCGCGTCCTGGTCGAGCAGCGCGACCCGGCGGGCGCCCTGCTGTCGTCCACTCCGGTTCGCGTCCTGCGGCTGCGCCTGCACCTGAAGCCGCAGAGCGGGGTGTCCTGGTCGGACGTGACGAAGTTGCAGCGGCACGCGGAGCGGGCGGCCCGCCGGCTGAACGAGCGGCTGAACCTGCCCGGCGGCGACCAGCTCCACGTCCAGGTGGTGTTCACCGCCGAGGACTGGGCCCACCACGTCGTCACCGTGCCGAAGTCGTTGCCCGGTACCGCCAACGCGGACTCGAGCAACTGGCCGGTCAGCCTGCTGGCGGGCGGCGACGACCCGGCCGCCACCGAGAAGTTCGCGCAGGACGTGTTGCTGCACGAGATGCTGCACCTGCTGGGCCTGCCCGACGAGTACCCGTCCTTCCCCGGCACCGGCTCGGAGCCGGTGCGGATCTTCGGGGTGCCGCGGCGTAGTGCCGCGGTACCGCCCTCGTCGACCAACTACCGGGAGTCGGCGGTCGAGCGGGCACCCTCGCGTACCGACAGCCCGGCCCTCATGGGGTATCTCCCGAACAGTCGGCCCGAACTGATCGCGGTCCGTTACCTCACGCGGATCTGGCAGATCCAGGAGAACCAGGTGCTGCCTCCGGTGACGACAGTTCGCCGGGTCGGCACCCACGTCACCTCGGTCGTCGCGCCGGGAGCGAAGGTGGCGAACATCGGCGCGCCGTGGCCCGCCAGCTCGCAGATCTGGGGGCAGGGGGCGGCGATGGCGTCGGCACCGCCACCGGTGATCGCCGAGCAGCCCGAGACCCCCCTTCCGGCCGGGCCGGCGAATAGCTCCGGCCCGGCCCGCGACACCCCGGCCGAGAGACGAACCGCGGTACGGTTCGACGACCCGATCGACAGCCGGTCCGCCACCACGTCGGAGACCTCCGCCCGGGACGGCGGCGTCCGGCGTACCGGTGCGGCCGACCCGCCCGCGCCGCGGCGGCGACGGGTCCTCCGCAAACCGAACCCCCGTCCCGCGGCGAACCCC
>NZ_SMKG01000235.1 GCF_004348525.1 Micromonospora sp. 15K316 | reverse complement strand
ACCCCCGCGCTCGCCCCGGTCACCACCACGGCCTGGGTCATCGCCGCTCCTTCTGGCGGGTCGCGATGTCGGAGAGCCGGGCCAGGGTCTCCCGGTTGCGCAGGTGCAGCACCAGGTCGTTGACCTTGTTACGGACCCAGCGCAGCGGGCCCGCCGCGAACTCCTCCCCGATCCGTACCCGGGTCGCCCCCTCGCCCACGGGTTCGAGGGTGAAGGTCACGATCGCCTCACCGGCCGGCCAGAGCCCGGCCCGCAGGACCAGCCGGTGCGGCGGCTCGCAGAGCAGCACCGTCGAGGCGTCCTGGAGCGAGAACGGCCACGGCCCGGCCCGGTGGTGCAACTGGCTGCCGACCTGTGGCCAGTCCTCGTCCACGTCCCGCACGTGCGTGGTGCCGACGACCCAGTCGCTGTACGTCCACCCGTCGGCGAGCACGGTGAAGACCTGCTGCGGGGGCGCGTCGATAACTTTCTCCACAATCGCCACTGGATGCTCATACCCTCGCCCCGACCGTGGCTAACGGTCCCGACGGGTTAGCTTCTCCGGGGCGACGGGTAAGGCGTGCGCGGGTGGCCGGAGGGTTGGCCGTGGGACGCGCGTGCTGCCGCCGCGTCGAGGCCGACGTTTACTCCCCGGGGCGCAGGGAACCCGCCGCCCGTGCGACAGGACCAGGTCGAGCTGGATCAGCGCAGGTCAGCCCAGGTTTTTGCCGGTGCTGACCGGGTCGCGTCCGGGCCGGCCCTGTTCGACGCCGTACTGCTGGACCGCGACGGCACCCTGGTCGAGGACGTTCCGTACAACGGTGATCCGGAGAAGGTGCGACCGGTGGCGGGGGCGCGGGCCGCGCTGGACCGGCTGCGCGCCGCCGGCCTGCGGCTCGGGGTGGTGACGAACCAGTCGGGCCTCGCGCGAGGTTTCTTCACTCGTGCCCAGATGGAAGCGGTGCACGCCCGGATCGAGCTGTTGCTGGGGCCGTTCGACACGTGGCGCGTGTGCCCGCACGACGACGAGGAGGCGTGCGGCTGCCGCAAGCCGGCACCGGGCCTGGTCCGGGCCGCGGCGAGCGACCTCGGCACGGTCCCGGACCGCTGCGTCATGGTGGGGGACATCGGCCGGGACGTGACGGCGGCGTTGGCGGCCGGCGCCGCGGGGGTGCTGGTGCCGACGCCGGTGACCCGGCCCGAGGAGATCGCCGCCGCCCCGTGGGTCGCGCCCGACCTGCCGGCGGCGGTCGACGAGATCCTGCGCCGGCAGGCCGCCGTCGCGCCGGGTGATCCGCCCTGGCCGATCTCCGTCAGCGCACCGGGCGCCGTCGCGCTCACCGGGGATCCCACGGCCGTGGGCGGCAGCCGGTCGGAGCCGGCGACGGTGGTGGGGCGGGCCGCCGCCACGGGTACCGCGACTGCGGGCCGGCGGGGGACGGTGCTTGTGGTGCGGGCGGACTCGGCGGGGGACGTTCTGGTCACCGGGCCCGCCATCCGGGCCGTCGCGGCCGGCGCGGAGCGCGTGGTGATGCTCTGCGGACCGCGCGGGCGGTCGGCCGCCGAGCTGCTGCCCGGCGTCGACGCGATAGTCGAGCACCGGCTGCCCTGGATCGACCCCGCCCCGGGCCCGGTGGACCCGCGGGACATGCACACCCTCACCGCACGCCTGGCGGCGGTGGGCGCGGACGAGGCAATCCTCTTCACCTCGTTCCACCAGTCGCCGCTACCGCTGGCGCTGCTGCTGCGCGTGGCCGGCGTGCCGCGGATCGCCGCGATCAGCGACGACTACCCCGGAAGCCTGCTCGACCTGCGCCACCGCGTCCCGGTCGGCGTACCCGAGGCCGAACGTGCCCTCTCCCTCGCCGCCGCGGCCGGCTACGGCCTGCCCGCCGGCGACCAGCCCGTGCTCCGGCTGCGCGCCGATGCGGTGCCACGGCCACCGGCCGGGCTCGGACCACCGGGTTACGTCGTGCTGCACCCCGGCTCGTCGGTGCCCAGCCGGGCCTGCCCGCCCGAGCTGGCCGTCCGGATCGGACGGACGCTCACCGACGCGGGCTACCGGCTGGTGGTCACCGGAACGCCGCAGGAACGGGAGTTGACCGCGGCGGTGGCCGGCCCCACCGGCCTGGACCTGGGCGGTCGCACCGGCCTCGCCGAGCTGGCCGGGGTGATCGCCGACGCGGCCGCGGTGGTCGTCGGCAACACCGGCCCGGCGCACGTGGCGGCGGCGTGCGGAGTGCCGGTGGTGAGTCTCTTCGCCCCCACCGTCCCGTTCGGCCAGTGGGGTCCGTACCGGGTGCCCACCGTCCGCCTCGGCGACGCGGCGGCCGCCTGCCGGGACACCCGCGCCGCCAGCTGCTCCGTCCCCGGGCACCCCTGCCTGGCCGCCATCGAACCGGCCGAGGTGGTCGCGGCGTTGCGCCTGCTCGGCGTACCCGCGGGCGGCACCCGGACCACGACCACGGGTCCGGCCGCGACGGCCGCCGCCCGGACCACGAGAAGCGGACCGTACCCGGCCGGCGCGGCGGTGACCGCCACGGGCAGGAGCGGCTGATGAACATCCTGCTCTGGCACGTGCACGGCTCCTGGACCACCGCGTTCGTGCACGGCAGGCACCGCTATCTCGTCCCGGCCACCCCCGACCGGGGCCCGTACGGCCTCGGCCGCGCCCGCACCTACCCCTGGCCGGACACGGCGATCGAGGTCAGCCCCGACGAACTGGCCGGGGCCGACGTCGACGTGGTCATCCTCCAACGCCCCGAGGAGCTCGACCTCGCCGAGGAGTGGCTGGGTCGCCGTCCCGGCCGTGACGTGCCCGCCGTCTACGTCGAACACAACACCCCGAAGGACGGCGACGTCCCGCACAGCCGCCACCCGATGGCCGACCGGGACGACCTGCTCATCGCGCACGTCACCGCGTTCAACCAGCTCTTCTGGGACACCGGGGACACCCGCACCACCGTCATCGACCACGGCATCGTGCCGCCGGCGGTGGAGTACACCGGCGAACTCGACAGGCTCGCCGTCGTGATCAACGAGCCGGTACGCCGCTGGCGGGTGACCGGCACCGACCTGCTGCCGAGGTTCGCCGAGATCGCCCCGCTGGACGTCTTCGGCATGAAGGTGGCCGGGCTGGCCGAGCGGCTCGGCCTGCCGCCCGAGCGGGTGACCAGCCACGACGACGTGCCGCAGTCCCGGATGCACGAGGAGCTGGCGCGGCGGCGCGCGTACCTGCACCTGTGCCGGTGGACCTCGCTCGGGCTGAGCCTTCTCGAGGCGATGTCGATCGGCATGCCGGTCGTCGCGCTCGCCACCACCGAGGCGGTGATGGCCGTACCGCCGGGGGCCGGGGCCCTCGACACCCGCGTCGACACCCTGTTGGACACCACCCGCCGGTTCATGGCCGAACCGGCGCTCGCGCGGCAGGCGGGCTCGGTCGCCCGGGCCGCGGCCCGCGACCGGTACGGCCTCGACCGTTTCCTCGCCGACTGGGACCGGCTGCTGGAGGAGGAAGTATGCGCATCGCGATGATCTCGGAGCACGCCAGCCCGCTCGCCATCCTCGGTGGCGAGGACGCCGGTGGCCAGAACACGCATGTCGCGGAGCTCTCCGCCGCGCTCGTGGCCGCCGGGCACGACGTACGGGTCTACACCCGGCGCGACGCCGTCGACCTGCCGGTCACGGTACGCGCCCCCGACGGGTACGACGTGGTGCACGTACCGGCCGGACCGGCGGAGCCGCTGGCCAAGGACGCGCTGCTGCCGCACATGAAGGAGTTCAGCCGCTGGCTGGTGGAGCGGTGGCGGGGCGGCGACTGGGTGCCCGAGGTGATCCACGCGCACTTCTGGATGAGCGGGCTCGCCGCGCTCGCCGCGGGCCGGCAGACCGGGGTGCCGGTGGTGCAGACGTACCACGCGCTCGGCACCGTGAAGCGCCGCTACCAGGGGGTCCAGGACACCAGTCCGGCCCGCCGGGTCGCGTACGAGCGGGAGCTGGGCCGCTCGGTGGACCGGGTGATCGCCCAGTGCCAGGACGAGGTCGGGGAGCTGGTCCGGATGGGGGTGCCCCGGTCCCGGATGACGGTGATCCCGTCCGGGGTGAACCTGGGCACCTTCGCCCCGCTCGGGCCCGCCGCCGAGCGTGAACCGGGCCGCGCCCGGATCCTGACCGTCGGCCGGCTGGTGGAGCGCAAGGGCTTCCAGACGGTGGTCCGGGCGATGGCGCTGGTGCCCGACGCCGAGTGCGTGGTGGTCGGCGGGCCACCGGTCGGGCTGCTGGAGAGCGACCCGTACGCCCGCCGGCTGCGGGCCCTCGCCGGCACCTGCGGGGTGGCCGACCGGGTACGCCTGGTCGGCGCGGTGCCCCGCGAGGAGATGGGTCGCTGGTACCGCTCGGCGGACATCCTGGTCGCCGCCCCCTGGTATGAGCCGTTCGGGCTCACCCCGCTGGAGGCGATGGCCTGCGGCGTGCCGGTGATCGGCACGGCGGTGGGCGGGCTCAAGGACACCGTGGTCGAGGGGGTCACCGGTGACCTGGTTCCGGCCCGGGATCCGCGTGCCCTGGGCACCGCCATCCAGGGGCTGCTCGACGACCGGATCCGCCGCTTCTCGTACGCCCGGGCGGCGCAGGAGCGGGCGCGCCTGCGCTACTCGTGGGCGGCGACCGCCGAGCGGCTGGTGGGGGTCTACGACGAGGTGGCGGCCGTGCACCGGCCCACCGGGGTGGTGGCGTGATGCCGGCCTCGCTGCTCGACGCCCACCTCGCGAACCTGGCCGCCGCCCTGCTGCCGTACCGGGAGTGCGAACGGCTGCTCGCCCGCTGGGGCGGGACGCTGGCCCGGCGATTGGCCGGTGGTGGGCGACTGCTGGTGGCGGGCAACGGCGGGAGCGCCGCCGAGGCGCAGCACCTGACCGCCGAGCTGGTGGGCAAGCTCCGCGATGACCGCCGGCCCCTGTCCGCCATCGCCCTGCACGCCGAGAGCTCGGCCGTCACCGCCATCGCCAACGACTACGGCTACGACGAGGTCTTCGCCCGTCAGGTACGCGCCCACGGGCGCGCCGGCGACATCCTGCTGCTGCTGTCGACCAGCGGCGCCAGTCGCAACCTGCTCGCCGCCGCCCAGGCCGGCCGGGAGGCGGGGCTGGACTGCTGGGCCTTCACCGGCCCCGCCCCCAATCCGCTCGCCGAGGCGTGCCACGAGGCGCTCGCCATCGCCTCGCCGGACAGTCAGGTGGTGCAGGAGCTGCACCTGGTCTCCAGCCATGTGCTCTGCGAGTACGTCGACGAGGCGCTGCCGGCCGCGCTGGCCGCGGTGGCCGGCGCGCCCGTCGACGGGCCGGCCCGAGAGGGGAGCGTGCGCGCCGGGGTGGAGGTGGTGCTCGACGGCGGAGCCGGGCAACAGGTGCAGGCGCGAGGATGAGGGGGAAGCGTGACGGGACCCGTCGTGGTGATCGGTGACACCCTGCTCGACCGGGACGTCGAGGGGGTGGTCAACCGGCTCTGTCCGGACTCTCCGGTGCCGGTGCTGGACGAGACCGGGTACGTGGACCGGCCCGGTGGCGCCGGCCTGGCCGCGGTCTTCGCCGCCGGCCAGGGCGCCGAGGTGGTGCTGGTGACCGCGCTCGCCGACGACGCCGGTGGGGCCCGGTTGAGCGCGTTGCTGACCGCGGCCGGGGTGCAGGTGTACGCGCTGCCGCTGGCCGGGGCCACGCCGGAGAAGATCCGGTTGCGGGCCGGCGGCCGGGTGCTGCTGCGCCATGACCGGGGCGGCGTTCCGGGTGAGCCGGGCGAACCGGCCGAGGCGGTGCTGCGGGTCATCGCGAACGCCTCCGCCGTCCTGGTCAGCGACTACGGCCGCGGGGTGGCCCGGCAGCCGGCGCTGCGCGCGGCGCTGGCCGCGACGCGGGCGCCGGTGGTGTGGGACCCGCACCCGCGCGGCCCGGCAGCGGTGCCGGGCGTGCACCTGGCCACGCCGAACGAGTCCGAGGCGCGTGAGTTGATTCCGGCGCTGCCCGGGGCGACCCGGCTGGCCACCGCCTCGCGGGGCGCGCAGGGTCTGCGCCGGCGGTGGCGGGCGGGCGCGGTCGCGGTGACCCTCGGCGGGGACGGCGCGCTGCTCTGCCACACCGACTCGACCCCGCTGGTGGTGTCCGCACCTTCCAACGCCGAAGGGGACACGTGCGGTGCGGGCGACCGGTTCGCGGTCGCCGCCGGCCTCGCCCTGGCCCGGGGTGCGCTGGTGTCCGAGGCGGTGCAGGAGGCGGTCGCCGAGGCCTCCGCGTACGTGGCGGCCGGGGGAGTGGCCGCCGCGCTGCCGCCGCCGGTGCGTCCGGAGCCGGGCACGGTCGCCGGTCCGGGCGGGGAGCGGATCGGTCTCGCCGAGGTGGCCGCGGTGCTCGCCGAGGTACGCGCGGCCGGCGGCACGGTGGTGGCCACCGGGGGCTGTTTCGACCTGCTGCACGCCGGGCACGTGGCGACGTTGCAGGCGGCCCGGAAGCTCGGCGACTGCCTGATCGTCTGCCTGAACTCCGACGCCAGCGTGGCCGGGTTGAAGGGGCCGGACCGGCCGGTGGTCCCGCAGGGCGACCGGAGCCGGTTGTTGGCGGCGCTGAGCTGCGTGGACGCGGTCATGATCTTCGACGAGCCGACGCCGCACGCGGCGCTCTCCTGGCTCCGCCCCGACGTCTGGGTCAAGGGCGGTGACTACGCCACCGGCGCCGGCGACACCCCGGCCCTGCCCGAGGCGGAGATCCTGCGCCGCTGGGGCGGGCACACGGTGGTGGTGCCGTACCTGGACGGACGTTCCACCACCGACATGATCGCCGCGGCCCGTGCCGGCGGGCAGCTCGCCGGCGCCTGCTGCACCGCCGCCCGGGCCGCCGACGTCGACTGGTCGACGGCGGCGCCGGCGCCGACCGTGGAGCGGTCGCGATGACGGGCGCCGCGGCCGAGGCCGGCACCACCGTCCTGGTCACCGGCGGGTCGAGCGGGTTGGGCGCGGCGGTGGTGGCGGCGGTGGCCCGTTCCGGCGGCCGTCCGCTGGTGATCGACCGGCAGCCGCCCGGTGACGGGGTGCCGTGGGTCGAGTGCGACCTCGCCGACACCCGGGCCGCCGAGGCGGCCACCCGGCAGCTCGCCGAGCGCTCCGGCGGTCTGGACGCGGTGGTGACCGCGGCCGGGTGGGACGTGCCGGGGCGGCTGGCCGACGTGCCGGCCGAGACCTGGGAGCGGATCGTCGCCGTGGACCTGCTCGCCACCGCGGCGGTGATCAGAGCCGCGCTGCCCTATCTGGAGGCGTCCCGGGGCACCATCGTCACGGTCGCCTCGACGCTCGGCGTCAAGGCGGTCAGCGACGCCACCGCGTACTGCGCGGCGAAGTTCGGGGTGGTCGGCTTCACCCGGGCGCTCGCCGCCGAGCTCGCCGGCGCGGTCGGTGTCACCCTGCTCATTCCCGGCGGCATGCGTACCGCCTTCTTCGACGAGCGCGACGCGCAGTACCGCCCCGGGCCCGACGCGGTGCTCAACGACCCGGCCGACACCGCGGCGGCGGTGATGTTCGCGCTGTCGCAGCCGCCCGGCTGCGCGGTACGGGAGATGGTGGTCTGCGCCGAGCAGGAGTCGTCCTACCCGTGATCCTCGTGCTGCGCGCGCTCGGCGTCGGCGACCTGGCCACCGCCGTCCCGGCGCTGCGCGGGCTGCGGGCCGCCCATCCCGACCGGGAGCTGGTGCTCGCCGCGCCGACCTGGCTGGCGCCCCTCGTCGAGCTGGTCGGCGACGTCGACCGGCTGCTCGACACTCCGGGGTTGGGCCGGATCGGCTGGGACGGGCCGCCGCCGCGGTTGGCGGTGAACCTGCACGGGCGGGGCCCGCAGTCGCACCGGATGCTCGCCGCCGCCCACCCCGGGCGGCTGCTCGGCTTCGCCAACCCGTCGGCCGGGTTCGTCGACGGGCCGGCGTGGGACGAGTCCGAGCACGAGGTGCAGCGCTGGTGCCGGCTGCTGGCCTGGTACGGGATCCCCGCCGACCGGCGCGACCTGACGCTGCGCCGGCCCCCGGCGACCGGCGTGCCGACCGGGGCGAGCGTGCTGCACCCCGGCTCGAAGATCATCGGGAAGCGGTGGCCGGCCGACCGGTTCGCCGCGCTGGCGCGGAGACTCGCCGCGCGGGGTCACCGGGTGGTGCTGACCGGTTCGCCCGACGAACGGGGCCTGGCCGCCCGGGTGGCCGACGCCGCCGGGCTGCCCGCCGACGCCGTGCTGGCCGGACGTACGGGGCTGCGGGAGCTGGCCTCGCTGGTGGCGTACGCCCGGGTCGTGGTGAGCGGGGACACCGGCGTGGCGCACCTGGCGACCGCCTTCGGGACCCCCTCGGTGGTGCTCTTCGGCCCGGTGCCGCCGGCCCGTTGGGGGCCGCCGCCGGACCGGCCCCGGCATCGGGTGATCTGGGCCGGGGAGAGGGATTGGCACAGCTGGGACGGGGTAGGAAGCCACCCGTCATTGACGCTCCTCGGGGTCGACGAGGTGTCGGCGGCCGTGGACGAGGTGGAACGGGTGGAGCGGGAGTCCGGTGCGGTTACGGCGTAGCGACCCGGGTCGGCCCGGGTACCGGCGGCGGCGGCGCGGAACCGGCTGGCTCTTCCTGGACCCGGCCGGTGAGCCGGTGCGGGACCAGGACGAGCTGGCCCGGCTGCGTGCCCTGGTCGTACCGCCGGCGTGGCGGGACGTGTGGATCTGTCCGTGGCCGAACGGGCACATCCAGGCCACCGGCGTGGACGCCGCCGGCCGCAAGCAGTACCTCTACCACCCGACCTGGCGGGAGAAGCGCGACGAGGCGAAGTTCGACCACGTGCTGGAGGTGGCGCGGCGACTGCCGACGTTGCGGGCGCGGGTGGGCCGGGACC
>NZ_SMKG01000234.1 GCF_004348525.1 Micromonospora sp. 15K316 | reverse complement strand
GGGTAGCGCCGGGGCGGGCGGCGTCGGCGGCGGCTGCTCGACCACCGGCTCCGGTTCGACCGCCGGCCGCCGGGCCGGCAACCGGTCGCCGGCCTGGTGCGGCACCCGCGACCGGGTGACCGGCTCGGACGGGCCGGTCAGCCGGTCGTTGCGGGAACGGGGCGGCGCGGTGGTCGGCGCCGGCTCCTGGCCGGCACCGGGCGACCGTGCCGGCGTGACGGGGGCCGCCGGCTCGATCGCGGCCGGCTGCGGGGGGATCGGCGCGTGCTCCCGCTCGGCACGTCGCGCCGGCGTGAGCGGGCGGGCGGTGCCGGGGCGCGGGGCGCCGAAGAGGTCGAGGAAGGGGGAGTCGATGTCCGGACTCTCCGCGCCCGTCGGCGACGGTGTCCGGGGCGGCGGTTGCTCCGCCGGAGTGGCTCGTCGGGTCACCGGATCGGCGGGCGGGTTGCGTCGCGCCAGCGGGCGGGGTGCCTGGAAGACGCCTACCCCGCCGTGCCCGGGAGAGGTGGCCAACGCCGGATCGAGGGCGTTCTCGTCCAGCTCGTCGGCCTCTGGGTAGTCGAACGATCGCGCACGGTGACTACCCGGCGCGGCCGGACGGCCGGCCGGGGAACCCGGCGTGGAATTGCGACTCATGCGACCGCCTCACCCGCATCGTGTGACCGCCCCGTCGGCGTACGCCCGGTCATGCCAGTTCCTCCCGGATCCTGATCCCGCTGCCGACCAGGCGAGGATCGCGCTGTTCGGCGGCGGGCTCCCGGGTGCGTCGCCAATCCGTCAGCGCGGTGCGGATCACCACTCGCGCCGGCCGGTCGGGGTCGACGTACCGGAAGACGAATGACGTGCTCACGATGGCGAGCGCGATCTCCCAGGCGGGGAAGAGCTCGACCTGCAACGTGAACAGCCAGTGGATGAACATGTAGAGGGGGACGAGCAGCATGAAGAGCCCGTACTGGGCGTACGGGAGGTGGACGGGAAGGGTGTAGCCGGGCGGCCCGAGATAGACCAGGCGGGCCCGGTAGATGTCGTCGTCGGTGCGCAGCCGCATGTCGCCCGCGCCCTATTCGAAGATCAGGTCGATCAGGTAGTCACCGACGAAGAAGAGTGTCGCCGCCCCGGCGATGAAGGCCAGGCCGACGATCGCGATGGCCGAGCTGGTCAGCACCTTGGAGATCTCTCCGCGGCTGGCCCGGCCGATGAAGATGACGCCGAGGACGGCGAGCAGGATCGGTGCGATCTTGCTGGCGAAGAAGGTGACGACACTGTTGGTGTCGATGCCCTTCGGTTCCGGCTCGGCGAGTGGAGTCGACGCCAAGGCGGAGAGCGCGTGGGCGACGCCGGACGACGCCTGCTCCATGAGCTCGATGGCGATCACTGAAACCTCCCCAAAACGCGGCCGGCGGCGCCGCAGCGGTGCAGTTGGAAAGCCCGCGGGTAGAAATGTCCATTTCGAGCGCAGCCAAGTTGCCCTGCGTTCGTTACTCACCACATAGGGTGGCGAGTTTTGGGCGATTTGATCCCGCTTCGGCCCTCCCTCCACGCTTCGCCATCTCGATGCTGGGCAATTCCACAGCGTACGGGCCGCCCCGGAATGCGACAAGCCGCGAAGAGACTGCCCGATACGATGTGGACGACCGATCGTACACCTGTTCCAATGCGCATGTCAGGGCCGCTGTGCGAGGCCGCCCCGGGGCGGTCGAGGCCCCGCCGACGACCGGTACGGTCTAGTCGTGACCGATCTGGTGCGGGCCCCGGCCCCCGTTGTCATGGGCGTCCTCAACGTCACGCCCGACTCCTTCTCCGACGGCGGACGGTACGCCGACCTCGACGCCGCCGTCGGACACGGCGTCCGACTGCACGCCGAAGGGGCGCACCTGATCGACGTGGGCGGCGAGTCCACCCGGCCGGGCGCGGACCGGGTCGACCCGGAGACCGAGGCGGCCCGGGTGGTCCCCGTCATCCGCGAACTCTCCACGGCGGGCGTGCCCGTCAGCATCGACACCACCCGGGCCCGCGTCGCCGATGCGGCCCTGACCGCCGGGGCGGCCGTGGTCAACGACGTCTCCGGCGGCCTGGCCGACCCGGACATGGCCCGGGTGGTCCGGGACGCGGGCTGTCCGTGGGTGCTGATGCACTGGCGCGGGCACTCCCGCGGCATGCGCGAGCTGGCCCACTACACCGACGTGGTCGCCGACGTCCGGGCCGAGCTGGCCCAGCGGGTCGACGCGGCGCTGCGGGCCGGGGTGGCCGCCGACCGGATCGTCGTCGACCCGGGGCTCGGCTTCGCCAAGACCGCCGCACACAACTGGCAGCTCAGCGCCCGCCTGCCCGAGCTGCTCGACCTCGGCTACCCGCTGCTCTTCGGGGCCAGCCGCAAGTCCTACCTGGGCCGGCTGCTCGCCGCCCCGGACGGGACCCCGCGCCCGCCCGGCGACCGTGAGGCGGCCACCGTCGCCACCAGCGTGCTCGCCGTCGCGGCCGGCGCCTGGGGCGTACGGGTGCACGACGTCCGCGCCACCGTGGACGCGCTCGCCGTCTGGCGGGCCACCGGCGGTCCGCGCCTGGTCGCGCCGGTCACCGCGGGCGTGGCGACCGGCGGAGCCGAGGGGGACCGGTGACCGACCGGATCACCCTGACCGGCCTGCGGGCCCGCGGCCGGCACGGGGTGTACGACTTCGAGCGCGAGCAGGGGCAGGACTTCGTCGTCGACGTGGTGCTGGAACTCGACCTCGCGCCGGCCGCGCGCTCGGACGACGTCGCCGACACCGTCCACTACGGCGAACTCGCCGACAGGCTGGTCGCGGTGGTGACCGGCGACCCGGTCGACCTGATCGAGACGCTCGCCGACCGGCTGCTCGACGTGTGCCTGGCCGACCCGCGCGTGACGAGCGCGACGGTGACCGTGCACAAGCCGGAGGCGCCCGTGCCGCACACCTTCACCGACGTCGCCGTCACCATGACCCGTGGGCGTGCCCGGTGAGCAGCGCCGTCCTCTCCCTCGGCAGCAACCTCGGCGATCGCCTCGCCCACCTCCGCGGCGCCGTCGCCACCTTCGGTGACTCGGTTCGGCTGGTCTCCGGGGTGTACGAGACTCCACCGTGGGGGGACCCGGACCAGCCCACCTACCTGAACGCGGTGCTGCTCGCCGAGGATCCGACCGCCGGCCCGTACGACTGGCTGGAGCGGGCCCGGGCCGCGGAGCGCGCCGCCGGGCGGGTCCGCGACCCGCGGCGGCGCTTCGGGCCGCGCACCCTCGACGTCGACGTCATCGCGGTCCGGCGCGACGACGACGAGCCGGTGTTCAGCGACGACCCCGAGCTGACCCTGCCGCACCCCCGCGCCCACCTGCGGGCGTTCGTCCTGCGGCCGTGGCTCGACATCCAGCCGCACGGCGAGCTGCCCGGCCACGGTCGGCTCACCGACCTGCTGAACTCCGGCGTCGCCGCCGCCGACGCGCGGGAAGTGCGCCCGCGCCCGGATCTGGAGTTAGAGTCGACGGCATGACCCAGCGGAGCCGGCCGGCATGACGCAGGCGCAGTCCCCGCAGCCGGGCGGGACGGGGCGGATGGGCCCGACCCGGATCTCCACCCTCGTGGTGGCCGGGCTCGCCGCCGCCGCGGCGGCCTGGCTGCTGATCAGCACCTTCTACTACAGCGGCATCCCCCAGCTGCCCTGGCTGCCGGTGGTCACGCTCGCCGTGCTCGCCGTGCTCGAGGGGTACGCCGCCGTCAACACCCGGGGTCGCATCGAGCGCCGGCCGGGCCGGGAGCCCGTCAACGCGCTGATGGTGGCCCGGTTCGTGGTGCTTGCCAAGGCGTCGTCACTGGCCGGTGCCATCTTCGCCGGCTTCTACGCCGGTTTGACCGCGTGGCTCTTCGTCGAGTCCACCCGCGCCGCCGGCGAGGACCGCGCCCCGGCGGGCGGCGGGCTCATCGCCTCGCTCGCCCTGGTGGCCGCCGCGCTGTGGCTGGAGCGCTCCTGCCGGGTGCCGGAGCGGCCCGAGGACGAGCGGGAGCCCGACGACCGGGAGAGCCGCCCCGGCCAGCGCTGACCCCAGCGCCACCGCGTACCCGCGCCGGCTGGGGGGTTACGTGCGGCTCACCGCGCGGGTACGGTGCCTCCGACCGGACAGCAACGGCCGCCTCCGGTCCGCCCGCGCGTCGGACCGGACGACCGGCCAGGGGGAGGCGGCGTCATGGGGTACGACGAACCGGGCCGGGAAGCGCCAGTCGAGCCCTCGTCCGGGGTGCCCGCCGCCGTGCTGGACAACGTCTTCGACGACCCGTTCCACGGGGAGCCCGGTCGGGACCGCGTCGGTGTGCACATCGGCTGGGAGATCGTCCTGCTGATCGGGCTGGCCGCCGTCGCCTGGCTGCTCTGGCGTGAGGATCCGGCAGTGCTGCGGGGCGCCGGCCTCCAGTCGCTGCTGGTCGACGTGGCCGCCCTCGGCCTGCTCGTCCTCGCCGCCGGGCTGAGCCTGCGTACCGCCGCGGTGAATCTCGCCATCGGGCCGGTGGCGGTCGCCGCCGGGCTGCACTTCGCCGAGCAGAGCGACCGTGGCGTGCTGGCCGCCCTGGCCCCGGCCGCCGTGGTCGCCGCGATCGCCGGCCTGCTCCTCGGCCTGGCCGTGGTGGTGCTGCACGTGCCGGGCTGGGCGGCGAGCCTCGCCGGGGCGGCCGGCGTCATCGTGTACATCGAGCGGCGCTCCGCGCCGGTGCTCGTGCAGGGGGAGTACGACCCGCGCCGGCACGCGTACTACCTGGTCGCCGGCTTCGCCGCGGTGGCCGTCCTCGGCGGTCTCTTCGGTGCCATCCGGTCGGTCCGTCGGCTCGTCGGCCGGTTCCGCCCGGTGGCGGATCCGGCGCGCCGCCGCGGGGCGGTCGCCGCCGTCGTCACCGCGGGCGCGCTGATCGGCTCGACCCTGCTGGCCATGCTGGCCGGTGTGCTCGTCGCGGCCAACCACGCCGCACCGGTGGCCCCCGCGACCGGCCTGGACTGGACGGTGCTCGCCGTCGGCGTGGCACTGCTCGCCGGCACCAGCGCGTACGGCCGCCGGGGCGGCATCTTCGGCACCGTCTTCGCGGTGGGGCTGGTGTCCGCGTTCCTCGCCTACGCCGACGTGCGCGGCTGGACGGTGAGCCGGTGGGCGGTCGGTGGGGTGACCCTGGGGGTCGGGCTGCTCGTCACCCGGCTGATCGAGCGGTACGGGCGGCCCGGGTCGGCCACCGTGGAGACGCCGGAGCCGGCCACCGACGGCACGATCAGCTCGGGCTGGACGGTGCCCGGTCCGGTGGAGAACTGGCCGCCTGCCCTGCCGACGCCCGCCGCGGACACGCCGATGGACCCGTGGCGGTCGCCCCGCTGGGAGGACGAACCGCGCCGGTGGGACGACGCCCGCTGAGCTGGGGTCATGTCCGACGAGCCGGAGGTGATCTCGGCGGTTAGGCTCGGCGGCATGAGCGAGACACCTGCCACCCCCACCGGCGGTCACTCCTTCGAGGAGTTGGACGCACTCCCCACCGAGGAACTGCGGGAGCGGGCGTTCGCGCTCGCCCGGGAGCGGGTCGACGTCGGCTTCTTCTGGTCGGTGCTGCGTCACCTGCCGAACGCCGACGAGGCCGCCGCGCTGGACGGCGCGCCGAACTCCGTCGGACCGATCATCGACGAGGCCGCCGCGCTCCTGCGCGAGCTCTCCGGCCACGACTACGAGGAGTCCGCGCCGCTGCTGCGGGCCGCCTTCATCGACTACCTGATGAAGCACTGACGCGACCGGCACTCGGACATCCGCCCGCTGCTGCGGGCCGGGAACGGACAGCATCATGGCGCTCACCAACCGGACCGGCGCGTTCAGCCGGTACGGCACGGCCGCCGGCACCGGCGCGCTCGCCGCGCTCGTGCTCGTCGCGGTGGCCGGCAGCCCGGCGTACACCGGCTGGGCCGGGAACCACACCGATCCGAACTCGGCGGCCGGCTGGTACCTGCGGCTGCTCGCCTGGCCGGCCTGGCGGATCGACGCCGGGGACCAGGGCGGCGGAGTCTTCGCCGCCGACCTGCGGGCCATCCTGCTGGTGATCCTCGCGGCGGCCCTGCTCTACGTGCTGCCGGCCTCGCAGGTTGCCCGGGTACCGGGCGGGTTCAGCCAGTTCTTCTCCGGCTGGGCGGCGTTCGTGCTGGCCGGCGGCCTCGCCGGGCTGCTGGCGGTCCTCCTCGGGCCGGGGCCGTCGATGCTCGGCGCGTTGCAGGCCGCCGGCGAAGGAGCCGGCTACGGCTTCCTCAGCGGCTGGGTCATCGGTACGGCCAGCCTCGGCGGCCGCGCCTGATCACCCGGTCGGAGCCGTCCGGCCCGGGCCCTGATCACTCGGCCCGAGTCGTCCGCCCGGCCGGGACCCGATCACTCGGCCGGATCCCGGCTCGGTTCCCGCTGCACCGGACCCGTCACTCCGACCGCGTCTGTTCGCCGGAGCCGGCGGCCAGGTCGAGCAGGTGCCGGCGGTCCAGCGTGCCGACCGGTCGCCCACCGTCGGTGATTACCACGCGCTGCGCCGCCGAGGTGAGCAGCGTCGCGAGGGCGTCGTACGCCGAGGCGTCCAGCGGTACGGTCGGCGCGTCCGTCGCCCCGTCGGCGGGCACCGGCTCCAGCGCCTCGCGGCGCAGCGGCGTGACCACCAGCCGGCGGATACCCCGATCGGCGCCGACGAACTCGCGGACGAACGGGGTGGCCGGCGTGCCGAGCAGCGCCGCCGGTGAGTCGTACTGCTCCAGGTGACCGCCCTCGGAGAGCACCGCGACCCGGTCGCCGAGCCGGACCGCCTCGTCGAGGTCGTGGGTGACCAGCACGATCGTCTTGCGTACCTCGGCCTGGAGCCGGAGGAACTCCTCCTGGAGCCGGGCCCGGACGATCGGGTCGACGGCCGAGAACGGCTCGTCCATGAGCAGCACCACCGGGTCGGCGGCGAGCGCGCGGGCCACCCCGACCCGCTGCCGCTGACCGCCGGAGAGCTCGTGCGGGTACCGGCCGCCGAACGTGCCCGGTTCGAGGCCGACCAGCTCCAGCAGCTCGTCCACCCGGCTCCGGACCTGCTCCCGGGGCCAGCCGAGCAGCTTCGGCACGGTCGCGACGTTCGCCCGGACCGTCTGGTGCGGGAAGAGGCCGACGTTCTGGATCACGTAGCCGATCCGGCGACGCAGCGACACGGGGTCGACGCGGGTGACGTCCTCGTCGCCGAGGAGGATCCGGCCCCCGGTCGGCTCGATCATCCGGTTGATCATCCGCAGCACCGTCGACTTGCCACAGCCGGACGGGCCGATGAGCACCACCAGCTCGCCGGCGCCGACCTCGAGGCTCAGCCCGCGTACGGCTTCGGTCCCGTCCGGGTAACGCTTGCGGACACCCTCCAACGTGATCGACGCCGCGCGCCGCTCGCCGGTGGTCGCGCGCGCGCCGGCGCCGGAGGTCTCCGGGGTAACGTCCACGTATGTCCTTCCGCCTGAGCTACCGGGCCGACCCGGGCAACCCCTGGTTCTCCTGGCAGTACCTGCGGGACAACTTTGACACGCTCGCCGACGCGCTGGGCGACCACGCCTCGCTGACCGCCCGTGCGGTGTTGATCGCCGCTCTGATCGCCGTACCGCTGGCCGTGGTGGCGTACTGGTTCCGCCCGCTCGCCGGCCCGATCCTCGCCTTCACCGGGGTGCTCTACACGATCCCGTCCCTGGCGCTCTTCGCGTTCATCGCCCCCTACCTGGGTATCGGCACGGTGACCGTGCTCACCGTCGTGGTGCTCTACGCCCTGCTCGTGATCGTGCGCAACACCGTCGCCGGGCTGACCCAGGTGCCGCCCGAGGTGCGCGAGGCCGCCGAGGGCATGGGCTACGGCCGGTGGGGGCGGCTGCTCCGGATCGAGCTCCCGCTCGCCCTGCCCGGGATCCTCACCGGGCTCCGGCTGGCCACCGTCTCGACCGTGGCGCTGGTCACCGTCGGCGTGGTCGTGGGTCGCGGCGGGCTCGGACAGGTGATCTTCGCCGGCTTCCAGAACAACTTCTACAAGGCGCAGATCATGGCCGGGACGCTGCTCTGCGTCCTCCTCGCCCTGGTGCTGGACCTGATCCTGGCCGGAGTCGGCCGGCTGCTCACCCCGTGGCTCACCCGGAGATCGTCATGAGCGTCATCGAGCAGGCGATCGTCTGGCTCAACGACCCGCTGAACTGGACCAACCCCGGCGGCGTGCTGGACCGGCTCGGCGAGCACCTGGTCCTCTCCGCCGCCGCCGTCGCGCTGGGCTGCCTGGTGGCCTGGCCGATCGGGCTCTGGCTCGGCCACACCGGGCGCGCCGGCGGCCTGGTCGTGCTGGTGGCGAACGTGACCCTGGCCATCCCGACGCTCGCCCTGCTCACCATCCTGCCGCTGACCTTCCTCGGTTTCGGACGGCCGTCGGTGATCGTCGCGTTGGCGGTCTTCGCGCTGCCGCCGCTGCTGGCGAACGCGTACACGGGGGTGCGGCAGGCCGATCCGGAGGCGCGGGACGCGGCACGCGGCATGGGGCTCTCCGGATGGCAGGTGCTGCGCCGGGTGGAGTTGCCGCTCGCCGTGCCGTACCTGGCGGCCGGGTTCCGGACCGCCGCCGTGCAGGTGGTGGCCACCGCGGCGCTCGCCTCGTTCGTCAACGGCGGCGGGCTGGGCCAGATCATCCGGGCCGGGTTCGGGCTGGACATCGCCGCCGGTGGCGGCCAGATCCTCGCCGGAGGTGTGCTGGTGGCCGCGCTCGCCGTGCTGGTGGAGGTGGTGCTGGCCGTGGTCGAGCGGGCCGTCACGCCGCGTCCGTTGCGCGCGGCCCGCCGGGGCGCGAACCGGCGAGCCGCCGACGCGGTGGTCGGAAGCTGACGACGGGGCGGCGGGGACG
>NZ_SMKG01000233.1 GCF_004348525.1 Micromonospora sp. 15K316 | reverse complement strand
TATAAGAGACAGGTCCACCAGGGCCTCGGAGAAGCCGTCCGTCGGGGCCGCCGGCCCGCCGCCCGCCGGGGACCCGGTCCGGGCACCGGCCGAGTCGACCGGCGCGTCGGGGCAGTGGTCGGGACCGGCCGGCGACCCTCCGGCCGCCCTGGCCCGGGACGGCGGGACGGGGGCGACCGGCGGTGCAGCCGCCGCGCCGGGGCGGCCCGTGGTCGAGGCGTACGACCGATGGGGTGCGGCGGCGAGCGCGACCGGGGTGCCCGCGCCGCGCGCCCCGCAGGTCGACCCGGTGGTGGGGTTGGAGCTGGCCCGGCGCTACGCCGACGAGGCGGACCGGCACGGGCACCGGGCGGAGCTGCTCGCCCGCCGGCCGGCGTTGCTGCCGGCCTGGTCGCCGGTCGCCCGGGCCGCGGTGGTCTACCTGGCCTCGGCCGGGGCGGGCGTGGTGCTGATGTTCGCGATGGTGCTCGCCTCCGGCCTCGGGGCGCTCGGCGCCGGCCCGCTCTACGCCTGGATGTGCACCGGGCTGCCCGCCGGATCACTGATCTCGGGATGGTTGGCGTTGGGCAGATGGGGGAGGGCGCCGATGGACGAGGCCGGTCCCGCACGCCACCCGGTGCTGGGCGTGGCGATCTGCTTCCTGCTGGTCCCGCTGGCCTACTGCGGTTACCTGTTGCTCCTGCGGATGGCGCGGTGAGCGGCCGGAACGCGCCGGTGGGGATGACGCGACGACCCCGGGAACGGGGCGACCTCGCGGTGGAGGCCGGACGTTCCCGGGGTCGTGGTGCGGTGGCGGGTCAGCGACCGGCGGTCGCGAGCCCCTCGGTCAGCTCGGTCCCGGTGGCCGGGACGGGCGTGCGGCGGCGCGGCGCGCGACGTCCCGAGGGGACGATCAGCGCGGCCACCGCGGCGGCCAGGGCGATGGCGGTGAGCAGCAGGAAGCCCGTGGTGAAGCCGGCCTCCCGGGGCAGGCCGCTCGCCTGCGGGTTGGCGGTGATCACGCTGCTCACCACGGCCGCGCCGATCGCGCCGCCGATGGTGCGGATGTTCGCGTTCATCCCGGTGGCCACGCCGGTCTGGCTCGGCGCGACGTTGGCCACGATCAGGTTGGCCATGGACGCGAACGCCAGCCCGATGCCGATGCCGACCAGGGCGCCGGCCAGTGCGATCTCCAGGCGGGTGTCGTGGGCGAGCGCCAGCATGGCCGAGGCGGCCACGTTGAACACCGCGCCGGTGGCCAGCTGCGCCTTGGCGCTGAACCGGACCTCCAGCCGGCCGGCGACGAGACCGGCGACGAACATGCCGACCAGCATCGGCAGCATCAGCAGCCCGGCCTGGGTGACGCTCGCGCCGAAGCCGTAGCCGGCGCTGGCGGGGGTCTGCACGAACTGCGGGACGAAGGCGTAGATCGCGAACATCGACCCGCCGTAGAGCAGGGCGACCAGGTTGGTCGTCCACACCCCGGGCAGGCGCATCATCCGCATGTCGATCAGCGGGTTGGCGGAGCGCACCTCGGCCACCAGCCAGCCGACCAGCAGCACGACGGCGAGCGCCAGCAGGCCGAGTACGCGACCCGAGGTCCAGCCCCAGGCCGCGCCCTTGCTGACGGGCAGCAGGAGCGCCACCAGCCAGCCGGAGAGCAGCAGGGTGGCCCAGACGTTGATCCGGCCGGGCGAGCGGACCGGCGACTCCGGCACGAACCGGTACGCCGCGAGCGCGGTGAGGCCCACGACGACCATCGGGATCCAGAACAGCCAGCGGTAGCCGAGTACGGAGACGATCGGACCGGCCAGGACGACGCCGAGGCCGCCACCGGCGGCGATGATCGCCGAGATGGTGGCCACGGAGGAGCTCACCCGGGCGGCGGGGAACTCGTCGCGGATGATGCCGAACGAGAGCGGGAAGACGGCGCCGCCGATGCCCTGGACGACGCGGGCGATGATCAGCACGCCGATGCTGGGTGCGATGGCCGCCAGCAGGCAGCCCACCGCGAGCGCGACGAGGGAGACGACAAGCATCCGTCCCTTGCCGATCATGTCGCCGACCCGGCCGAGGATCGGCGTGAAGATCGACGCGGAGAGTAGGTACGCGGTCAGCACCCAGGTCACGGTGTTCTGGGAGGTGTGCAGGTCGTGCTGGATGACGGGCAGCACCGGGGTGATCAGCGACTGGAGCATCGCGAAGAAGCCGGCGCCGGCCGCGAGGACGAGGAAGGTCAGCCGACGCGAGCCGCGTCGGGTGGTCTCGGTCACGGAGAGAACTCCCAAATCGGTACGAACGGAAGGTGAGGCGGGCGCGGCGGTCGCCGCCCGGCCGTTTCTGGGCGGCGTGGAGTCGGCCGTCGCGTGGTTCTTGGTCGCCGGTCCTGCTCGGTGGGGCCGGCCGGAGCGTCCGGGTAAGCTATCCGGAGGCGCGACTCCGGACAGTTCCGGAGGGGTGCCTCCATTAACTTACTGGAGGGATGCCTCCGGTAGCAACCGAGGAGGTGTGACGTCCGCCATGGCCAGCACTGGTGAGCTGGGGGAATACCTCGCGCGACGTCCCAAGCGAGCCGACGCCCAGCGGAACCACGAGGCCCTGCTGAACGCCGCCCGGGAGGTCTTCGGCGAGTGCGGCGTGAACGCGTCGCTGGAGGAGATCGCCCGGCGGGCGGGGGTCGGCATCGGCACCCTCTACCGGAACTTCCCGAGTCGCCGGGAGCTCTTCGAGGCGGTCTACGTCGACGAGGTGCAGGCGCTCAGCCGCTCGGTGGCGGACGTGGCGCACCTGCCCCCGTGGGACGCGCTCGTCGCCTGGCTGAACCGCTTCGTCGCGTACGCGGCCACCAAGCGGGCGCTCCGCGAGGAGCTGGCGTACGACTCCGAGGTCTTCCGCCGGTGCCGGACGGAGATCTACGCCGCCGGTGAGCCCCTGCTGAGCCGCGCCCAACAGGCCCGCGTGGTACGCGCGGACACCAGCTTCGACGACGTGTTGCGGCTGATCAGTGGCATCGTCGCGTTCCAGTTCCAGGAGCCGGGCCAGCGCGACCGCGTGCTGGCCATCGCCCTGGACGGCCTCCGCTACCCGCCCGCCCTCGCCTGATCTGCCGCGACCGGACGCGCCCGGGACGGCGTCGCGCCACCTGAACCGTCGCGACCGGCCGTTCGGGTGGGGCTCGACCCCTCAACTGTCCTGACCGGCCCGCTCGGGTGAGGGCTCACCCCTACCCGAGCGGGCCGGCCCGCTCAGGTGGCGTCAGCCAGCGCCTCGAACTCGGCGTCGGTGAGCTTCACCTCGGCCGCGGCGACGTTCTCCTCCAGGTGCGCGACGGAGGAGGTACCCGGGATCGGCAGCATCACCGGCGAGCGACGCAACAACCAGGCGAGCGCGAGCTGCGCCGGGGTGGCGCTGTGCTCGGTGGCGATGGCGTCCAGCGGCCCACCGGGACGGGCGAGGTTGCCGGTCGCGATCGGGAACCAGGGGATGAACGCGAGGTCGTTGCGCTCGCAGTACTCCAGCACGTCCTCGAAGTGCCGGTCGGCCAGGTTGTAGAGGTTCTGCACCGACACGATCGGGGTGATCTCGCGCGCCGCCTCGATCTGCTCGACCGTCACCTCGGAGAGACCGATGTGCCGGATCTTGCCCTCCTGCTTCAGCAGTGCCAGCTCGCCGAGCTGGTCGGCCAGCGGCACCGTCGGGTCGATCCGGTGCAGCTGGTAGAGCGGGATGCAGTCCAGGCCGAGGTGGCGCAGACTCAGCTCGCACTGCTGGCGCAGGTACTCGGGGCGCCCCAGCGGACGCCAGTCGCCCGGCCCGGCACGGGTGAAGCCGGCCTTGGTCGCGACCACCAGGTCGTCGGCGTACGGGTGCAGCGCGTCGCGGATCAGCAGCTCCGAGACGAACGGCCCGTACGAGTCGGCGGTGTCGATGAACGTCACGCCGAGTTCGACCGCCCGACGCAGTACCCGGACCGCCTCCTTCGGGTCCTTCGGGTCGCCCCAGACACCCGGGCCGGTGAGCTGCATCGCCCCGTAGCCGAGCCGGTCGACCTGGAGGTCGCCGCCGATCCGGTAGGTACCGGCGGCCTTCGCGGGCCGTGCCTGGGCACTGCTTGTCATGAGCTCTCCTGTCGTCACACCGTCGTCGGCCAATCTAGCCCCCACCGCGACCGCCGTCGCGGCGAACGTCCGCGCCGACACGGCGGTCGACCCGTGGCTGCACGGGCTGTTCGGCGTCGGCTTCGCGCTAGCCCCACCCGGCCCCACTCTGCTACGTCTGATCGCAGTCGGCGCGTCGAACGGGGGGCGGTATGTGGCCGGAACCGGAGCGGGAGCGCGGGCTCCGCCGGGGGACGGCCCTGCTCCTGGAGGCGGTGGCGTTGATGACCGCCGCCGAACGCGACGGCGACTACTCGGTCGCCGACCGGGCGGCGGCGCTGCTGCGCGAGGCGCTCGCCGTCACCCCGAGGGACGCGCCGCAGTGGCCGCACCACCTCTCCGTGCTCGGACGGGTGCACCGGGACCAGTTCCTCCACCTCGGCCGGCGGGCCGCCCTGCAGGCGGCGATCGACGCGCACCGGGAGAGCCTCGCGGCGACGCCGCCCGGGGACCCGCAACGGGCGTTCCGGCTGTTCAACCTCGGCATGGTGCTGGGCGACCGGTACGAGCTGGTCGACGACGTCGTGGCGTTGGACGAGTCCATCCGCCTGTTCGACGAGGTCGTCCGGGCCGCACCGGGCTTGTCGTCGTTGCCCCTGCCGGCTCGGCTCAACCTCGGGCAGCGGCTACGGGACCGTTGGCGTCGTCGCGGCGACCCGACCGACCTCGACCGGGCGGTGGAGGTCCTCGCCCCGGCCGCGGCGGCCGGAGACGACCCGCGGGTGGCCCTCACGTACGCGCTGGTGATCGGCGAGCGGTACACCGAGCGGCGCGACCCGGCCGACCTGGACGCGGCGATCGAGGCGAACCGGGCGGCGGTCGCCGTGGCGGATGCGCTGCCGAAGGGCCTCGTCGACCTCGCCCGGGTCGGGCTGGCCGCCCTGCTCGGAGAGCGGTACGAGAAAGGCCACGCCCCGGCCGACCTGGACGCGGCGATCGGGGCGTACCGGGCGGCGGTGGATGCCGCGGCCGGACCCGACCCTGCCGAGCTGCGGCGCATGCTCGGCAACCTGCTGGCGTCCCGCTACGAGTCGCGCCGGCGCCCCGCCGACCTCGCCGAGGCGCTGCGACTGCTCCGCGCGGCGGTCGCCGCCACGGACGAGCCGGTGGCCCGGTCCCTGCGTCTCCGCGACCTCGGCTACGTCCTGCACCGCGGGCGCGCGGACCTCGACGGCGTCCACACCCTGCGGGAGAGCCGCGACCTGCTGGCCGAGGCGGAGCGACTGCTCCCGGCCGGGCACCCGGAGCGCCCGCCACTCCTCAACAACCTCGGCGAGGCGCAGCGTGAGTTGGCCGACGCGGCGGGGGAGCCCGAGCTGCTGGAGCCGGCCGTGGCCACGTTGCGCGCCGCCGTCGCCGCGAGCGACGCCGACGCGCCGCTGCTGCCCCGCGCTCTGTCCAACCTGGGCGTCGCGCTACAGGCGCTCTTCGCCCGTACGCAGGACCTGGCGACCCTCACCGAGTCGATCGCCGTGCTGCGCCGGGCGCTGGCGGCCGCCCCGCCCGGCCATCCCGACCGGCTGCTCGTCCTCACCAACTACGGCGGGGCCGTGAACCGGCGGGTCGAGCTGGCGATCGAGGGCACGGCCGACGCGACACCGGAGACCGAGGGACCCGACCGTCACCGCCCGCCGCCCGCCGAGCTCGAACGGGACGCCCGGACGGCTGTCACGCTGCTGCGGGAGGCCGCCGAGCTGGCCCGGCACGAGGCGGACGAGGAGTGGACGCCGGTCGCGCACACCCTCGCACTCGCCCTCCTGCTCCGGCACCGGCTGACAGGTGACATGGCGGACGTCGACGACGCGGTGCGGCTGCTGCGCGACGTTCGCGCGGCGATGCCCCCGTCCACGCCGGACGGTCACCGGCTGCTCACCAACCTCGGTAGCGCGCTGCGCCTCCGTTTCCAGGCCGGACGGTCCGGCGACGACACGGCGGAGCTGCTGAGCGCGTGCCGATCGGCGGTCGCCTCGCTCCCCGCCGGACATCCGGACCGCGCCATGTGCCTGATCAACCTGGCCGGCGCCGTGGAGACCGTCGCCGACGTGTCCCCGCGTGGCGGCGACCCCGCCGCGGCGGGGTCGGCCCGGTCCGCGGCCGACCGGGGTCCCGTCGCCCCGCCCCGGGCCGACGTCCCCGCGGTCGATCTGGTCGAGGCGGCCGCGGCGCTGCGGGAGGCGGCCATGATCGAGTCCGCCCCCTCCCTGCAGCGTGCCCACGCCGCCGAGCGCTGGGCCGCGCACGCCGCGCGGGTCGGCGACCTGGTCTCGGCCCTGGACGGGTACGCCCTCGCGATCGAGCTGATCGACCTGGTCGCCTGGCACGGTATGGACCCCGACGACCAGGGGCGGCTGCTGCGCCGGTTCCCGCGCCTGGCCGGGGACGCCGCGGCGGTGGCGATCGCGCTCGGCCGGCCGGAACGCGCCGTGGAGCTGCTGGAGTACGGCCGGGCGGTGCTGCTGACGCGGGCGCACGACGCGGGCGCGGACCTGGCCGCCCTCCGGGCGCGAGCGCCCCGGCTGGCCGACCGCCTCGCCCACCTACAGGCCGAACTGGACGGCTTGGCCCGGGCCGCGCCGCGAACCGGTGTCGCGGGCGGTCCGGAGCGCCGACACGAGCTGGCGAGCCGGCGGCGGGAGGTACTCGCCGAGATCCGGCGGCTGCCCGGCTTCGACGGCTTCCTCCGCCCACCGCCCTTCGCCGACCTGGCCGAGGCGGCGGCCGGCGGCCCGGTGGTGCTTGTCAACGTGGCGCAGCGGCGCTGCGACGCGCTGGTGGTCACGGCAGCGGGGGTCGACGTGGTGCCGCTGCCCGGGCTCACCGACGCGGAGCTGACGCCGAGGACCGCGGCGTTCCTGACCTCCGTCGCCGAGGCCGGCGCGACGGCGGCGCCGGGGCCGGAGCCGGGGAGCATCGACGATCCGTCCGGCGGCCCGGCGAAGGCGAGCGCGGCCGAGCTGGAGCGCCGGCGCGCGGCAGCCCGGCGGCGGCTGACCGAGACGCTGGACTGGCTGTGGCGGGTCGTCGCCGCCCCGGTGCTCGACGCGCTCGGCCCGGCCGCCGCGCCGTCCGAGGGGCCGGGCCGAAGCCGGCTCTGGTGGTGCCCGACCGGCCTGCTCACCCTGCTGCCGCTGCACGCCGCCGCGCCGCTGGACGGCCGGGACGGGGTGCTGGACCGGGTGGTGCCGTCGTACACCGCGTCGCTGCGCGCGCTGCGGCGCGCCCGCGACACCACGCCGGTCGGCGCGGCGGTCACCTCCGCGTTGGTGGTCGGCATGCCGCGGACCCCGGGCCTGGCCGACCTGCCCGGGGTGACGCGCGAGGAGGACGCCGTCCGCCGGTACGTGCCCCACGTGACGTCCCTGACCGGCCCGGCCGCGACTGCGCAGGCGGTACTCGCCGCGCTGCCCCGGCAGCCGGTCGTCCACCTGTGCTGCCACGGCACCCAGCGACTGGACGCGCCGACCGAGGGCCGACTCGTGCTCTCCGGCGGTCCGCTGCAGGTGCGGGACCTGTGGCGGCCCGCCGGCACCGCCGCGGCCCTCGCCGTGCTGTCCGCCTGCGAGACGGTACGCGGTGGCGCGGCCCTGGCGGACGAGGCGCTCACCCTCGGCACCGCGTTCCAGCTCGCCGGTTTCCGGCACGTCATCGGCGCGCTCTGGTCCATCTCGGACGCGCTGACCGCGCAGCTGAGCGAGGAACTCTACGCGGGGCTGGCCGTGCCCGGCGGAATCGACCCGGAGCGCGCCGCGTCCGCCCTGCACCGCGCGGTGCGCCGGCTCCGCGCCGCGCTGCCCGGCCTGCCGGACCTCTGGGCCGGCTACGCCCACATCGGGCCGTGACCGGTCGCCGGTCGCGGGTGGGTTCCGTCAGCGCTGCTCGGGCGCCAGGGCGACGCCGGCGGCGGCCGGCGGGGCGGTGCGGCCCGGCGCGTACCAGGTGACGCCGACCGCGGCCACCAGCGCGGCGGTGCAGACCAGCACCAGCCGTACGCCGACGCGCAGCGAGCGGGCCGCCGTCAGCGCCTCCTGGTGGTCGCCGAGCGGGGCCGGCGGCAGCGCCGCCACCGGCGTCACGGCGAGCGGGCCGTGCGCCGCCCGCAGCAGCGCCAGCGCCCCGGCGACGCCGGCCGCGACCGCGCCCAGCAGCAGCACGCCGACCAGCGCGCCCCAGCCCGGCGCCAGCGCACCGACGTCGGAGCGACCCCGGATCAGGCTGAAGCCGACGAGCGCCGCGAGCAGCCCGGCGAGCCCGTTACGCCAGGCCAGCGCGGCGGCCCGGACCCGGGTCAGCTCGTCGCGGAGCAGCCCGGCCAACTCCTGCGCGCGGCGCAGGTCGGCGACGGTGGCCGGCGGACCGGGGCGCAGCCGGATCACGTCCGGGCCTCCAGCCGCAGCGTCCAGTACGCGCCGCAGCCGGCCGGTCCCGCCGGCCGACCGGGGTGCTCCGCGTCGCAGGTGCAGAGCACCGTCCGGTAACCGGGGTCGCCGGGCGGGATGGCCGATCCGTGCCGGTAGACGTGGTCGACCACCGGGAACGTGACCGGATGCCGGCAGCGCGGGCAGTCCCCGCTGAGCAGCAGGGCCGGCCCGAACTCCCGCACCGTGAACGTCTCGGCCGCCCGGACGGCGTACCCGTCGTCGGTGACCTCGGCGTACGGCAGCGCATCCGCTGCCGGCTCGCGATCGTGCACCGTCTGACCTCCCGCTGCGGCCCGGCACCGACCGTCCACGGTAGTCGTACCCGGCACACCGGTCACGGGGGCGAGGACGGCCGGAACCCGACAGCCGGGGACGGAGCGCCCGGGCGGGCCG
>NZ_SMKG01000232.1 GCF_004348525.1 Micromonospora sp. 15K316 | reverse complement strand
GGCGGGTGACGCGCCATTTGCGGACGGGGTAGCGGCTGATCAGTCCGATGCCGTAGCAGGGTTCGCCGTGTCCGTCGTCGTCGCCGGTGAGGGGGCGGAAGCCTTCGCCGGGGGTGCCGACGAGGGCGCCGGCGAAGCGGTGGTGGGGTGCGTCGAGGGCGCGGGCGGCGATGGCGGTGAGGTCGAGTTTCCCGCTGCGGCTCTGGTCCCGGTCGACCTCCTGCAGGGCGAGCACGTCGGCGTCGAGGGCGGTGACGGCTGCGGTGAGCCGGTCGGGGTCGACGAGCCCGTCGGTCAGTGAGCGACCGTGTAGCAGGTTGAACGTGGCCAGGCGCACTCCTGCACCCTACGACGCCGTGGCAGTCTTGCCGGGTGGTCAAGGGTTTGCTGTGTTCGATGGTGGTGTTCGTGGCGGTGGGGGCGCTGGGGTTGTGGGTGCGTCGCCGCCGCGGCCGCTGATCCCTCTCCCCCGACCCCCACTCTTCTCGGTGATCATGACGTTGTCGCGGCTGCCCACCGGCGTGTCGGCGTGACAACGTCATGATCACGCGGTGAGGCTGGACACAGGCGTGGGCGTCGGTGGCGGGTGGCTGGAAACAATGGCCGCCGTGGAGCCCTCATCGTTGATCACCTTGCTGTCCGCGGCCGCGATGGCCGGTTGGGTGGATGCCGTGGTGGGCGGTGGCGGGCTGCTTCTGCTGCCGGCGTTGCTGGTGGTGGCGCCCGGGTTGCCGGTGGCCACGGCGCTGGGCACGAACAAGCTCGCGGCGATCGCCGGGACGGCGACGGCGGCGGCGACGTACGCGCGCCGCACGAAGATCGACTGGGCGGTGACGGGGCCCGCCGCCGGGTTGGCGGTGCTCAGTTCCGGGGTGGGTGCGGTGCTGGCCGGTGCGGTGCCGGCGTCGGCGTACCGGCCGGTGGTGCTCGTGGTGCTGTTGTCGGTGGCGTTGTTCGTGCTGCTGCGTCCCCGGCTGGGCGTGGTGTCCCTGCCGCACCGGCGCACCCCGGCCCGGGTGGCCGTGGCGGTGGCGGTCGCCGGTGTCGGCATCGCCCTCTACGACGGGCTCATCGGTCCGGGTACGGGCACCTTCCTGGTGCTGGCGTTCACCGCGCTGGTCGGCTCGGATTTCGTGCACGGCTCGGCCATGGCGAAGGTGGTCAACGCCGGTACGAACCTGGGGGCGCTTGTGGTGTTCGCGGCGACCGGGCACGTGTGGTGGCTGCTCGGCGCGGGGATGGCGGTGTGCAACATCGTCGGGGCGGCGTTGGGCGCGCGGATGGCGTTGCGTCGGGGTGCCGGGTTCGTGCGGATCGTGCTGCTGGTGGTGGTGCTGGCGCTGGTCGGCAAGCTCGGCTACGACCAGTGGTTGGCCGGCTGAGGTGCCGGTACGCGCCGAACACGATCGGGTCGTGCTGGCCGGCCTGCTCGGCCGGGAGCCGGTGCTGCACGCGTACCAGCTCGGCGATCTGGACGACTTCTTCTGGCCGTACACGTCGTGGTTCCGCCGCGGCGAGCAGGTGGCGCTGTTGTATCACGGTGTGGATCCGCCGACGCTGCTGGCGTTCGCCGCGCCGGAACACGTCGCCGGGTTGGCGGCGTTGCTCGCCGAGCTGGCTCCGCTGCTGCCCGCCCGGCTGTACGCGCACCTCTCCCCCGGTGTGGAGGCGGCGCTGGCGCCCGCGTTCGACCTGGACGGCCCGGCCGCCCACCTGAAGATGGCGTTGACCGACCCGGCGCGCCTGGCGCGGGTCGCCCCGGCCGGGCGGGTGCTGGGCGCGGCGGATCTGCCGCGGCTGCGCGCCCTCTACGCGCAGGCGTACCCGGGTAACTGGTTCGACCCGCGGATGCTGGACACCGGGCAGTACGTGGGCGTCGACGACGGCGACGGGCTGGTCGCGGTGGCCGGTGTGCACGTCTGGTCGCCGGTGTACCGGGTGGCGGCGCTGGGCAACGTCACCACTCATCCGCGGGTGCGGAGGCGTGGTCTGGGCACGGCGGTGGTGGCGGCGCTCTGCCGGCGGCTGCGCGACAGCGTCGAGCACGTGACGTTGAACGTCCGGGCCGACAACGTGGCGGCGGTGCGGCTGTACGAGCGGCTGGGTTTCACCCGGGTCGCCGGCTACGGCGAGTTCACGCTGACCGCCCGCCGGTGAGCGGCGGGCGGTCCCGCGGGTCGGGGTGGGTTCAGCCGCGGCGGCGGGGCGAGTCGAAGCGGCCGGCGCGGATCTCCCGCAGGGCCCGCCGCCGGGTCTCCCCGCTGAGGGTGTCGACGTAGAGCCGGCCGGCGAGGTGGTCGGTCTCGTGCTGCAGGGCGCGGGCGAGGAATCCGCTGCCGGAGATGGTCAGCGGCTCGCCGTGCTGGTCGAAGCCGTGGGCGGTGGCGTGCAGGGCGCGGCGGGTCGGGAAGTACAGGCCGGGGATGGAGAGGCAGCCCTCGTCGTCGACCTCGGTCTCCTCGGAGAGCTCGATGGTCGGGTTGACCAGGTGGCCGCGGTGCCCGTCGGCGTCGTAGACGAACACCTGGGCGTCGACGCCGATCTGCGGGGCGGCGACACCGGCGCGTCCGGGCGCGCCGAGCAGGGTGTCCATCAGGTCGCCGACCAGGGCGCGTAGTTCGGCGTCGAAGCTGGTCACCGGCGTGCACGAGGTGCGCAGCACCGGGTCGCCGATGATCCGGATGGGCCGCATCGTCATGTCGGCAAGATTATCCGGCGTCGTGGCGGCCGTTGACGAGCACCTCGATGCCGTCGAGGATGCGCGCCAGGCCGAACTCGAACGCCCGGGCGGGGTCACCGGCGGCCTGGTACTCCTGCCCGGCGGCGGCGCCGACCCGGGCGGCGAGGGGGAAGCGGCGCGGGTCCATCGCCTTCTCCAGGTAGGGGGCGTGGGCCTGCCACCACTGTTGTTCGGTCATGCCGGTGCGTTCGGCGGCCTGGGCCTGTTCGACGGCGCCACGGACGGCGCCGTGGACGAACCCGCCGACGAGGGTGAGCACGGCGTCCATCTCGAGGTCGGTGAGGCCGATGCCGTCGACGGTGCGCAGCTCGCGTTCGTAGCGGGCGATGAGGTTGGGGCCCAGCGGTGGGCGGCTGGTGGCGACCTGCAGCAGCCACGGGTGGCGCAGGTACAGCGCCCAGGTCTGCCGGGCGAGGTCTTCCAGCCGGGCGCGCCAGTCGTCGCCGGCGGGTTCGCCGGTGAGGGTTTCGCCGTAGGCGGTGTCGAGCATCAGGTCGAGCAGTTCGCCCTTGCCGGGCACGTGGGTGTAGAGCGACATGGTGCCGACGCCGAGGCGTTCGGCGACGCGGCGCATGGAGAGCGCGCCGAGCCCTTCGGCGTCGGCCAGGTCGACGGCGGCGTGGACGATCCGGTCGACGCTCAGGTCGGCGCGGCCCTTGCGGCTGGCCGGTTCGCGGGTGCGCCAGAGCAGGGCGAGGCTGCGTGCGGGGTCGCCGGTGCCGCTGTACTCCGTCGTCACGTCCGGGACTCTACCGCCGGCCGGCGTACGCCGTACGGCACCAGGGGGCGTGGTCACGGGGTCGACGGTGGTGGGGGCAGTCCGGCGTCGGCGATGCGCCGGCGCAGCGGCCGGCGGGCGACGGCGGCGAGCACCGCGTGGAGTACGTCGGCCAGGGGTGCGGGCAGTTCGGTGTCCAGCTCGCGCATCGCGGCGGTGGTGGCCGCCCACTCGGCCTCGACGACGGGCAGGAGGTCGCGGGCGCGGGCGCTCAGGTGCACGACGCGCTGCCGGGCGTCCGGGCCGGGGGTCAGCTCGACCAGTCCGGCGCGGGCCATCTGGGCCACGGTCTGGCTGGCCGCGGAGTGGGTGACCCCGACCCGGCGGGCGAGGTCGCGGATCGGCAGCGGCCCGTCGGTGACCAGCGCCCGCAGCGGTGGGGAGAACCGGGGCCGGTAGTCGCCCAGGCCCCGTTCGGCGTAGACGGCGGCGACGTCGCCGTCGAGCATCTCCAGCACGTGCCGCAGCAGGGTCCCGACGGCCTCCCGGTGCGGCGCGTCGTCGTTCACCCCGCTAATGTAACAGCGCTGTTGCTTCTGGGGAGGACGGGATGTACCCACCGGTGGAGCCGTACGCCCACGGCATGCTCGACGTCGGCGACGGCCAGCACGTCTACTGGGAGACCTGCGGCAACCCGCACGGCACACCGGCGGTCGTGCTGCACGGCGGCCCCGGCTCCGGCGCCACGCCCGGCTGGCGGCGCTACTTCGACCCGGCCCGCTACCGGGTGGTCCTGTTCGACCAGCGCGGCTGTGGACGCAGCCGCCCGAACGCCGCCGACCCGGGCGTCGACCTCTCCGTCAACACCACAGGCCACCTGATCGCCGACATCGAGCGGCTGCGTACGCACCTCGACGTGGACCGCTGGCTGGTGCTCGGCGCGTCGTGGGGCTCCACCCTCGGCCTGGCGTACGCCCAGCGCCACCCCGAACGGGTCAGCGCGCTGGTGCTGTTCAGCGTGGTCACCACCAGCCGCCACGAGGTCGAGTGGATCACCCGGGAGATGGGGAGGATCTTCCCGGCCGAGTGGGCCCGGTTCCGCGACGGCGTACCACCGGCCGACCGGGACGGCGACCTGGCCGGCGCGTACGCCCGGCTGCTCGCCGACCCGGACCCGGCCGTACGGGAACGGGCCGCCCGCGACTGGTGCGCCTGGGACGACACCCACGTGCGTACCGTCCCCGGATGGCGGCCCGATCCCCGCTTCGAGGACCCCGGGTTCCGGATGCTCTCCGCCCGCCTGGTCACCCACTATTGGAGCAACGCCGCGTTCCTGCCCGACGGGCAGCTGCTGCGCGACGCGCACCGGCTGGCCGGCGTACCCGGGGTGCTGCTGCACGGCCGGTTGGACATCAGCAGCCCGCCGGTGATCCCGTGGCGGCTGGCGCAGGCCTGGCCGGACGCGCGCCTGGAACTGGTCGAGACCGCCGGGCACGGCGCCCGAGGCGGCATCGGCGCGCGGGTCGTCGCCGCGGTGGACGACTTCGCCGGCTGACGCGGTCACCGGCGACGGCGGCGCCGGCTGCCCGTCACGCGCCGGCGCCGCCGTCCACCGGCACGATGGCGCCCGTCACCATGCACGCCCGGTCACTGAGCAGCCACGCGGCCACCTCGGCGACCTCCCGAGGCTCGGCCATCCGGCCGAGCGGGATGCGCGCGTTGATGCGCTCGACGACACCCGGCGACGCCGCCTCCCACGTGTCGATCATCTGCGTCGCGGTGCCGCCGGGCGTGATGCCGTTCACGCGGACCCCCTGCCGCCCCCACGTCACGGCGGCGGTCTCGGTGATGCTGTTGAGGGCGCGTTTCATCGCGCCGTACGCGGGCAGCTCCGGGTTCGCGCGGCGGCTGCCGATGCTCGAGGTGTTGACGATCGCCCCGCCACCGCCCCGACGCATGAGCGCGGCCTCGGCGGTCATCGCCGTCCAGTGCGCCCGGAAGTTCACCGCGAACTGCTCCTCGACGTCCTCGTCGCTCGTCGTGTCCAGCGGGCCGGGCCGCTGGATCGCCGCGCCGTTGTTGAACGCGCCGTCGAGCCGTCCGTGCCGCGCCTCGACCTGGTCGACCGCGGCGCGGATGCTCGCCCGGTCGGCGAGGTCCATCGGCACGGCGTCCGCGACACCGCCGTCGGCGCGGACCTCGGTGACGATCCGGTCGAGGGCGGCGGCGCTGCGGGCGGCGAGCACGACCGCGGCGCCCTCCCGGGCGAAGAGCCGGGCCGCGGCCGCCCCGATGCCGCGGCTGGCACCGGTGATGAACACGACCTTGCCGGCGAGCAGGCCGATGGGTGTGGTGTCGCTGTCGTTGGTCATGACGAGAATGTTCGGTCGGCCGCCGGCCCGGAGGCAGGCACAGGCGGTACCAGGATCCGCGGCCGCGCGGCGGGCAGACTTGAGGAATGGACAAGCAGGAACTCGGGGCGTTCCTCCGGAGCCGGCGCGAGCGGCTCCGGCCGCAGGACGTCGGCCTGCCTTCGGGCCCGCGACGCCGGACACCGGGTCTGCGCCGCGAGGAGGTGGCGGTCCTCGCGCACATCTCCACCGAGTACTACGTCCGGCTCGAGCAGGGCCGGGCGCCGCGACCTTCGGGCGAGGTCCTCGCCGGCATCGGCGGTGCCCTGCGGCTCACCGACGCCGAGTCCGATCACCTCCACGTCCTGGCGGGCACCGCACCGAGCCGTACCGGGCTGCATCGGCGCGACGTCCGCCCGAGCATCCTCACGCTGCTCGAGCGGCTGCCGCAGACGGCCGCGTTCGTGACGTCCGCGGCGTTCGAGGTGCTCGCGTGGAACAACCTCGCGGCCGCGCTCATGCAGGACTTCGCCGCCCTGGCCCCGCGCGACCGCAACCTCGCGCGCCGGGCGTTCCTCGGGTCGGCCGACGAGACCCTGTACGGGGTCTCCGACGCCGCGGAGTTCCGGCACCACGTCGTCATGCGACTGCGAGCCACCCTGGCCCGGTACCCGACCGACCCCGCGGTGACCGGACTCGTCGACGACCTGCGCGACGCCAGTCCCGAGTTCGCCCGACTCTGGCAGCGGCACGACGTGCAGGCCGCGCCGATGCTCACGAAGACCTTCCGACACCCGGCCGTCGGGGAGATCACCGTCGACTGCGACTCGCTCACCCTCGCGGACCGCGACCAGCACCTCGTGCTCTACAGCGCGCCGCCGGGATCTCGCGACGCCGAGGCCCTGGCCTTCCTGAGTGCCCTCGGGGCCGGCTGCAGGTCGCTCTGACGGGCAGCCGCCCCCCACGACGGTCGGGAAGGGCGCGTGACGCCGCAGGTCAGCGGCCGGCGAGGGCGGCGCGCACCGGCATGCTCTTGGCGGCCGCCTCGGCGACCTCCGCCCGCGGGTCGCTGTCCCAGGTGATGCCGCCCCCGGCCCACACGTGCAGCCGTTCGGCGTCGGCGGCGGCGGTGCGGATGGTCAGGCCCAGATCGATCCGGCCCGGGGCGACCCAGCCGAGCGCGCCCATGCCGGCGCCACGCCCGACGGGTTCGAGGGCGGCGACCTGCTCCAGGGCGGCGCGTTTCGGCGCCCCGGTGACCGACCCGCCCGGGCAGACCGCGCGCAGCAGATCGGCCAGCCCCAGCCCGTCGGCGACGACCGCGGAGATCGTCGACTCGGCCTGCCACAGGTCGCACCAACGGCGTACCGCGAAGAGCTGATCCACCCGGACGGTGCCGGTACGGGCGACGCGGGCCAGGTCGTTGCGTTCCAGGTCGACGATCATCACGTGCTCGGCGCGTTCCTTCGCGCTGGCCCGCAGCTCCCGCGCGCCGGCCGCGGTGGCCGGGCGGGTGCCCTTGATGGGTCGGGTGACGAGCCGGCCGTCGGCGAGCTCGATCAGCGTCTCCGGGGAGGCGCAGCCGATCGCCCAGCCCGCGCCGGCGAGGGTGCCGCCGTAGCGGGCGCCCGGCAGCGCGCCGAGCCGCCCGAGGGCCGGCAGGGGGTCGCCGGTGTAGCGGGCGGCGGCGTGCCCGACGACGTTGACCTGGTAGACGTCGCCGCGGCCGATGGCCTGGCGGACCGCCTCGACGGCCGCGGCGTGCTGGTCCCGGGTCCAGCTCTCCCGCCACCGGCCGAGCCGCCAGGGCCCGGCGCCCCGAGGCGGTGGTGCCGTGTCGGCGTGGCCGTAGACCACCACGGCGACCTCCGGCAGCGCCGGCGCCGGGGTCGGCGCGCCGGGCGGTGCCCCGGTGAGCAGCGCGCCCGCGGCGGCCGAGACGTAGAGGGCGGCGCCGCACGGGCCGCCCGGGGCGTGGCCGGCGGCGGGACGGGCCAGGTCGTCCAGCGGCAGGTCGTGCGCGGCGAGGAACTCCTGCACCTCGGCGGCGGGGTCACCGCCGTCGCTCGGGCGCCACTCCCAGCGGGCCCGTTCGACAAGCGTACGGCGGCAGCCCGCCGGCGCCGCCGGGACATCGATCGCTGCTAGTGGAAGCGTGTCCACGCCGTCTGGCCCATTCTCCCTCGTCCGTTCAGCGGATTTCCCGACTCGCCCGCGTGGACCTGCTCGATGCGGGCCACTTTCGCTTGGTACTGTGCGTCACTGGTCATGTGAACCATGACACAGTGCCCCCACAGTCCGGAGAACCCGATGTGTCAGCACCAACCCACCTGTCCCTCCGCCGACGCCACTGATCGGGAAGCCGCCCGGGTCATCGCCTGCTTCCATGAGCAGGGCTGGAGCCTTCTCTGCAACGGCGTCATCGTCTTCGAGGACACCGGCGAGCTACTCCCCGACGGCAGCTGCATCGCCCCGCACCGCGGCCCCGCCCGGCACGCCCTCGTCGCCTGAGCGACCACACAGCGTCACCACACGCCCGCCGACCAGGCTAGCCCCGATCCGGGGCCGCCGCGGCCAGGTCGGCGACGCCGGGGCGGTGCGATCCGACCGCCCCGGCTCGCCCCGATCAGTCCTCGAACGCCTCCGGCGACGGGCACGAGCAGACCAGGTTCCGGTCGCCGTACGCGCCGTCGATCCGCCGCACCGGCGGCCAGTACTTACCGGCCCGATCCACCCCGGCCGGGTACGCGCCCACCGACCGCGGGTACGGGTGCGGCCACTCGTCAGCGGTGACCATCGCCGCGGTGTGCGGCGCGTTGGACAGCGGGTTGTCCCCCACCGGCCACCGGCCGGCACCCACCTCGTCGATCTCCGCCCGGATCGCGATCATCGCGTCGCAGAACCGGTCCAACTCACTCAGGTCCTCGCTCTCGGTGGGCTCCACCATGAGCGTCCCGGCCACCGGGAACGACATCGTCGGCGCGTGGAAACCGTAGTCGATCAGCCGCTTCGCGACGTCGTCGACGCTCACCCCGGTCGCCTTCGTCAGCGGACGCAGGTCGAGGATGCACTCGTGCGCCACCAGGCCCTTGTTGCCGGAGTACAGCACGGGGAAGTGGTCACGCAGCCGCGCCGCCACGTAGTTCGCGGCCAGCACCGCCACCCCGGTGGCCCGCGACAGCCC
>NZ_SMKG01000231.1 GCF_004348525.1 Micromonospora sp. 15K316 | reverse complement strand
CCCTCCCCGACGCCGACCCCGGGTACCCCTCGGGTCTCGGCCCGGCCCATGCCGCCCCGGCGTCCGGCCGCGGCGACCCCGGGACCGAAGCCCAAGGGCCCGGTCCCCGGTCCGCCGCAGCCGGCGGCCCCGGTCGCCAAGCCGGCGAGCGCGCACGACATCGAGGTGGCGGCCGCCGAGGCGCGCGCCGCCGCGCTCAAGGCTGAGCAGGAGGCCGCGGTCAAGGCCGCGCAGGCCGCCCGCCAGCAGCAGCGGGAGAACGTCCGCCGGGAGCCCCCGGCCGAGGGCGGTCCCCGTCCGGGTCCGCGTCCGGGTCCGAACGCGGTGCCGCCGCGTCCGGGTACCCCGGCCGCCGGTCGTCCCGGTGGCCCGACCCCGGGTCCGGGTCCCCGGCCGGGTGGTCGTCCGCCGGCGCGCGGCGCCGGTAACAACCCGTTCGGAATTCAGGGCGGCCAGCAGCAGCGGCCGCCGGCCGCCGGTGCCGGCGGTCCCCGGCCGAGCCCGGCCGGCATGCCGCCGCGGCCCAGCCCGGCCTCCATGCCGCCGCGGCCGAGCCCGGCCTCCATGCCGAGCCAGCGGCCCACCACCGGTCGCCCCGGCGGTCCCGGTGGCGGTCGTGGCGGCCCCGGTGGCGGCGCAGGTCGTCCCGGTGGCGGTGGCGGCTTCCGCGGCGGTCCCGGTGGTGGCGGCGGTGGCGGTGGCTACCGCGGCGGCCCCGGTGGTGGCGGCGGTGGCGGTGGCTACCGCGGCGGCCCCGGTGGCGGTGGCGGTGGCGCTCCCGGCGGCGGTTTCCGTCCGGGTGCCCCGGCCGGTGGCGGCGGTCGCCCCGGTGGCGGCGGTCGTGGCCGTGGCGGTGGCGCCGCGGGCGCCTTCGGGCGTCCCGGTGGTCGTCCGACCCGTGGCCGCAAGTCCAAGAAGCAGCGCAGACAGGAGTTCGACAACCTGTCGGCCCCGACCATGAGCTCGGGCGCCCCCCGGGGTCAGGGTCAGGTCGTCCGGCTCTCCCGTGGCGCCTCGCTCTCGGACTTCGCCGACCGGATCAACGCCAACCCGGGTTCGCTGGTCCAGGAGATGTTCAACCTGGGCGAGATGGTCACCGCGACCCAGTCCTGCTCTGACGACACCCTGCTGCTGCTGGGTGAGCACCTCGGCTTCAACGTGCAGATCGTCAGCCCGGAGGACGAGGACCGCGAGCTGCTCGCGCAGTTCAACATCGACCTCGACGCCGAGGTCGCGGAGGACCGCCTGGTCAGCCGGCCGCCGGTGGTGACCGTCATGGGTCACGTCGACCACGGTAAGACCAAGCTGCTCGACGCGATCCGCAAGGCGAACGTGGTGGCCGGCGAGGCGGGTGGCATCACCCAGCACATCGGTGCCTACCAGGTCCACGTCCCGCACGACGGCGAGGACCGGGCGATCACCTTCATCGACACCCCGGGTCACGAGGCGTTCACCGCCATGCGTGCCCGTGGTGCCCAGGTCACCGACATCGTGATCCTGGTGGTCGCGGCCGACGACGGCGTGATGCCGCAGACGATCGAGGCGCTCAACCACGCCAAGGCGGCGGACGTGCCGATCGTGGTGGCGGTCAACAAGGTCGACAAGCCGGAGGCGAACCCGGACAAGGTGCGCCAGCAGCTGACCGAGTACGGCCTGGTCGCCGAGGAGTACGGCGGCGACACCATGTTCGTCAACGTGGCCGCCAAGCCGGGCATCGGCATCGAGGAGCTGCTCGAGGCCGTCCTGCTGACCGCCGACGCGTCGCTGGAGCTGACCGCTCCGATCGACGGGCCGGCGCAGGGTGTGGCCATCGAGGCGCACCTGGACAAGGGTCGCGGCGCGGTGGCGACGGTGCTGGTGCAGAAGGGCACCCTGCGGGCGGGCGACTCGATCGTCGCCGGTGGGGCGCACGGCCGGGTCCGCGCGATGCTCGACGAGAACGGCACCGCGGTTGCCGAGGCGGGTCCGGCCCGTCCGGTGCTGGTGCTCGGTCTGACCGCGGTGCCGGGGGCGGGTGACACGTTCCTGGCGGCCGAGGACGACCGCACGGTGCGGCAGATCGCCGAGCAGCGGCAGGCACGGCGGCGGGCGGCGTCCTTCGCCAACTCGCGTGGCCGGGCCACTCTCGAGACGCTCATGGAGCAGCTCAAGGAGGGCGAGAAGACCTCGCTCAACCTGGTGCTCAAGGGCGACGTCTCCGGTTCCGTGGAGGCCCTCGAGGACGCGCTGTTCAACCTCGACATCCCCGAGGAGGTCCAGCTCAGGATCATCCACCGGGGCGTCGGTGCGATCACCGAGAGCGACGTCATGCTCGCGAGCGCCTCGACCGAGGCGGTCACGATCATCGGCTTCAACGTCCGGGCCGCCAACAAGGTTCGGGAGATCGCCGACCGCGAGGGCGTGGAGATCCGGTACTACACCGTCATCTACCAGGCCATCGAGGAGATCGACGCGGCGCTCAAGGGGCTGCTCAAGCCGGAGTACGAGGAGGTCGAGCTCGGCACCGCGGAGATCCGCGACGTGTTCCGCTCGTCCAAGATCGGCAACATCGCCGGTTGTATCGTCCGCTCCGGTCTCATCCGCCGCAACGCGAAGGCGCGTCTGCTGCGGGACGGGGCGGTCGTGGCGGAGAACCTCACGATCAACTCGTTGAAGCGGTTCAAGGACGACGCCACGGAGGTCCGGGAGGGCTTCGAGTGCGGTCTGACCCTGGGTGGGTTCAACAACTTCCAGGTCGGCGACATCATCGAGACCTTCGAGATGCGGGAGAAGCCGCGGGTCTGATCCCGTGCTGAAACGCTGATCAAGGGGTTTACGCCGCCCGGCGTAAACCCCTTGATCATGCGGGGTGGGCTGCGGGTATCGTCCGGGGCGATGTTCACCGGAACCGCGGTCTTCGACCTGCTGCTGCCCGGCGACTCCCGGTCGCTCAAGGCGAAGAGATCATACGTACGTCCCATCGTCGCGGCGCTGCGCCGCTTCGAGGTCTCCGCCGCCGAGGTGGGGGCGCTCGACCTGCACGGTCGGGCTCAGCTGGCGGTCGCCGTGGTGGCCGCCGAGGCGTCGCACGTCCAGGAGGTGCTCGACTCGTGCGAGCGCCTGGTCGCCGGCCGTCCCGAGACCGAGCTGCTCTCGGTCCGTCGCCGGCTCTACGGCGAGGACGACTGACGCCGTCGCCGACGTCGCCACCGCCCGGTGGCGCCGCCGCCGGCTCCGCGCGCCGGGTCATACCGCGCGGGTAGTGTTCGAGTTGTTGGCCGGTCGGGCCCGCGGCGCGTCAGTCGGCCGCGTTCCGGCCGGGAGCGGGACACCGTGGAGGTGGCGAAGATGACGGATCCGGCCAAGGTACGCCGGCACGCGGAGCGGGTGCGCGAACTGGTCGCGTCGGTGGTGCGGAGCCAGATCAAGGACCCGCGCCTCGGCATGATCACCATCACCGACGCCCGGATCACCGCCGATCTGCGCGACGCCACGGTCTTCTACACGGTCCTCGGCGACGCGGCGGCGCAGGCGGGCACGGCCGCCGCGCTGGAGAGCGCGAAGGGCATGCTGCGCAGCACGGTGGGCAAGGCCCTCGGGCTGCGACACTCGCCGACGCTGACCTTCGTCCTCGACGACGTCCAGGACCAGGTCAAGCACATCGACGACCTGCTCGCCGCGGCCCGCAGCGCCGACGCCGAGGTGCAGCGGATCGCCGCCCGCGCCCAGTACGCGGGCGACGCGCAGCCGTACCGGCTCGACGAGGACGCCGAGGACAACGAGGACGCCGAGGACGCCGAGGACAACCCGCCCGCCGGCGGGGACCGGCGGTGACCGGCACGTCCGGCACGGCCGGTGCCGTCGTCGAGGCGGCGCCGGTCGACTCCGGCCCGGGCCCGGGCGACTGGGCGGCCGCCGAGTCGCTGCTGCGGAGCCTGTCGCCCGAGGCGCGGGTGCTGCTCGTCTGCCACGTGAACCCGGACGGGGACGCCCTGGGCAGCATGCTCGGCTTCGCGCTCGGTCTGCGACGGCTCGGCGTACGCGGGATGCAGGCGACCTTCCCGGGCCCTCCCGAGGTGCCCGTGCCGTTGCAGGGCCTGCCGGGGCTCGACCTGCTGGTGCCGGCGACCGAGGCGCATCCTGCGCCGGATCTGGTCATCTGCTTCGACGCGGCGAGCGAGTCGCGCCTCGGCGAGCTGGTCGACCGTCTGGACACCGCCGGTGCGTCGCTGGTGCTCGACCACCACGCCTCGAACACCCGCTTCGGCGGGGTGAACCTGGTCGACCCGTACGCCGCCGCCACCTCGGTGGTGGTCGAGCAGCTGCTGACCCGACTCGGCGTCGGGCTGGACGCCGGGATCGCCGAGTGCCTGTACGTCGCACTCACCACCGACACCGGTTCGTTCCGCTTCGAGGCCACCACCCCGGCCGTGCACCAGCTGGCCGCCCGACTGCTGGCCACCGGCATCCGCCCCGGCGACATCTCCCGGCGGGTCTTCGACACCCGGCCGTTCGGCGCGGTGCGACTCTTCGGCGAGGTGCTCGGCCGAACCCGGCTGGAGCCGGTCGCGGCCGACGGGCGAGGGCTGGTCTGGACCTGGGCCACCCTGGACGACCTCGCCCGGCACGACCAGCGGCCGTACGTGCTGGAAGCGTTGATCGACTCGGTGCGGTGCACGGCCGAGGCGGACGTCAGCTGCGTACTGAAGCAGACCGCGCCCGGCGAGTGGGCGGTCTCCCTGCGCAGCAAGGGCGGGGTCGACGTCAGCCGGGTGGCGCTCGCGCTCGGCGGTGGCGGGCACCGCTTCGCCGCCGGGTTCACCGGACGGGGCACCGCCGAGGAGGTCGTCGACCGGATCCGTGGCCAGCTCGACGCCGCGGTGATCCCGTCCGCGACCCTCTGATCCGCCGGCGGCTAGCCTCCGCGGGTGCCCGCCCGGCGCGCCGGGGAAACGACGGCCTTTCCGCAGCCGGTCGACGCGGGGAGAATCACGGGATGGAGCAGCCCCGCGAGCTCACCGTCGAGGCGCCCCGCGCCTGGGACCGTCCTACCCTCTCCATCCCCGTGCTGGCCTGCCTCTCCCTGGTGGGCGGCCGGTTCGCCTCCTTCTCCACCGAGGCCAATCTCTACGTCCTCGGCACCGGCGGCCTGCTGATCTGGCTCGGTCTGAGCAACCGGGTGCCACGCCGGCCCGCTCCCACCCGGCTCGGCTCCGGCGCCGTCTGGTGGACCCTGCCGATCGTGGTGTTCGGCGTCTTCGAGGGCGTCACCTTCGTGGTCGCGGCGGGCGACGACTTCCCCACCTTCTCCCGGCTGGCCGATCCACTGCTGGAGGATCACCTGCTCCGGTCGGCGGCCTGGTTCGCCTGGCTGGCCGCGTTCTGGGAGCTGGTGCGGCGATGATGCGGGCGTTGGCCATCGGTGGCTTCCTCACCGCGCTGGCGCTCTTCGCGGTCATGGAGTGGCTGGCGCGCCGGGAGGGTTCCCGGATCCCGACCCTCGGCGATCTGTGCGCCTACGTGATGCGCTACGAGGTGGGCCCGGTCCCGGTGGGCAGGATCGGACTCTTCGGGTTCTGGTGGTGGCTGGGCTGGCACTTCCTGGCCCGGTGACGTCGCGGGCCCGACCGTCCGAATGCCGGGAACCGCACGCGGGGCCGGCTGACTGAACGCTAATTTGGGAATCGGCCGGCGTCGTGCTCATCGGCGCAGGTCGTGGGGGTGGTGCCGCACCCGGCCCCGCCTCCCTCCAGGGTCGACAGACCCGGGCCCGCGCCGCCCGACCGGCCGCTCCGGTGACCCCGGACCGTCGGCACGGCGCTTCGCAGGATCGCCCGTGCGAGCCACCGCCTGCCGGTTGGCGCACACCCTGGAAGGGAACGCCACGATGTCGAGCAAGCCCAAGCCCGAGCCCAAGCCCGTCGACGAGGCCCGCGAGCAGGTCCGCCGCGCGTTGCAGACGTCGATGGACACGCGTCAGTGACCCGTACCTGCCGGTGGTGACGCGGCCGGCGTCCCGCGCCGACCGCGTCACCGCCCCGGGCACCCACTGCCCGACCACCGCCGAGAACGGCCCGGCCGCTGTCGGCCAGCCCGACCGTCGGTTGGCCTGACCGTCGGTTGGCCTGGCCGCCGTTGGCCTGGGTGCTCTCGGCTGTCCTTGAGTGGCGTGACTGTCGTCGGTTGGCCTGGCCGTCGTTGGCCTGGGTGCTCTCGGCTGTCCTTGAGTGGCGCGACTGCTGTCGGTTGGCCTGATTGGCCCGGTTGGCCCCCGAGCGGCCCGGCAGCCATCGGCTGCCCGACCGCTGAGGCACGGCTGCCGGCTGGCTCGGCTGAAGTTGGCGGAGGTTCACCGCGTCGGTCGAAGATCCACTCGAGGTCATTGAAGTCGGGCTCATATCCCGTCTCGACACCCCGACTTCAAGGAAGTCGAGTCGATCATCCCGTGTCGCGCCGGGTCGCCGGGCGGCGCCTTGCCCGACAGTGTGGCCGCGCCCGGCGGTGCCGACGACGCGCCGTTCCGCAGCGCGCGGCCGTGGCGACGCGCTGTCGCGGGGCGGGTGTGGCCGGGCGATCCGAGGTCTTCGGTAAGTTCCTGCGGGTGTTGCGATCCTTACGTCGCGCATGCCAGGATCGGCGGCGATGACACAGACCGCCCCCGCCCCACCCGCCGCGGCGAGCCGGATCGCCGCGCTCGCTCTGCCGGCCCTCGTCGTGCTCGCCGCCGAGCCGCTCTACGTGCTGGTCGACACCGCGGTCGTCGGTCATCTCGGGCGGGTGCCGCTCGCCGCGCTCGCCGTCGGTGGCACGGTCATGACGCTCACCGCGTGGCTCGGCACCGTCGTGGCGTACGGCACGACGGGGCGTTCGGCCCGCCGGTTCGGCTCGGGGGACCGGGCGGCCGCCGTCGCCGAGGGGGTGCAGGCGTCCTGGCTGGCGTTCGGTGTCGGAGTGCTGGTCGCCGTGGCCATGCAGCTCGGCGGCGGGGCGCTGGCGCGTACCCTCGTCGGAAGCTCCGGCGAGGTGGCCGACGCCGCGGCCCAGTGGCTGCGGATCGCGGCGCTCGGCGCCCCGGGGTTGCTGCTCGCCGCGGCCGGCAACGGCTGGCTGCGCGGCGTCCAGGACACCCGCCGTCCGCTCATCTTCGTGCTCGGCCCCAACCTGCTCTCCGCGCTGCTCTGCCCGCTGCTGGTCTACCCGGCGGGGCTCGGCCTGGCGGGCTCGGCGGTGGCGAACGCCGTCGCCCAGACCCTCGGCGGCGCGCTCTTCGCCGCGGCCCTCGTCCGCGAGGGGGTGTCGCTGCGGCCCCGACTCCGCCTGATCCGCCAGCAGTTGGTGCTCAGCCGCGACCTGCTGATCCGGGGTGCGGCCTTCCAGGCCAGTTTCCTCTCGGCGACGGCGGTGGCCTCCCGCTTCGGCGCGGCGGCGGTGGGCGCGCACCAGATCGCCCTGCAACTCTGGTTCTTCACCGCGCTGGTCCTCGACGCGCTGGCCATCGCCGCCCAGTCGCTGGTCGGCGCGGCGCTCGGCGCCGGCGACGAGGCCGGCGCCCGGGATTTGGCCCGCCGGATCGGCCTGCTCGGCGGCGCCTGCGGGGTCGCCTTCGCGGTGCTGATCGGCGCGGGCGCGGGTGTCGTCCCGTCCCTGTTCAGCTCCGATCCGCTGGTACGCGAGCAGGCCATGGTGGCGTGGCCGTGGTTCGTGGCGATGCAGCCGCTGGCCGGGGTGGTCTTCGCCCTCGACGGCGTGCTGATCGGTGCGGGTGACGTGCGTTACCTGCGCAACCTCACCGTGGTGGCGGCGCTGGGCGGGTTCCTCCCCGCGATCTGGCTCGCGTACGGGCTCGACCTCGGGCTCGGCGGGATCTGGGCGGGCCTCACGCTCTTCGTGGTGCTTCGCCTGGTCGCGCTGCTGCTGCGGCTGCGCTCCGGCGGCTGGGCGGTCGTCGGCGCGGTCCGCTGACGGGCGTTCGGTGACGCGGAGCGCCGAGCGCGCAGGTTGCCGGCCGGTGGTCCCGGTGACCTCCACCGCCGACGCCGGTGTCGGCGCGGGGCCCGCCGATCGCTTCTGGCAGGCTTGTCGGTCGTGAGCGCAGACGGTCTGATCGTGGTGGACAAGCCCGGCGGCATGACGTCGCACGACGTGGTGGCGCGGATCCGGCGCCTGGCGCGGACCCGGCGGGTCGGGCACGGCGGCACGCTCGACCCGATGGCGACAGGCGTGCTGGTCATCGGGGTGGGGCGCGCGACCCGGCTGCTCACCTACGTGATCGGTGCGGGCAAGAGCTACACCGCCACCATCCGCCTCGGCCAGTCGACAGTCACCGACGACGCCGAGGGCGAGGTGATCCGCTCCGTGGCCGCCGGTCAGGTCGGCGACGAGGCCGTCCGGGACGCGCTCGCCGCGTTGACCGGTGAGATCGACCAGGTGCCCAGCGCGGTCAGCGCCATCAAGATCAACGGACAGCGGGCGTACAAGCGGGTACGCGAGGGGGAGAGCGTCGAGCTGCCGGCCCGGCGGGTCACCGTCTCCCGGCTCGACCTGCTCGCCGTCCGGCGGGACCAGCCCGACGTGGTCGACGTGGACGTCGACGTCACCTGCTCCTCCGGCACGTACATCCGGGCCATCGCCCGGGACGCGGGCCTCGCGCTCGGGGTAGGCGGACACCTGACCGCGCTGCGGCGTACGGCGGTGGGAAGCTTCCCCCTCGCGGAGGCCGTCACCCTCGACGAGCTCGAAGAGCGGGCCCCCGAGGTGGTGACCCTGCCGCTCGCCGCCGCCGCCGACCGCTTCTTCCCGCGCCGCGACGCCACCGCCGCCGAGGCGACGGTGCTCTCGCACGGCGGGCCGCTCGATCCGGCCGGGATCGCCGGGCCGTACGCCGTCTTCGACCCGGCCGGCGGCCTGATCGCTATCGTCAGCGAGCGGGAAGGCCGGGCTCGCGCGGAGATCGTGCTCGCCCCGGCCTAGGGGCGGCAGCCGGCCCGACGCCGGCATCGGTGGAGGCAGCAGCCGCCGGGGAACCGGTGGAGTTACAGGGGAGGATCGGCATGCAGCGGTGGCGGGGGTACGACGCGGCACCCGGTGGG
>NZ_SMKG01000230.1 GCF_004348525.1 Micromonospora sp. 15K316 | reverse complement strand
GGCGACCGCGCTCGCCACGGTGGCGGGGGTCGGCTGGTGGGGCGCCGCCGGCTGCGTGGCCGTCGCGGGGGTCGGACTCGGCGTCGCCGTCGAGGGCGTCCGCCGCCTGGTCGTGCGTCTGAGCGCGGGACGGGCACCGGAGCCGCTCACATGATCGAGTTCGCGCTCCTGCTGCTGCTCGCCGGGATCGGCCCGGTCCTGCTCGCCGAAGCCCTGCTCGCCCGCTACGAGGTGCTGGCCTATGCCGCCGGCTGGCGGGCCCCCACCACGACGCTCCCCAAGGGCATGCCGCACGCCCGGGGCGCGGACCCGGGCCGCCCGCCGGCCGCCTACCTGGTCTATCTGGACGGCATCGGGAAGCGCCGCTTCCACGACACCCGCGACGGGGGCCGGCTGGTCAAGTGCCTGATCGCGGGGGCGCCGGAGCTCAGGGTGCTGGGCCAGGTCCAGCCCTACTCTCCGCTGGCGAATCCGCTCGCCAACCGGCCGGTCTGGAGGTGGTTGCGCCGGCGGGTCGGGCTGCTGCTCTTCCTGCACAACGTGATGCAGATCTTCGTCGCCGCCGATCGGCGGTACCGTCCGCTCTACAACCGCGCGGTCGGGTCGCAGATCGCCGCGCAGCTGCGGCTCGCCGGGTACCAGCCGGAGAGCGGCATTCCCGTGGTGCTGCTCAGTTACAGCGGCGGGGCCCAGGTCGCCACCGGCGCGGTCGGCGAGCTCTGGTCCCAGCTGCGCTCCCCGCTCTGGCTGATCACGCTCGGCGCGTTCCACAACGGCGCCAACGACATCAGCCACGCCCAGCACCTCGACCGGCTCACCAGCGCCGGCGACCGGATCGAACGGGTCGGCACCTGGATCTTCCCGCAGCGGTGGCGGCTGTTCCGGGGAAGCGGGTGGAACCGCGCCGACCGCGAAGGGAAGATCACGGTGCACCGGCTCGACCCGGCCACCCACGTCGGCCCGCTCAGCTACATCAGTCCGCAGGCCCGGCTCGCCGACGGCCGCAGTCACCTCGACCGGACCGCCGCCACCGTGATCGCGCTGATCCGGGATCGCCTCGCCGCGACCGCGGGAACCGACGGCCCGCTGTCCTGAGCCGCGCCTTCATCGCCGGCGGTCCTGCTGCCGCGAAGCGGGCCGGGCGGGGAGCGACGCGGCTCGCCCACGGCGCGATCCTGAACCGGGTTCTCTGCGCGGACGGCAAGGTCCGCACGCTCGACCCACGAGGAGCAGCGCCACGGTCGTCCGGCGGTCCGGCACCCACGCCGAGGCCCGAGCGGAGATCGGCCGGCGAGTCGGGCCGTCCCGACGACCCGACCCACCGGCGTCGGGTCAGCCGGCGCTGGACCGGGCCCAGAGGTTGATGCCGGACTCGGTCGCGTACCTGTCGATCTCGGCCAGCTCCTCCTCGCTGAACGCGGTGTTCTCCAGCGCCGCCACGTTCGCCTCCAGCTGCGCGACGCTGCTCGCGCCGAGCACCGTGGAGGTCATCCGGGGGTCGCGCAGCGTCCAGGCGATCGCCAGCTGCGCGAGGCTCTGCCCGCGCCGCCCGGCGATGCCGTTCAACGCCCGGATCTTGCCCAGGTTCTCCTCGGTGAGCCACTCCGGGAAGAGGGAGGTCTGCGCGCTGGCGCGGGAGTCGGCGGGCACTCCGTCCAGGTAACGGTCGGTCAGCATGCCCTGCGCCAGCGGCGAGAATCCGATGCAGCCGACCCCCTCCCGCTCCAGCACGTCGAGGAGCTCGCCCTCGATCCACCGGTTCAACATCGAGTACGACGGCTGGTGGATGAGCAGGGGCGTACCGAGGTCACGGAGGATCGCGGCGGCCTCGGCGGTGCGGGCCGGCGAGTACGAGGAGATGCCGACGTAGAGCGCCTTGCCGGCGCGTACCGCCGCGTCCAGCGCACCCATCGTCTCTTCCAGCGGGGTGTCCGGGTCGAAGCGGTGCGAGTAGAAGATGTCGACGTACTCCAGGCCCATCCGCGTGAGCGACTGGTCCAGCGACGCGGTCAGGTACTTGCGGGAGCCGAGGTCGCCGTACGGGCCGGGCCACATGTCGTAGCCGGCCTTCGTCGAGATGATCAGCTCGTCCCGGTACGGGCGGAGGTCGGTGGCGAGGATCCGGCCGAAGTTCTCCTCGGCCGACCCGTACGGAGGGCCGTAGTTGTTCGCCAGGTCGAAGTGGGTGATGCCCAGGTCGAAGGCGCGGCGCAGGATGGCCCGCTGGGTCTCCAGCGGCCGGTTGCCGCCGAAGTTGTGCCACAGGCCGAGCGAGACGGCGGGCAGTTTCAGGCCACTACGACCGGTCCGGCGGTACTCCATGGCGCCGTACCGGTCGGGCTCGGCGAGGTAGCTGGTGTTCACGGCACTCCTGTGATCGTGGGCGGGCGGTGGCGGCGGTCGGCACGGACCGCTCGCCGGTCAAGCCTTCAGCATCCCCCGTGCGCCTGGCCGCCGGGGCGGTCACGGGGTGGGTAGCCTGGCCGCGAGGGTGAGGGGAGGGCCGTGAGCAGAGCGGTCGAGGAGTCGAACCGGGCGATGCTGCGCGCCCGGGACGCGATGGACCGGGCGTACGCCGACCCGCTGGACATCCCGGCGCTGGCCCGCATCGCCCACGTCTCCGAGGCGCATTTCATCCGCACGTTCCGGGCCACCTTCGGCGAGACCCCGCACCGCTACCTCCAGCGCCGCCGGGTCGAGCGGGCGATGTACCTGCTGGTCCGGACCGACCAGGACGTCACCGACATCTGCTTCGCGGTCGGGTTCAGCAGCCTCGGCACCTTCAGCCGGACGTTCCGGCAGATCGTGGGGGAGTCCCCGACCGGGTACCGGCGGCGCAAGGCGCCCGTGGACGTGCCGACCTGCTTCACCAAGGCCTGGACCCGACCCAGCAGTTTTGGATAAGCAGCAGGTCAGGGTGGGCCTCTAGCGTCTTGGGCATGACTTTGAACGCACTCACCCGATCCTCGATCTACGTTCTCGACCAGGACGCGGCGCTCGACTTCTACGTCGGCAAGCTCGGCCTGGAGGTGAACACCGACGTCGACCTCGGCTTCATGCGCTGGCTCACGGTCAACGTCCCCGGCGACAGGAGCCGGGAGATCCTGCTGGAGAAGCCCGGCCCGCCGGCCCTCGACCCGGCGACCGCCGAGCAGGTCCGCGAGCTGCTGACCAAGGGTGCCATGGGCGGCTGGCTCTCCATCACCACCGACGACGCGCGCAAGACGTACGAGACGCTCGTCGCCAAGGGGGTCGAGATCACGGACGAGCCGAGCGAGAAGTCGTACGGGATCGACTTCGGGATCCGCGACCCGTTCGGCAACAAGATCCGTATCGGCCAGATGCGCGAGGGCTGACCCGCCGCGTCCGGGCTGTGCGGGCACCCGCGGATCGGGAGGCGCGGCCACCACCGCGCCTCCCGGAACGGGTGCGGAGCCGAACGCCTGCGCACCGCGTCGGCCCACCGTTTGGTTAAGGTCTCTCGCACCAGGCGGCGAGGGAGGATGACGGTGGCGGACGCGGAACTCGTCGTCGAGGTGGCGGGGCCGGTGGCGACGGTGGTCATCCACAACCCGGCCCGGCGCAACGCGATGACCCCGGACATGTGGCGGCAGCTCCCGCCGATCCTGGACCGGCTGGAGGCCGAACCCGCCGTCCGCGCGCTGGTGCTCACCGGCGCCGGTGACACCTTCTGCGCCGGTGCCGACCTGGGCGACCTGGACGAGTTGCTGGCTGCCGGCGACGGGAGCATCGCGGTCGCCGCCGAGCAGCGGCTCGCCGAGTTCACGAAGCCGACGGTCGCGGCGGTACGCGGCGCGTGCGTCGGAGGGGGCTGCCAGCTCGCGGTCGCCTGCGACCTGCGGATCGCCACGGCCGACGCCCGGTTCGGCGTGCCGCCGGCCCGGCTCGGGCTGGTCTACCCGGCCCCCACCACCCGGCGGCTCACCGCCCTGGTCGGGCCGTCCGCCGCGAAGTTCCTGCTCTTCACCGCCGAACTGATCGACGCCGAGCGGGCCCTGCGGATCGGTCTCGCCGACGAGGTGGTCCCCGCAACGGGTCTCGACGCCCGGGTCGCCGAGATCACCGCGACGATCGCCCAGCGCTCGCCGATCAGCGTCGCCGCGGCGAAGGAGATCGTCGACGACCGGGCCGGGCCGGCCCGGATCGCCTGGTGGCACCGGAAGGTCGCGGAGAGCGGCGAGGCCAGGGAGGGGATCGCGGCCGTCCGCGAGCGGCGTACGCCCCGCTTCGCCTGGACGCCGCCGCACCCCGACTGAGTTGAGCGGGCCGGGGCCGGCGGGTGCCGCGCCGGGGTCACCCCCGACGCGGCCCCCCGTTCCCGCCGGCCGGTCCACTCACCGCCCGGCCAGCGCCGCCCAGCTCGGGACGACCGGCTCCCGGCGGAGCGGCATGCCCGCCTCGACCGGCGTACGGTCGCCCTTGTGCTGGTTGCACGGGTAGCAGGCGGCGGTCGTGTTGCGCCAGGTGTTCCGACCGCCCCGCGAGCGGGGCAGGATGTGGTCGACGGTGTCGGCCGACCCACCGCAGTAGGCGCAGCAGCGGCCGTCGCGCCGTAACACCCCCGCCCGTGACCAGGTCGGCCCGGCGCTGAACCGCCACCGGGTCACCACGTACCGGACCAGGCGGACCACCCGGGGCATCGGGAAGACGCCGATCAGCTGGTCCGGCTCGGCCTCGTGGATCTCGGCGACCCGCCGGCAGAGCATCCGGATGGCGTGCTGGATGGTGACCCGGTGCAGCGGGCCGAGGTCGGCGTTGACGACGAGGACGGCATTCACCGGAATCTCCCTCCACGGTGGCGGACGAACGAGGCCGGACAGCGAAAGAGCCGCCCGGTCCGGAGGCGGAACGGGCGGCTCGACGTGTGCGCAGGCACCTCAGTCGGGTCGACCGTCCCCGGGGTCTTCGGCTCGGTAACCGCCGGCGAGCAGCCACGACGGCACGGTGGTGACGTGCGACATCGACATGGACGGCTCCCGGAGCGGCGGTTGACCTTGCGCGATCACGGTAGGTCCGCCCGGGAGAACCGGGCAACGGATTTCGCGCAGGGCGAGGCCGCCGGCTCCCGCGCGGGGCCACTGATAGCGTGCTGCGCCGGGCCGGGCCGACGGGACGGTCACGGCCGCCGGGCGAACAGGCCGAGCGGCCGTACCGAGTGGACGGGTTCGGCCGCCGCGCCCTCCGCCCGCAGGATGTGGTTGGCCGCGACGATGCCGGTCGCCGCCGCGCGCTCCATCAACGCGCTGGGGAACTCCGTGGCGACTCCGTCACCGGCGAGGTAGAGGCCGTCGGCGTCGGTGCGTACCCCCGGCCGCCAGGCGTGACCGCCCGGGGGGAAGGCAGGTGCCCGCGCCTCCACCCGGGCGCGCAGCTCACGGACCGACAGCCCGGCGACCTCCGGCCAGAGCGTCGCCAGCTCGCCACGCATCCGCTCGGCCAGCTCCACGGCGGGTACGCCCGGCTCGCAGGCGTACGCGTGCAGCTCGACGACGCTGCCGCCGGTGCGCTCGGCCCAGCGTCGGGGCTCCCGCTCCAACCGGTGGTAGAGCGTCACCGAGTCCAGGGTGGACTGCCGGGTGACGCCGTTGAAGACCGGCCGGTCGGTGCGTACGTCCCCGTCGAACCAGTAACGGGCCACCGCATAGGGCGGGCCGGGCGCGCCGAACGCGGGCACGGCGGCCACCAGCCGTGGCGCCTGCTCCGCCAGCGCCGGTGCGGCGTCGACCAGCGCGGCGAGCGCGGGTGGGTCGACGGCCAGTACGACGTGCGCGGCCTCGTACCCGACGCCGCCGTCGGTCAGCGCCCGCCAGCCCCCGCCGGTGCGGTGCAGCGTGGTGACCCTCGCGCCGGTCAGCACCCGCCCACCGTGCCGCTCGACGTGCCGGGCCAGCGGCGTCCAGATCGCCGTCGTGTAGTCCTCGTCCGGCGCGTCGAACGCCAGCCCCTCCCCGTTGCCGAGCAGGTAGAAGTGGAACTGGGCGACCAGCTCGGCGGCCGACATCTCCGACTCGTGGTTGAAGAACGAGTGGGCGAAGACCTCGAAGAGCATGGCGCGGGCCCGGTCCGGCAGCCGCAGCGAATCGAGCAGCTCGCCGGCGGTGGTCCCGTCCAGCTCGGCGTACGTGCGCACCGGGTGGTACCCGAGCAGCGGCAGCGCCGCGTCCCGGTCCATCCGCCGCAGGTCGGACAGGTGCAGGCTGGGGCTGCGGGTCAGCAACGCGAGCAGGTTCAGCGGCGGCGCGGCGGGCAGGTCGCCGAACTCCTCGGTCGCCCACCGCTCGGCGAGGATCGGGTAACCGGGCACCGGGCGGAGGAACCGCAGGTCGGGGTCGATCCGGCGGAGAACGGCCCGCCAGTTGTAGTACTGCCGGAAGAAGGCGTGGAACCCGTGCTCCACCTGCTGCACCCCGTCCGCGAGCGGCTCCGGCCAGGCCCCCGCCCGGCCGCCCAGGGTGGGCGCGGACTCCAGCACGGTCACCCGCACCCCGCGCTCGGCGAGCACCACGGCCGCCGACATGCCGGCGATCCCGCCCCCGACCACCACCGTCGCGACCGGGTGCGGCACCCGGGGCGGGCCACCACCGCCGGGGTCGACGAGGTGCCGACGTACGCCGAGGAGGCGACCGGCCAACCGCGACAGTGCCATCGCGTGACCTCCTCCGGCCTCGGCTGCGACGCGGTGCGTCAGGCGGGTGTGCCACCCGGGACGTCGGGGGTGAGGCAGCGGCGCTCCCGGTCCGAGCCGGGCCAGACGTACTCGAGGTCGGGTGGGACGTCACCGAAGAGCGGGCGGTAGTGCTCCGGGTCCTTACGGACGAGCGACGAGCGGTGGCTCAGGTGCAGGTCCTCGCGACCCAGCCAGGGTGGCAGCTCACCGGCGGCGGCCAGCTCCGCCTGGACCCGTACGGTCCCGATGCCGCAGGCGGCGGCGAGGTCGCGGGTCATCGTCACGGCACAGGTGTCGGCCCGTCCCGGCTCGACCCAGACGGCGCACATGTCCAGCCCGTACCGGGTCAGCGCCTCCTCGTACCCCGCCCACATCTTCACCGCGGGGTGGTTGCGCCACCCGTACGTCGGCCAGGTCAGCCCGCGCAGCACCTGGATCGTCTCCACCCGCTGCTTGCCCAGCCGCTTCTGGTCCAGCGTCCGGGCGCTGGCCAGGAAGTCCGGGTACGGGAGGAAGGTCTGCATCGCTGCTGTTCTACCCGCAGCCCGGGCCGCCATGCCTGCACCACGCGCGAACCGGATGGCCTCGCCCGGCCCGGTCGTTCTTACTACGATCCGGACATGGGGGAGCCGTGGCGGGATCGGGCGCGACGGGCGGTCGAGTGGAACTGGCGGCTCCGGCCCGCCGGTGATCCCCGCCCGCACTACGTCGTCTGCGGGCGGGACTCGCTGGCCTACTACGTGGCGAAGGCGCTGCTGGAGAGCGATCTGCCCGGCGGCGGGGCGCGGGTGACCGTGGTGGTGCCGGAGCGGTACCGCGCCAACGGGGCCGACGTGGCGACGCTGCGGGGCGTCCGCCTCGTCCGCTCCGACCGGCTCGACGAGGCGACCTTCCGGGCCGCGAACCTGGCGGGCGCGGCCGGGCTCGCCCTGCTGCACCAGGACGACGTCGGCAACCTGCACGCCGCACTCTGCGCCCAGGCCGTCGACAAGCACGTCCGGCAGGTGCTGCGGATGTTCAACGGCACCCTCGCCGACGGCGTCCGTACCCTGCTCCAGGCCCCGGTCGAGGTGCTCTCCGACGCCGAGATGGCCGCGCCGGCGTTCGTGGCGGCGGCGCTCGGCGAGGTCGACCCCACGCACTTCCAGCATCGGGGCCGTACGCTGCGGGTCGCCCGCCGGGCCGACGTGCGGGAGCAGGACGTGGCCTGCGGGCTGGCCGACCGGCGCGACCCGCAGCGGGTGCTGCTGCTCCCGGCCGACCCGTCGACCGCCGATCTGGTGCTCGCCGAGGCGACGGGGCAGCCGCCCGGCACCGAGATCGCGGCGCGGAAGCTGGTCCGGGCCAGGCGTCGGCGGCGGCCCGTCGCGGTGCTGCTGCGGGCGGTACGGGGCTTCGCCACCCGCAAGATCGGTATCGCGACGATGCTCGTCCTCGCGGTCGTCGTCGTGCTCGGTGCGCTGATCGCCCAGGCGGAAGGGGTCTCGCCCGCGGAGGCGCTCTACGTCACCCTGGTCACCACCCTCAGCGGCGCCGACCCGGACACCTCCAAGTCGCCCGACGCCCAGGTGATGCAGGTCGTGCTGAACCTGGCCGGGCTGGCCCTGATCCCGCTGATCACCGCCGTCGTGGTGGACGGGATCGTGAACGCCCGGCTGGCCCTGCACACCGGCCGGCTCCAGCCGCACCGCTCCGGTCACGTGGTGGTGGTCGGCCTCGGCAACGTCGGCACCCGGGTGATGGCGCAGCTGCGCGAGTACGACGTCGAGGTCGTCGCGATCGACAAGGACCCGGAGCCGCGCGGCGGTGCGCTGGCCCGGCAGTTGGAGGTGCCGCTGATCGTCGGCGACGCCGCGCAGCCGGAGACCCTGGAGGCGGCCTCGGTGGCCGACTGCCAGGCGTTGGTGATCGTGTCGACCGACGACGTGGCCAACCTGGAGGCGGCGCTCGCCGCGCGGGAGACCCGGGCCGACCTGCGGGTGGTGCTGCGGCTCTTCGAGAACGACTTCGCCGAGCGGGTCGAGGAGGCGTTCGGCCTCGGCGTCTCCCGGTCGGTCTCCTACCTGGCCGCGCCCGCGTTCACCGGCGCGCTGACCGAGCGGGCGGTCATCGCCACCATCCCGGTCGGCCGGCACGCGCTGCCGGTGGCCGAGGTGCCGGTCGCCGCCGGGTCGGAGCTCGACGGGCGACCGCTCGACGTCGTCTCGCGGGAGGGGCAGGTGCGGCTGATCGCCCGTACGCCGGCCGGTGGCGGGCGGACGATCTGGTGGAAGGACCTCGACCCCCGGCAGGTGATCTTCGCGGGCGACCGGTTGACGGTGGTCGCCCGCCGCGGCGGGCTGGACTGGCTCACCCGGCACTGCGCCCCGCCGGCCCCGCCCGCGCGGGACAGCCTCCCC
>NZ_SMKG01000022.1 GCF_004348525.1 Micromonospora sp. 15K316 | reverse complement strand
GGCCGGGCTGCGGTGGCCTCGACGGGTGCGGGCGGAGACCCGCGAAAAGGGCGATGCCCAGGCAGGTGACCTGCCCGGGCATCGCGTGGTGGTACGTCGATCAGCGGATCAGGAGATCCGGATCTTCATCGAGGTGCCCTTCTGCTCCAGCACCTTGATCTTGACACCGACCGCGGGGAGCTTGACGCCGTGGTTCGGCAGCTCCTCGTAGAAGTACTTCTTGGTGTCGTCGAAGAGCGGCTCGGCGGCCTGGCCGCGGATGTACTGCGGCTGGCTGTTCAGGTGCAGCGTGAACGAGTCGGCCTTCTTCAGGCCGAACGTCGCGTCGTACACCTGGACCCGGGCCCGCCACGCCTGGCCGGTCAGGTTGTAGATCGGCCGCGGGTGGGCGTCGATGATCATGTTGCGACCCTCGCCCGGGTGCTCGAAGGTGTCGTTGTCCTCGTACCGGGTGTTCCAGTACGAGATCAGCAGACCCTCCTGGTACGCGTAGTGGTCCACCCAGTCCGGGCGGGTGTTCGTGTACCCGAAGAAGTACGGGCCGGTCTTGAGGTACTTGTCGTACGAGACGTACGACCGGTTGCCGGCGATGTAGTAGTTGTCGAAGAGCCGGGTGTAGGAGGCCTCGGCGATCTCGAAGCCACCGGCGAGGGTCCAGCCCGCGGCACCGGCCTCGGCACCGTCGCTGAGCAGGGTCTGCCCGTCGGCGGTCACGGTGACGGCGTCACCGTAGAAGCCGCCCTCGGAGACACCGCCGTCGGTCTGGTAGCGGAGCCGGAACTGCACGTTCTGGCCGGCGTAGGCGGTCAGCGGGATGTTGATGTCCACCCACTGCCCACCGCTGGAGCCGTCCAGGGCGTAGCGTCCGGTCGAGATCTCCTTCAGCGGCGCACCGTTGGCCGTGCCGGGCAGCGGCGTCCAGGACTGGCCGTCGGTCGACGCCTCGAAGAAGAGGTAGTCGAAGTCGGCCTCGATGCTGTAGCGGCCCTTCATGCTGAACGCGGCACTGGTCTTGCCGGTGAGGTCCAGCGTCCGGGTCATGGTGCTGTTCAGGTCGTCCCGGTTGCCGGAGAAGAACTGCTTCGTGCCGGCGAACGGCGCGCCGTGGTCGAAGGTGTACTCCCGCTGCGGGAGCACGACCACGGCGGCCTGCGCCTTGTCGGAGTTGTACTCCTGCGGGCCGAGCTCCAGGGTCCGCTTCTGACCGGCCACGACCACCTCGTAGTCGAGCCAGCCGAGCTGGAGCTTGTTCCAGGCGCCGAGGTCGCCGCCCCGGTCACCGATGCCCTCGTCGTTCTTGGCGCCGAGCCGGCTCTGGGCCATCAGGGTCCAGTGCTCGTTGTTGTTGTCGCCGCCGCTCACCACGTTGTAGTCGTCCGGCAGACCGAGGTCGTGGCCGTACTCGTGGTAGAAGACGCTGCGGCCACCGTTCTCCGGCTGGATGGTGTAGTCACCGATCCAGATGCCGGTGTTGCCGATCTGGGCACCGCCGGCCGGGAAGTTCGGCGGGCCGGTGACGCCCTGGTCGGACGCGAAGGCGTACCAGCGATGGCTCCAGATGGCGTCCTCACCCTGGTGCGGGTCACCGTCGGCCTCGTCACCGCCGGAGTGGACGATCTGGAAGTGGTCGATGTAGCCGTCCGACTCGTTGAAGTTGCCGTCACCGTCGTGGTCGTACCGGTCCCACTGGTCCATGGACTTGACCTCGGCGGCGATCTCCGCGTCGGTCTTGCCGGCGGCCTTCTGGTCGGCGACCCACTGGTTGGCGGCGTCCGCGACCAGGTTCCAGGTGTTGGTGCAGACGTTCGAGGCGCAGGGGTAGCCGCCGGAGCGGCCGTAGCGGGCCTCGTTGTACGGCACCTTGACCCAGTCGGTGACCTCACCCTCGACGCTGTAGCGGCCCGAGGACTGCGCCTCGTAGTACTGCTTCAGCGACTCGTCGCCCGGGTTGGTGCCGAAGTAGATCTGCCGGAAGTGGTCGGCGCTGAAGTCCGGCTGCCAGATCGTCGAGTTGTCCACCGCCCGGTTGGGCTGCGGGATCTCGTTGTGCAGCGGCCCGTCGAAGCGGGTCGGGCCCGCCGTGTCCGGGTCGGTGTCCTGGTCCGGGTAGTTCGGGTGCCGCTGGTTACCGAACTCGGCGAGGATCACGAAGATCTTGTCCGTCGTCTCGCGGCCGAGCTCGACGTACTGGTCCTTGGTCGCGCCCTTGCCGGCCTTGGTGGCCTTGGCGGACCGGCTCGCCGCGCCGCCGACGGCCGCGGTCTCGCCGACCTTGACCACCGTGCTGCCGTTGATCTTCTGGGTCGTGGCCCGGCCAGAGAGGACGTCGCTCAGGCCCTCCTGGCGCATCGCCCGCCGCTTGTCCTCAAGCGGGTTGGGCAGGTCGTGGTCCACATGGGCGGGTTCGGCCACCGACGGAGCGGCGGCCGGCAGCTTCGGCGCCGCGCTGGCGGAGGCGCCAGCCACCAGTCCCGTCGCTGTCAGCGAAAGCCCGAGCAGACCCACTGCGACTTTGCGCACGTGGTACCTCCGATGTGAGGGAACCGGCCCCCCGGGGTTGCGGGCCGGCTGAGACGGCCCCCTAGGGGGCCACTGGTGAACATAGACACTGCTGCGTCGAGGGGGAAGACAGCCGCGTCGATTTGTTGCAAGTTTTTGTTGACTCTGCCTTCAGCCGTCATACTCCGGCCGGTCCCACGTTGTACATGAGCAGGGCGGATCCGCCTTCACACGCAAGCAGCGGTGCATTTCGATCAACCCTGTCGAAGGTACGAAAAAGGGGCCGGCGGCGTTTCCGCCACCGGCCCCGAAGATGATCGATGGATCAGTTGCTGATCCGCACGACCATCTTGTCGGTCGGGTGGTTACCCTGCTTAACGATTTCGAGGCGAGTGCCCGTTCCGGCCACCTTCACCGAGTTCTGCTCGTTCTGCGCCGACCAGTAGCGGTCCACCACGCTGTCGTCGAAGACCGGGTTGGCCTTCAGCTTCGGCAGGGTGACCGGCACCCCGTTGAGGTGGAAGGTCTGCGCCGGCTTCTGGTGGCGGCTGAAGGTCGCGTCGAAGCCGTTGCGCCGGTTGGTGACGGTGCCCTGACCCGGCACCGTGATCGACCCCGGCCGGACGTCGACCGGCAGGTTCAGGCCGTATCCGGGGTGCTCCGACGTGTTGTTGTCACCGTAGGCGTAGTTCACGTACCAGACCAGCATGCCCGGCTGGTTCGCGTACCGCTCCACCCAGTTGGGGCGGGTGTTGGTGTAGCCGTAGTTGTAGCCGCCGGTCTTCAGCGTCTCGTCGTAACCGAAGTAGGTCCGGTTCTCCGCGATGTAGAAGCGGGGGTACTCGGCGGTCACCTCGCCGCCCATCCGGGTGAAGCCCCGGGCGGTCCACTCGGCGGCCGGCGTCTCGACGTCGTCGGTCCAGGCGGCGACTCCGTCCTTGACCAGCGAGACGTTGTCCAGGAACGCGCCGGCGAGGTGGAGCCCGCCGTCGCTCTGGTAGCGGTAGCGGAACTGGACGACCTTGCCGGCATAGGCCGACAGGTCGTAGTTCAGGTCCACCCACTCACCGTTGGACGAGCCGTCGAGCCCGGTCTCGCCGGCCTCGATCAGCGGGTTGCCCAGCTGCGTCCAGCTCGCGCCGTTATCGGCCGACACCTCGGCGTAGAGGTAGTCGAAGTCCTCCTCGATCTCGTACCAGGCCTTGGCGTTGATCGAGGCGGAGGAGGCGCCGGTCAGGTCGAGCTGCCGGGCCAGCGTGGTGTTCAGGTCGTCGGCGCTGCCGCCCCACCACTCGTACGACCCGCCGAACGGCGTGTTGTAGGTGGTGGTCTGCTCCTGCGGCGGCAGGTTCACGACGACGGCCTGGGCCAGCGGGCCGTTGCTGTCGCCGGCCGGGCCGAGCGTGACCTCGCTGGTGCCCTTGCCGTACTCGACGGTGGAGTAGTTCAGCCAGCCGAGGAAGAGCTTCGACCACGGGTCCATGTAGCCCGGGGTCGAGCCGATGTCCTGCTTGCCGTGGCTCAGCCACGAGCCGGACGACATGAGGCTCCAGAAGCCGACGCCGTTGTCGCCGCCGACCGTGTCGTAGAGGTCGGGCAGACCGAGGTCGTGGCCGTACTCGTGGGCGAAGACCCCGAGGCCGCCGTTCTCCGGCTCGGTGGTGTAGTCGCGGATCCACATGCCGGTGTCGCCGATCTGCACGCCGCCGGCCTTGTTGCCCGCCGGACCGGCGCTGCCGGCCAGGTTGGTGAACGCGGCCCAGCGGTGCGACCAGATGGCGTCCTCACCCTCGGCGCCACCACCGGCCTCCTCGCCGATACCGGCGTGTACGGCCTGGAAGTGGTCGATGTAGCCGTCGGGCTCGTTGAAGTTGCCGTCCTGGTCGAAGTCGTACCGGTCCCAGATGTCGAACTGGGCCAGGTACTCCTTGACCTGCTCCGGCGTCTTGCCGGCCGCGAGCTGGCTGTCGTACCAGGAGGTGGCGGTGTCCTTGATGAAGTTCCAGGAGCCGTCGCTCTCCGGGATGGCGTTCGAGCCGTACCGGGCCTCGTTGAACGGCACGGTGACCCAGTCGCTGACATCGCCGCCGACGGTGTACCGGCCGCCGGACTGCGCCAGGTAGAAGTCCCGCATCGACTCGCCGCGGCGACCGTAGAACATGTCGAGGTAGTGCTGGCGGTCGTAGTTCTCCGACCAGGTGGTGCTGTTGTCGTCGGTCGCGCCGCCGTCGTACTTGCGGTCGGGCTTCGGGATCTGGTTCACCACCGGGCCGGCGGCGCCGCCGGTCCGCGGGTCCACCTTGTCGCCGAAGTTCACCAGCATCGTGAAGATCGGGTCGACCTTCGGCGGCTGCTGGTACTCGACGAACTTGTCCTTGATCTTGATGACCTTGGAGCCGTGGCGGGTCTCGAGCTTGGCCTTGCCGGTGAGCAGGTCGCCGATGGCCTGCTTGCGGAGGGCCCGCTGCTGATCCGCCTTCGGGTCGGGGAGATTGTCCGGGCCGTGCTCGGCCCGGTCGGATGAGGGGGTCGGGTTCGCCGCCGGGGCGCCGGAGGCCGGCGTCGCCACGGCTCCCGCCGCCAGCAGCGCGGCCGCGGCGGTCGCCAGGCCGGCTGTGACTCGTCTCCTCAAAGGGTCCTCCTTTGTGGATCTGTTACATGACAGGCCGCACACGTGCAAGCGACTGTCATGAATTGCGTCAACCACCCTTACAGAGGAGGCGGAGCGTGTCACGAGGTTGCCGGGAAGGAATGATCATCTGGTTTGGGCGGGTTTGTTGTGGACAAATTCCCGCAATGTATCCGTAGCCCTAAGCAACTTTTAACATTACGTTTTAATCACGAGCGCTCGATGCGGCGGTGATTATGAGGTCCCCGAGGGAGAGCGCCGCCGCGCGCCAGCGTGTCACCCGCGTACTCCGTCGATGGCTGGACACCGCCACGCCCCGGGCTCGGAAACGAGGCGGCCCGCCCGGAGCCGAGCTCCGGACGGGCCGCGACGAGAACGGTCAGGTCACCGCTTGGACGGGGTCACGTAGACCCAGGCGGCCGAGTTGTCCTTCGCGCTCTTCTCGATCTTGATCGACACGCCGTAGTTGACGCGCATGTCGCCGGGGTTGCCGGTGCCCAACGTGATGGCGCCACCGCTCAACGTCATGCCGTAGAACTCCGGCGCCGGCTTACCGTTCGGGTGGGTCACCCGGGTGGTGTACGGCGCGTTGTTCCGCGAGGGCAGCACGACCGAGGCGTCGCTGTCCCGGGCGTACGGCGCGCCGTCGCGCATCTCGATGCCCGGGTACCAGCCCTTGGCGTCCGTGAACGTCTTCACCGCCGGCTGCGCCCCGAACTTCGTGCAGTACGCGCTGTACGGCTCGCCCGCCGCCTCCAGGCACTCCTGGAAGGGGTACGTCGGCTTCAGCGAGAACGCCGCGTTCGACGACTGCGGACGGCTGGGCAGGTTGTCCGTCACCGACGGGTCCTTGACGGCCGCCGCACCCTTGCGCCGCAACGGGTCGAAGTGCGAGTCGACGATCAGCAACCCGCCCTTCGCGCCGTAGCTGGGCAGCGCGGTGAGCTGCCCGGTGACGTGGTTGACGTCGCCGAGCGCGGTGTCCCGGTACCAGACCAGCATGCCCGGGGCGTTGTACGAGATCCGGTCGACCTTCCACGCGTCGCGCGAGTAGACCGTGTCGTAGGCGTACTTCAGGCCCTTGTCGAAGCCGTCGAAGTTGCGCCACTCGGCCAGGTAGTAGTGCGCCTGGACCATGGTGCCGCTGTCGATGTTCCAGCCCTCGCCCGTGGTGTCGACCCAGGTGTGCACGCTGGGCGTCCAGCCGTTGGCGCCGTTCTCGACGTCGTCACTCCAGGTGGTGGCGCCGCCGCCGGTGACCGAGAAGTCGTCGGCGAACCAGCCCCGCTCCTCGAACGCCTCGTCGGTGGCCTGGCGCAGCCGCAGCTGGATGGTCGTGCCCGCGTACGCCGACAGGTCGACGTAGTCGTGCCGCCAGCCCTCGGTGCTGCCGGTCAGGCCGTACTTCTTGCCGCCGAAGTCGTTCATCCGGCCGTTCGGGTCCGGGTAGTCGTCCGGCGTGGTGACCACGGTGCCGGCCTCGTCGTAGACCTTCTGCTCGGTCCAGGTGGTCCCGCCGTCGGTCGAGACCTCGACGAAGCCGTAGTCCCAGTCCGCCTCGATGACGTAGTTGTTCCACATCCAGAACTTCGCGTCGGCCGCCGCCGGAACCGCGACCGAACGGGTCAGCCGGACGTCGGCCCACTCCTGGTCGTTGCCGCTGTGCCACATGTTCGCGCCACTGTGCGGCTCGGCCAGCGTGATGACCTTGTCCGGCAGGTCGATCTTGATGCCGTCCTCGGTGCCGACCGGGGTGCGCGAGGTCTGCCCGAGCTCCACGTAGCGTGGCCGGGAGCCGGGGGCGACGGTCAGCGGGTCGGCCCAGCCGAGCACCCACTTGTCCCAGATGCCCATGTGGGTGGGGAGCGCCTGGAAGATCTCGCCGGAGTGTGAACCCGAGGCCATCAGGTCCCAGAAGTCCACGTCCGAGTCGGCGTTGCCCGAGGTGTCGTAGAGGTCCGGCAGGCCGAGGTCGTGACCGAACTCGTGGGCGAAGACGCCCACCCCGGCGTCCTCCGGCTGAACGATGTAGTTCGACACCTGGAGGTTCGTGCCCGGGATGGTGTAGCCGCCCGGCACCGAGGAGGAGTGCGCCCAGACCGCGTAGACGCCCTGCGCGCCGCCGCCGGAGGACTTGCCCTTGCCGGCGTGCACCAGCACCAGGTGGTCGATCACGCCGTCCGGCTCGAAGAAGTTGCCGTCCCCGTCCCGGTCGGCCTGGTCCTCGATGTCGTAGTCGGCCCACGGGAAGTCCGGGTCCGACGCCGCCAGCGTGGAGATCGCGTCGGTGGCGAGCCGGCCGGCGCCGGCCGGGTTGTCCGGGTGGCCGTTCATCGACTGCTCACGCCCGGCGACCCAGTTGCCGTTCTCGTCCTGGAAGCAGCGGTTCGCCGCGTACCAGGCCTCCGAGTGCGGCACGGTGATCCACGGGCTGGCCTGCCCGTCCACCGTGTACGCGCCCTTCGACATCTCCAGGTACATGTTGTGCATGGTGCGGCCGGAGATGTCGATGCCGCGCTTGCCGTCCGGACCCTTCAGGTCCTTGCGCACCCGCTCGGTGATGCCGGTCTTGGTGTACAGCATCTTGTCGAAGTGCGCGGGCGAGAAGTCCGGCACCCACATCGAGTTGTTGTCCTCGTATCCCAGCTTGGCCGGGTTCGGGATGTTGTTGTGCTTCGGCCCGTTCTGCACGGTGCCGGGGACGCAGGTGCGGTCCTCGAAGACCGTCCGCGGCACCATGACGTCGGTGAAGTCGTCGTTGGCCTGGTCGTTGAACTCCACCAGCAGGGTCAGCAGCTTCGCCGTCTGGGTGGTCGGCGCCTGCTTGATCTTCCGCGGGTTCTTGCCGCTCTTGATCGACTTGGCCTCGATCTTGGCCAGCTCCCGTGCGGTGACGGGGTTGCCGCGAGCGTGCTTGCGATCGAACTCGCGGATCTTCTCGTGGGCCGGGGCGTAGACGCCGTCCTTGCCCTTGACCTCGCGGCCGGACGTGTCCGGCTGCACCTCCGGCTCGGCGTAGTTGATGTAGTACTCGTCGGATCCGATCACCGCCCGCGGCACCGAGGTGGTCTCGGCCGCCGCGCTGCTGGTCACGGTCAGTGACGTGGCGGCGAGGGCGATGGCGGGCAGCGCGACGAGTAGCCGTCGACGCCCGCTGGACTGGGGTCTTTTGTTCATGCCGCTCCGATCTCGGGCATGGGATGGCAGGACCTCGGCCGGCGCCTCATCGATGTGACGTTCGTCGAAGCGGCGCGGCCGGCGTGAACGTAAATCACGAGGGCGCCCGAGCGACAGGGGTCGGAGGCCCCCTGTGTCCATTCAGTCTTTTTCGGTTCACCCGACCGACCGATGTGACACCGGGTATCGGGTCGTGTCGCAAGCCGTAAGAAATGACGGAGGGTGGTGGCCGTTCGGCCACCACCCTCCATCCGGTACGTCAGGGGTCAGTCCTCGTCGGACTTCCCGCCGCTCATGCCGGCCGCGATGAGCTCCATCACCGAGGAGTCCTGGAGCGTGGTGACGTCGCCCAGCGACCGGTTCTCCGCCACGTCCCGCAGCAACCGCCGCATGATCTTGCCGGAGCGGGTCTTCGGCAGCTCGGGCACGAGCAGGATCTGCCGGGGCTTGGCGATCGGGCCGAGCGTCTTCGCCACGTGGTTACGCAGGTCCGCGATGAGCTGCTCGCCCGCGTCGCCCCCACTCTCCACGCTGCCCCGGGGGATCGCGAACGCCACGATCGCCTGCCCCGTCGTCGGGTCGGTCGCGCCGACCACCGCCGCCTCGGCGACCGACGGGTGGGAGACCAGCGCCGACTCCACCTCCGTGGTCGAGATGTTGTGCCCGGACACCAGCATCACGTCGTCGACCCGGCCGAGCAGCCAGACGTGCCCGTCGTCGTCCTTCTTCGCGCCGTCACCGGCGAAGTAGACCCAGTCGCCCGACCCGCCGCTCGCGCCGGCCCCGAACCGGGACCAGTACGTCTCGAGGAAACGGTTGTCGTCGCCCCAGACGGTACGCAGCATCGACGGCCAGGGCTCCTTGATGACCAGGTAGCCGCCGCCACCGTTGGGCACCGACTGGCCCTGGTCGTCCACGACGTCGGCCACGATGCCCGGCAGCGGCGCCATGGCGCTGCCCGGCTTCGCCTCGGTCACCCCGGGAAGCGGGGAGATCATGATGGCCCCGGTCTCGGTCTGCCACCAGGTGTCCACGACGGGCAGCTCGCCCCGCCCGACGTACTGGCGGTACCAGATCCACGCCTCCGGGTTGATCGGCTCGCCGACGCTGCCGAGCAGCCGCAGCGAGGAGAGGTCGTACCCGGCCGGGATGTCCTCGCCCCACTTCATCATGGTGCGGATCAGCGTCGGCGCGGTGTAGAGGATCGTCACCTTGTACTTGTCGACGATCTCCCAGAACCGGCCCCTGTGCGGGGTGTCCGGCGTGCCCTCGTACATCACCTGGGTGGCGCCGTTCGAGAGCGGGCCGTACACGATGTACGAGTGGCCGGTCACCCAGCCGATGTCCGCCGTGCACCAGTAGACGTCGCTCTCCGGCTTCAGGTCGAAGACCGCGTGCGTGGTGTACGACGCCTGGGTCAGGTAGCCGCCGGTGGTGTGCAGGATGCCCTTCGGCCGGGCCGTGGTGCCGCTGGTGTAGAGGATGAAGAGCGGATGCTCGGCGTCGAACGGCTCCGCGGTGTGCTCCGGCGAGGCGGTCTCCACCGTCTCGTGCCACCAGTGGTCCTTCGCCGACCAGGCGACGTCCTCACCGGTACGGCGGACCACGAGCACGTGCTCCACCGACGGGCACTTCGCCACCGCCTCGTCCACGGTCGGCTTGAGCGCCGACGGCTTGCCCCGCCGGTAGCCGCCGTCGGCCGTGATGACCACCTTGGCGCTGGCGTCCTGGATCCGGTTCGTCAGCGCGTCCGCGGAGAAGCCGCCGAAGACCACGCTGTGCGTGGCGCCGATCCGGGCGCAGGCCAGCATCGCGGCGGCCGCCTCCGGAACCATCGGCAGGTAGATCGCCACCCGGTCGCCGGCCGTGACACCCAGATCGGTGAGGGCGTTCGCCGCCTGGCAGGTGAGCTTGTGCAGGTCGGCGTAGGTGAGGGTCCGGGTGTCGCCCGGCTCGCCCTCCCAGTGGATCGCCACCTTGTCGCCCCGGCCGGCCTCCACGTGCCGGTCCAGGCAGTTGTACGCCACGTTGAGCCGGCCGCCCACGAACCACTTCGCGAACGGCGCGTTCGACCAGTCGAGCGCCTGCTCCCACTGCTTCGACCAGGTCAGCCGCCCGGCCTGCCGCTCCCAGAAAGCCAGCCGGTCGGCCGTCGCCTCGTCGTACGCGCCGGCCTTCACGTTGGCGTTCGCGGCGAGCTCGGCCGGCGGCGGGAACTGGCGCGTCTCGTTCAGCAAGTTGGCCAATGCCTCGCTCATCCGTGCTCCTCGTCGCTCGGGGTGACCTGAGTCTCGTCAGGAGAGGTTAGTCCGGCCGGCCAGGTGAGGCGACCGCCGGGAGTCCGCCCCCGCGCCCAACGGCCCACGTCGCGCGCCCAACTGCACGCGACGCTGATGCGCGGCGCGTTGTGCGGCTCGACCCTCGGCCCGCGCGGCAACCGCGGCGGCGCCCGCTGCGCCCGTCTCCGGGTGCTGTCGCTCGCCCCGGCGGCGGTTGGTCGCCGTCGCCCCCACCCGGGTCGCTAGCGTGACGGGGTGACCACCGACCCGCTCGCTCCGCTGCTCGAACTCGCCGACGTCGCCCCCGCCGCGCAGCGGGCCCGGGAACGGTTCGACGAGGCGTTGCGGCACCGCGCGCTGCGCCGGCACGGGGGGCAGGTCACCGCCGAGGTGAGCCTCCGGTCCGCGGTGGCCAGCGCCGCCCTCGAGGGGTACGGGTACGACCGCGAGGCGGTCCGGGCCGGCACCGTCACCGACCCGGTGCTCCAGGGCGCGTTGCGCGTCGCCGGGGCGCTACCCGGGCTGACCGACCTCTGGCCGAAGGCGCCCCGGCAGGCGCTGGCCAGACTGCACGTCCTCGCCGCCCGCGACGTCGTACCCGAGCCGGAGCTGGGGCGGCCGGTCGCCGACCCCGTGGTCGGCGCCCGCCTGGACCACCTCGCGGCGCTGGTGGCCGGTGGCACCCGGGTCACCCCGCTGGTGCTCGCGTCCGTCGTGCACGGCGAGCTGCTGGCGCTGCGGCCGTTCGCCGGCCCGTCCGGCGTGGTGGCCCGCGGCGCGGCCCGGCTGGTGCTGCTGGCCAGCGGAACCGACCCGCGCGGCTTGCTCGCGGTGGACGTCGGCCATCACGAGCGGGAGCCCGAGTACGTCGGTGCGGCCGGGGCCTTCGCCACCGGAACCCCCGACGGGCTCCGCTCCTGGCTGCGGCACTACATGACGGCGGTCGAGGTGGCCGCCGACGAACTCACCCGGATCGGCGACGAGGTGCTGGCCGCCTCCTGAGCCGGGGCTGGTCCGGCCGTCAGCTCCGCCGTGCGGCCCGGTTGATCCTGCCCTGCAACGCTCGCCGAGCGATCGGACCGAGGTCGTCGACGACCTCGATGAGCACCGCGAGCTGGTCGAGCGCGGACAGTGCCTGGTCGGCGCTCGCGCGGTCCACCCCGTCGTAGAGCTCCAGGCCGATGAACGCGGCGGACACGGCCCGGGCCAGCCCGGGCACGTCGGCGACCTCTGCGAACGGGGACCCGTCGAGGAGCCGGAGCAGGACGATCTCGATCGCGTCAACCCAGAGCTGGAGCGACGCCGCCGTGGGCGCGGCGAGCCCTTCGTCCCCCTGTGCGCCCGCCAGCATCTGCGCCAGGATCGAGACGTTGCCCAGTTCCCGTTCCTGTTCGTGCAGCTCCCGCCCGACCGCGAGAAGCTCCCGGAGGGAGCGGACCTGCTCCAGGCTGGTCGACCAGTGCCGCACCCGCTCGGCGGTGCTCGCCCGGCAGGCGGCTGTGAGCAGGTCGTCCACGGTGCCGAAGTGGTAGAAGACGAGAGCCTGGTTCACCCCGGCGGCCGCGGCTATGGTCCGGGCCGACACACCTGCGATGCCGTACTGGCGGATCGCGGTGATCGTCCCGTCGAGCAGCCGTTGCTTGGTGTCGGACATCGCTCTCCTCGCCGACTCACTGGATGGGGCGGTGCGATCATCGCATCGCTGACCAGCTGTGCCAGCCAGGTGACCCCCGGCAGTCGCAGCATCCAGCCCACCCATGCCCAGCCCAGGTTGACGTGTTCGAGTGCGCGGGCGACGGCGGCCACCCCCCGTTCCGTGTGGCCGTCGCCGCCCGCGTACCCGGCCCGCCACAGCACCTGCGGGTGCTCCGCCGCAGGTGCGATGGTGAGGTTCACCGGGGCCCGGCGGTCGAGGAAGCGCCAGACCGCCGTGCAGGGGCCGCAGTCGTCATCGAGCCAGAGGACCGCGGAAGCACCGGTGGCATACGGTCGCCAGCGCGGCCACCAGTTGTGCACCTGCCGCCGATAGTCCCGCCAACGCAGGCCGTACCGCCTCGCAAGGTCGTGCTCCTCGTGTGGCCGAGCCACGGCCGCGCTGAAGGCGACCGCGGTCACCGCCACGACCACGAGCGCGGGGCTTCGGGTGGCTGTGGCGACGACCAGCACGAGGGCCACCGCGCCGAGCTGCATGGGGTTCGCCAGGTAGGCGTAAGGGCCGGTGGTGACGAGCCGGCGGGGCGGGTCCCACGGGTAGGGCGTGCCGCCGCCGAGGGCCGCGAAATCGCGCACCGCCGCGAGCGCCGGCGCGGCGACCAGCAGTCCAACCTGGGCGACGATCAGCAGCATCGGCACCGACATCGCGCTGAGAGGGGCCCACGACCCGCCGCCCAGCTCGAAGGCCAGGGTGGGTAGGAACCACAGCAGCATCGCGGTGAAGAGGCCGACCTGGAGCAGGGTCCGTGTACGCAGGTGGCGGCGATCGGCGCTGAACCTGCCGAGCAGTTGCGCCGGCAGGGCGACGGCGATCAGGCCGACCGCCTCGCCGACCAGCCAGTGCGGTCCGAGCTGGACCAGTGGCGTGAGCGTGGGCATCGCGACCGCGTCGAACCAGAGCAGCAGGCCGAGCGCGAGCGGTAGCGGGAGCACCCGGCGCAACAGCACGGGCAGTGGGCCCCACAGGGCGGCCCAGCCGATCCACAGGTCGACCGGCATGCCGCGCCAGGCACCGGTAACCGGGGCGAAGGCGAACCAGCCGGCCAGCCGGGCGGCGTCGTTGAGGGCGGCGATCCCGATCATGCTGACCACGAAGGCCAACAGAGCGGCGGCTCGGGCGTGACGACCACGCTCGAACCGTGCGGCTGCGAGCACCGCCAGCAGCGGCACCACCAGGACGAGATAACGGGCGGCCGTCATCGCAGCGTCATCATGTCGAGCAGGTGCTCCACGCCCTCACCGAGCAACGCGTTCTGCAGGGGACCGAAGTACCAGGACGGGTCGAGACCACGCTCGTACCGCACGGCGACGCGGATCTGCGTACGGTTGGATCCGGCTGGTTGCCAGCGCAGGTCGGCGTGCCGCCACGTCAGCCAGCGGCCGGTGATCGAGGTGTCTTCCACGAAGCGGAAGCTGAGGTGTCCGGGCTCGCTGACCTCGACCTCGGCGAGCAGGTGGCCGCCGGGGCCATGCGCGCTGCCGTGGTATCCGAAGACCCAGCGATCTCCTGGCGCCAGACCGTCGCCGACGACCTGTCCGGGCGTCGGAACGCCGAGCAGCCGCAGAGCCGCGGACCGGATGGCGGCCGGTCGTGGCCCGGCCGCGATGCGGCCCGCCACCTCATCGGGCGGCAGGTTGACGACGCGGGTCACCTCGACGAACTGGCCGGGGTCGATCCGCGGCCCGATTCCGCTACCTTCCAGGCCGGGCAGGAGCAGCAGCGGTACGGCGATCACGGCGTACGTCCGTGAGGAGCGACGGACCAGCCGGATGAATGCGGTGCTGCCGTGGGCCACCGCGTAGACCAGCGGTGCGGCGAGTACGACGCAGATCGCACCCTCGTGCAGCGCCACCGCGGCCAGCAGCAGCGCGATGGTGGTGACGCTGAAGACCCGGCCGTGGGACGTGCGCCCGGGGGTGAGGGCCAGCGCCGCGGCCAGGATCACCGGGAGCGCCACGAAGAGCAGGGCGCTGTCAGCGTGGCCGTCGCGTACCGCCACCGTGAAGACCACCAGGCCGAAGGCCGTGATCAGACCGGCCAGGACCCAGTTGGCAATCGTTCTTTCCGGCTGCGGCTCGTGCGGCTCCGGCTGGTCCGGCTCCGGCTTCGCCTCGTCCTGCTCCGGCATGTTTCCTCCCCGCATTTGAGCGGTCGCTCAAGGCGGAAGCATAGGAAGATTTGAGCGTTTGCTCAAGTGGGTTGACGGCGGCAGTCAGCCGCGAGCCGGGTGCGGTCAGGCCTTCATGGTGGGGGCGGCGGATTGCGCCGCTCGGAGCCGAACAGGTGAGGTTGCGCCGCAACGGGTCGCGATGGGCCCATGGCACTGTCCGGTCTGTTCCACGGCAATGACACAGCAGGCCTGGCGGCGGCCGTCAGCGCTGGCCGCGGCGGCTGGCCGGCGGTCGTCGCGGTGGAGGAGCCGGTGGGTGTGAGCCAGCGGTGGAGGTGCCGGGCCGGAAGTGGCGCGGTCGGGTGCCCGGCATGCCAGTGGTGCGGCCTTCGTGACCTGACCGCCTAGGTGGCGGAAGGGCCGGGTCAGGTGGCGGTGGAGGCCGCCCGGGTGCGCCGGTGTCGCCCGTACCAGGCGATGCCGATCGCCACCCCGACGCCGACGCCGAGCGCCGCCGCGGCCACCGGGACCGCCGGACGCTCGCGGAGCCGCCGGCCCAGCGGGATGGGATGACGGAACTCCAGCACCGGCCAGGCGTTCTCGGTGGCGAGCCGGCGCAGCTGCCGGTCCGGGTTCACGGCGGTGGGATGACCGACGCACTCCAGCAGCGGCCGATCGCTGTACGAGTCGGAGTAGGCGTACGAGTCGGCCAGGTCGTAGCCGCGCTCCTCGGCGAGCCGGTTCACGCCCTCGACCTTGCTCGGGCCGGCCGCGTAGAACTCGACCTCGCCGCTGTACCGGCCGTCCTCCACCGCCATCCGGGTGGCAATCACGTCGGTCACCCCGAGCAGCTCGCCGATCGGTCGGACCATCTCCTCGCCGGAGGCGGAGACGAGCACCACGTCCCGGCCGGCCGCGTGATGTTCCTCGATGAGCGCGGCGGCCTCGGCGTAGACGTACGGGTTGATCAGTTCGTGCAGCGTCTCCGCGACGATCTGGCGGACCTGCTCCACCGGCCAGCCCTTGCAGAGTGTCGCCAGGTAGTCCCGGGTGCGAGCCATGGTCTGCTCGTCGGTGCCGCCCAGCCGGAACATCAGCTGCGCGTACGCCGACTTGACCACGTCACGGCGTGTGATCAGCCCGTCCCGGTAGAACGGACGGCCGAACGCCAGGGCGCTCGACTTGGCGATGACGGTCTTGTCCAGATCGAAAAAAGCGGCACCTCGGCCCACGGCGCGAAAGTCTAGTCCGATGGTCTATGGTCGGCGGGTGCCCGGGGTCCAATGATCGCCAGATCGGCGGCCGGACCCGGTCACCTCTGCGCACCGTGACCGCGATCACACTCTGCGAAAACAAATTCGCAGGGAGTGGAGTGAACACCACTCGACGTAACAGGTCCGCTCAGGCAGACTTGTCCGCACGACGAGTGCTCATATCCGACAGTAGGCAGACCCTCAGCGGTTGCACCCCCCGTGACCGCTGAGTTGGTTCGGCTCGACCCCCCCGGAGCCGAACCTCCCGACGACCCCCGTCTCCCCCCGACGGGGGTCGTCCCTTTGTGGGTTCGCCTCCGGCCCAGGTGAAGCCGTGTCTCCCGGGCCCGTTGAACGGGGCGACGGGCGGAAAGTCAGCGAATCGTCAGCGAACGTCAGCCGCATCCGATCGGCGTAGTCGTCGGGCGTGTGCGTGTAACGGTCCAGCGTCGTTGACGCCTTCTCGTGCCCCAGGACCCGCCGCACCACGTTGACCGGCACCCCGTCCGTCACCAGCCAGGTGATGTACGAGTGCCGCAGGTCGTGGAACCGCAGCCCGCCGAACGCCGAGGCCCCCACCTGCGCCACTGCCGCCGCCTCGTCGGCGAACTCCGCCCGCTGCTCCCGACCGTCCCGATCCGGCTACGACGCCACCCACCGGCCCGGCCCCACCTCGACCACCCGACCGAGCAACCCGGAGCAAACGAGCGACGGCAGCCACACTCGCCGCCGGAAGTTCGACCGCCGCTGCGGCCCGCCGTCCCGGTCGGCGAAGACCAACGCCCGCCCGTCCGGCACCGCGGTCCCGCGCCGCCGCAGCTCGTCGACGAGGAACGGCGGCATCGGCACCGCCCGTACGCCGGCCCGCGTCTTCGGATACGCCCGCAGCACGATTCCGCCGTGGGTCTCCACCGCCACCTGGGCGACGTGCAGCCACCCCCGATCAAGGCGCCGTGCAGGCGTGGCGTGGTCCCGCCCCACTCGGCCTGCTGGCAACCTACGGCCGGCATCGGCCGGCGGGGCGGGACTCTGCGGCTTACCCGCGTCGCTCTGATGCTCGACGACGATCCGCGTCCTCCATGGCGTGGCGCACCGCTGTCCGGATCACGAGGTACAGAACGGCCTGCCCAGCCAGCCATAAGACCAGGGCGAAGAACAACTGTGGGAGGGAGGCATCGAACAGCATGTGCGGCACGATAGTTCGAGGCCGCCTTTCCTGCGGTCACCATGCTGACCCCCGACCCGACGCCCGCTTGCACCGCCTCGCAATCGAGGCTGTCGACGTCGGGCCCGGTGATCCTGTCGTCGAACTGCTCCCGTCGCAGCCGCCTCCCGCCATCGAGGGAGTGGAAGCCGGTATCGACCAAGTCAGGGCTGTAACCCACATCGTGAAACCACGCGGAGGCCACCAACACGTCATGATCCTCGGGCGAGACGGCCGCGCTGACGGCCTGAGCCTCGGCCGCAACCGCACGAACGTGACTCCACCTCCGCGGCAACGGGGCTTCCGACTTGCGCCGCGCGATCTCCCGGGCGACATCGACGAGGGCTGCGATGTGCTCAGCCTAGGGAAGGCCCCCGACTCCCACCATCCTGCGGACAGGCCAGCAGGTGGCGGCCGTCTGCCGGCGATGTCTGGTCTCCGGCCCCGCGTGACAGATCGGTCTCAGGACCTGCGTGACGCAAACCGGCTGGGTGCGCTACGGCCAGTCGTTGGTTCTATTGACGTGCTTTTTCGTGCGCCGCGACGCGAGAGGGGGATTCCCGACAAGCCTGATATCGCGACGGAGGTCAGGCCAAGGGTGGCTGCGGCTGGGATTGCTCGCGTGGCGCCGTACCCCGCAGCGGCCGCGATGACTCCGGCGGCGATCGCCGCCGTGGACACCTGGGTCAACGTGAGCATCGGGAACACTCGTTCTGCCGATCGAGTGAGCGGGCCGATAACCACCATGGCGGCTAAGGCGACGAAGCCGGGCCAGATCATCCAACGAGCGTCGCTCGACCTGCCGGTGTCTACCGCGAACCAACCACACAGCAGCACGACCGCGACCGGGAAGGCCGCGAGGTTTGCCGCGACCGCCACGGTGCGGCGCTGGATCGCCCGATACCCCCTGAGCGCGCCCCTCGCCGCGGCGCTGCCTGGATTCACGATGAGCGCTCGTTGGATGAGCTCTTTGAACCGTGCCGTGTCGCGACTGACCGCGAGGACATTTAAGGCGAGCAGGCTCAGTGCCTCGTGATCATCGGGTGCAAGCTCCACTGCGCGCTTCGCGTCGGCATACGACTCCCGGTACCTGCTGAGCAGCTGATTAGCCAGCGCGCGGTAGCGGTAGGCCACCGCATCCTCGGAATTGACCTCGATTGCTCGGCCGGCCGCCTCGACCGCGGCCGCTTCCTCGTCGAGCCCGATCAACGCGTTGGCGAGGCGGCGCCAGCCGACACCGTCGTCCGGATGTGCAGTCAGATGTTCGCGCAGCAGTGCGACGGCGGGCTCGAACTGCTTGGCCAGAACTAGCTCCCGCGCGCGTGCGACGGCGTCGTCGCCGTTTCCGGACTCCGGCTGCATGCGGCTGCTCCTTGTCGCCCTCGATCAGCGGGCAAGGAAGTATCACCCACGCCCGTGATGTCGGTGAATGCGGGAGTGTCGCGCAGGTCCTGATACCGACTTGTCATGCAGGTCCGGAGACCCGACAGCCGACTGCCGCCGATGTGGACGCTCCTATTTCTGTCAAACTTCCGGCCATAGCGGCGGGCATTTGACGTAGCGGTAGAGTCTGGCCGTGGCTGGGCCGGTGGTGAGGGCGCGTGAGGCGGGCGGACAGGTTTGGGATGATCCGTCCGAGACGACGCTCCATGACGCTCTCGCGGACCTGAACCTGACGTGGCGGTTTCTCATCGTCGAGAGGCTTGACCTGGAGCCGGCGGGGCAGCACTACATGCAGGTCTTCCTCAATGACGACTTGAGCTACCAGGTGGAATACCGCGAGGGCGGTGAGGACAAGCACTTCCAGGCACATGTGCCGAGGCAGCCGGTGGTGATCGGAGTCGAGCCCATCGCGAAAGTCCTGGCGGACTGGGCTTCCGGCGGGCCAGGCTGGCGAGAGGCGCTGCCGTGGGAGGCTTGGCCGTAGAGCACCGGCGGCGTATCACTACCCAGCTGCCGACGTCCTGCCCTGCTTTGCTTCGGCCTGTAGCGGTGGTGGCGTCGGTCCGCTGAGACGGCTGAAGGCCTCGCGGGCGACGTAGCGCTTGAGGCACCGCATGATTTCGGGCTTGGTCTCGCCCTCGGCGGTGCGGCGAGCGACGTAGTCCTTGGTGGGCTGGTGGCATCGCATGCGGACGAGGGTGATCCGCCAAAGGGCGCTGTTGGCGTCACGGTCTCCGCCGCGGTGCAGGCGATGGCGGTCGGTCCGTCCGGAGCTGGCGGGGATGGGGGCGACGCCGCAGAGTCGGGCGAAGGCGGCTTCGGACCGCAGCCGGTGGGGGTTGTCGCCTTCTGTACGCCTTCGAGGCGGCCCGCAACGGGCCGGGAGAATCCGTCTGTTCCGGCAGCGTGCATACGTGCGTCAAGGTCCGCTTGACGTGGCGGCCGTGCAGGGCCACAGCCGCACTCGCGGTAGGAGTGGTGTGAGGGCAGGTGCTGCGGCGGTGCCGGGTCACGAGCCGGTCAGTCGCCGGCGGAGCAGGTGGATACCCAGGCTGACCACCCCGCTGCCGGCCGCCGTGCCTATAAGCACCAAAATCGCGCCTACCGCCCACAGCCCGGTGCGATCGCTCGACGCGGCGTCCACGGACCAGGGAAGCGTGAAGGCGAGCGCCATCACTGGCGCGACCAACCAGGGGCTGAGCCACCAGCCGCCGGCGGCGGCGATCACGGCAAGCGTGAGCACGCAGCCGGCCACCTGCCACACCGCGTACGGGCCGCTGGTCGCGCCGGTCTCCGGGTCGATCCGGTAGCCGGTGTTCCAGCTCAGCCAGGCGAGCCAGGTGCCGACCGTCGCCGCCGCCAGGAGCAGGCCGCCGAGCAGGGTTAGTGATGCGCCGGACAGTACCAATCGCAAGTGCGTCGTCATGGTCCCCGATCCTCCACGGCCATGCCGGCCTGGTGCCTGAGCCCTCGTACTTATCGACCGGGGCATTGGCCTTGGCGCTGCCTGCCGACCACAACCCAGGCAGCGAGGCGGCAAGGAGGCAGCGCGAGACCGCATCCCCCCGACGGGGTCGTCCCTTTCCGGGTCGCGCGGAGCGGGGCGCGTCGTGTCGCCGCGTACGACACAGCGCGGTGACCAGCGGGCCGCAGTGCTCAGAAGCCACCGGCCAACGTGAATCCGACGAAGATGACCAGGGCGAGCGGTAGGGCGGCGACCAGCGCGAGTGCTCGCCGGCGGTTCGACCTGCCGATCAACACCACGGCCAGTACACCGAGCGCGGCGTCGATGGCGATGTTCCACTCGGCGCCCGAGGGGTAGTGCGGATCCTCGACCTTGCCCACGAACCGTGCCGCCTCCTCGAAGAGCGCCGCGGCCGGCAGGGCGGTCCCGAGGATCCCGCGCCAGCCGGTCGCCCGCGCCCAGGCGCCGCCGATGCCGAAGACGGTGCCGGCGAGGACGCCGAAGAGCATCCAGACCAGCGATGTCGGTGCCCACACCGCAGCCAGGCTGTCGCCCTGGAGGAGGGCCGCCGCGACGTAGTAGCTGGGCACCGCTACGACGAGCAGGGCGACGGCGCCGAGCGCCGCGCGTAACCAGCCCGACCGGATCCAGTAGCCGAGGACGAACGCGGCGATCGCCCAGGTGGCGGTGGAGTTGCCCAGCTCCGCGAAGGGGTACGGCACCCACTTGATCCACACGAAGTCCAGGAATCCGAGCAGGAAACCGGCCACCGGTGTGACGAGGGCCGCCGTTCGACGATCGGGCTGCACCCGGGAAGCATACTCAGTATTCACCGGCGGAAGTTTGGCGGCCTTCGCGCGCACCCGGGCGGCCCCGGCGCGAGTCGGCCGAGCCCCGGGCAGTGTCCGCCCGGGGCTCAACAGGGCGTACGACACGAGGCTTAGCAGATCCACTGCTGCGCCGGGCGCTGTCCACAGCCGACGCGGTTGTCCACAGCCGACCTCCGCGGGGCGGCCGACGGCGCGGATCGCGAGCAGGGTCTCGGGCAGCACTTCGAGCCCTCACTGCTGGAGGCCGCGATGCCACCCCGTACCTCCGTCCCGTCACCCGGCCGGCGCCCGCTGGTCGTCACGGGTGACGGCGTACTCCTCGACGACCTGCTCCGGCTCGCCGCCGCCGGCGGTGCCGAGGTGGAACTCGCCCCCGATCCGGCTGCCGCGCGCACCCGCTGGCTGCCGGCGCCGCTCGTGCTGGTCGGCGTCGACCAGGCGCAGCCCTGCCTGCGGGCCCGGCTGCCGCAGCGTCCCCGCCCTGGTCCTGGTGGGCCGCTCCGGCGAACTCGACCCCGGCTGGGAGGTGGCCGAGCTGATCGGTGCCGAGCACGTCGCCACCCTGCCGGCGGCCGAGCCGTGGCTGGTGGACCGCTTCGCCGAACACGGCGCCGACCGGCCGGTGGCCGCGGCCCGCATCGTGGCCGTGCTCGGCGGCCGGGGTGGTGCCGGGGCGAGCATCCTGGCCGGCGGGCTCGCGGTCACCGCGGCCCGCACCCGGCTGCGGACGCTGCTCGTGGACGCCGACCCGCTCGGCGGCGGGCTCGATCTGGTCCTGGGCTGGGAACAGCTGGACGGGCTCCGCTGGCCGTCGCTCACCGACGCCGACGGTCGGGTCGACGCACCCGCGCTGGTCCGGGCGCTGCCCCGCCGGGGCGACCTGGTGGTGCTCTCCTGGGATCGGGGTGACCTGCTCGCCCTGCCGGCCCCGGCGATGGCGGCCACCCTCGACGCCGCCCGCCGTGGCCGGGACTTCGTCGCCGTCGACCTGCCCCGGCAACTCGACGACGCGGCCGTAATCGCGTTGCAGGCCGCCGACCGGGCCTACCTGGTCGTCCCGGCGGAGCTGCGCGCCATCGCGGCGGCGTCCCGGGTCGCGGCCACCGCCGCCCTGCACTGCGCCGACCTCTCGGTCATCGTGCGCGGGCCGGCACCCGGCCGGCTGCGGGCCGACGAGGTGGCGCGGGCACTCGGGCTCCCGCTGGCCGGCACGCTCCGACCCGAGCCGGCGATCGTGCGGGGGCTCGAGCGGGGCGAGGCACCCGCCGCCACGGGGCGCGGCCCGCTGGCCGCCCTCTGCCAGCGGATCGTCGCCGAGCTCACCGGCGCACCCACGGCCGGTGCGGCATGACCGGCAGATCGGACGACGGCCTCCCCGCCCGGGTACGGCAGCGGATCGCCTCCTCCGCGACCCCGGTGACGCCGGCCGCGATCGTCTCTGCCGTACGCGCCGAGTCCGACGCCGCCGTACTCGGTGACACGGCGGTGCTGCGGATGGCCGACCGGGTACGCGACGAGCTGGTCGGCGCCGGTCCGCTCGCCCCGCTGCTGGCCGACCCAGAGGTGACGGACGTACTGGTCAACGGCGTCCGGGTGTGGGTCGACCGGGGGCAGGGCCTGCACCAGGTGGCGGTGCCGCTCGGCTCGGCCGACGACGTACGCCGGCTGGCGCAGCGGCTGACCGCGAGCGCCGGCCGGCGGCTGGACGACGGCTCCCCGTACGCGGACGCCCGGCTCGCCGACGGCACCCGGCTGCACGCCGTCCTGCCGCCGGTGGCGACGGACGGGCCGTACCTGTCGCTGCGCACCTTCCGGCAGCGGCCGTTCACCCTGGACGAGCTGGTGCAGCACGGTACCGTGCCCCGGTCCGTCGCACCGGTGCTCTCCGCCGTGGTGGCGGCCCGGCTCGCCTACCTGGTGACCGGGGGCACGGGCTCGGGCAAGACCACCCTGCTCAACACGTTGCTCGGGCTCGTACCGGTGACCGAGCGGATCGTGCTGGTGGAGGACGCCGCCGAGTTGCGGCCGAGGCATCCGCACGTGGTGGGGTTGCAGGCGCGAACCGCCAATGTGGAGGGATCCGGCGTGGTCGGCCTGGCCGACCTGGTCCGCCAGGCGCTGCGGATGCGACCCGACCGGCTGGTCGTCGGCGAGTGCCGGGGTGGCGAGGTGGTGGATCTGCTCGCCGCCCTGAACACCGGCCACGACGGCGGCGCGGGAACCCTGCACGCCAACGCCCCGACCGACGTGCCGGCCCGCCTGGAGGCGCTGGGAATGCTCGGCGGGCTGCCGCGTGCCGCGCTGCACGCCCAGGTCGCCGCCGCCTTGCAGGTGTTGTTGCAGGTGCGCCGTAGCGACCGGGGCCGGGTGCTGGAGTCGGTCTACCTGCTGCTGCCCGAGGAACCGGACCGGCTGGTCACTGTGGTGCCCGCCTGGGCGCGCGGGCGCGGCCCCGGCCCGGCCGCCCGGGCCCTCGCCACGCTGCTGCGCGAGCGGGGCGTGCCGGTGCCGCCGATCCTCAGCCAGCCCTGGCCCGGATCGGCGGGGCCGGCATGAGCCCGGCGGTCTGGTCGACGCTGGTGCTGCTGGTGGCGGCCGTCCTCGTCGGTTGGCCAGTGGGTGGCGCCCGGGCCCGTCGCCGGGCGCTGATGAGCACGATCGGCGGCTCGGGACGGCGGGCGCGCCGCTCGGCGGACGAGGCGCTCATCGCCTGGGTCGCCGAACTGAGGAACCGGGACGATCCTCCGGGTGCCCCGGACGCCCGACCCGAGCGGTGCTCAGCAGAGGCGGGCGTGGCTGCGCGCCGAGACCCTACGGCCGGGCCGAGCCACCCCGCCGGCACGGAACGGCCGCAGCCGGCCGGGGCGCCCCGGCGCCCGCCGAGCGACGTGGAGACCACCCCGTTGGCGCGCCCGGCTGGGGCGCCTGAGCGTCCGCCCGTCGGCGCGGAGGCCGCCCCGCTCGGGCATCCAGCCGGCGGCGTCGACCACGCGGGTGCGACCGGCGGATGGTCGGGGCTCGTCACCGCGCCGAGCCCGGTGGCAGCGCCCGCTCACCCGCCGGAGGAAGCGGCCGGTCGGCTCTCCGCCCGTCACGCGCACCAACCGGCGCAGGCGTCGCCTGTCGGAGCGGGCCGGCGGGAGCAGGCCACCGGCGACACGAAGAGCGCGGGGTGGTCGGCCGGCGGGGACGTCTCTCCCCGGATGTCGCGGCCGACGGGGCAGGGTCCCGGGCCGGGACGGGCGTCCGGACCGTCGGGCCCGCCCACCCGGCGGGACGGCCGCGGCCCTGCGGCGCTGGGCAGGACGGCGGCGCCGAGCGTCACGCTCCACCGCCCGCCCGGTGCGCCACCTACCAGTGGCGGTCCCCGCTGGGCTCGTGCGCTGGGCCGGGCACCGAGGCGCAGCCTGCTCCTGACCGGGCTGGCCGGCGCCGGCCTGGGAGGGCTGCTCGGTGGCCCGGTCGCCGCCGTGGCGCTGGCGGCGTACGCCCTGTTGGGCATGCGCGCGGCGATCCGGTGGACGTCGACGCGGCAGGTCGAGCGGACCCGCCGACGGCGACTGGATCAGCTCTGCGGGTTCGCCGCGGACCTGCGGGCCGGGCTTCCGGTCCCGGCGCTGGCCGACCCGGAGGAGCAGCCCGAAGGGCCGGATCGGCTCCACCGGCTCGCGTCGGCCGCCGTACGGCTCGCCGACCGGACCGGCGCGCCGCTGGCCGACCTGGTGGAGCGGATCGAGGCCGACGCCCGGTCGACCGACCGCGGGCTGGCCGCCGCAGCCGCACAGGCGGCGGGCGCGCGAGCCACCGCCTGGCTGCTGGCCGCTCTTCCGCTCGGCGGGGTCGGGCTCGGGTACGGCATCGGCGTCGACCCGGTCCACGTCCTGCTGCGCACCCCGATCGGGGCCGGCTGCACGCTGCTCGCGGTCGCGCTCCAGGCCGCCGGGCTCTTCTGGGCCGACCGCCTCAGCGCCGCACCGGCTCGGGGCGCCTGATGTCCCGGGCCGTCCTCGCCGCCGGTTGCCTGGCCGCGGCTGCCCTGATGGCCGCGACGACCGGCCGCCGGCCGCTGGACCGGCTGCGGGCGCTACGCGAACCCCGCCCGCCCGGGTCACCACCGCACCGCGACGAGTCGGGGTCCCCTCGGTGGTGGTTCGGGTTCGGACGCCCGGCCCGGGTGCCCGGCGGTGGCCCGGTGAGCGCGGACGGCCCTCCGGCCGACAGCGACGGATCCCGGCGCGGGCGGCGTCCCGACCTGATTCGGCTTGCCTCGCTGCTGGGCGGTCTGGCGGTGGCCGTGGTCGCCGGCAACTGGCTCGGCCTGCTCACCGCCGCGCCGGCCGCGATCCTGCTGGATCGGCTGCTCCGGCGGATCGAGCCGCCCGCCGACCGCAACCGCCGGCTCCGAGAGGCAGCCGACCTGCCGCTCGCCGCGGATCTGCTGGCCGCCGCGATGCGCGCGGGGGCACCCGTGGACAGATCGGTGCTCGCGGTCGCCGAGGCGTTGGACGGCCCGCTCGCGGCCCGGCTCGGGCGGGTCGGCCGGACGCTGCTGCTCGGCGGTGGTCCCGAGGAGGCATGGTCAGCACTCGACGGGGTGCCCGGGGCGGAGCGGGTGGCCGCCGCCGCGTACCGGTCGTCGAACAGTGGCGCCGCGCTGGCCGGCGCGCTGACCCGGCTCGCCGACGACCTGCGCGCCGACCGGGCCACTGCCGCGGAGGCGTCGGCCCGCCGGGCAGGCGTGCTCATCGTGCTGCCGCTCGGGCTCTGCTTCCTGCCGGCCTTCATTCTCGCCGGCCTGGTGCCGGTGATCGTCGCCGTGCTCGGTGACGTGCTCTGAGGAACATCGAGGAAGGGGTAACCAACGTGCGCAAACTGCTGGCCCGCCTGCGCGGGGACGCCGGGATGAACACCGCCGAGTACGCCGTCGGCACGCTGGCGGCGGTCGCCTTCGCGGGCATCCTGCTGAAGGTCCTGACGTCCGGGAACGTCCAGTCCGCGTTGACGGCCGTCATCGACCGGGCGCTCAAGTGATCCGGCGCCGGCTGGCCGGCCGCGACCGGGGTTCGTTCACCGCCGAACTGACGGCCGGCCTGCCGGCGCTGCTGCTGCTCCTACTCGCCGGGCTGACGGCCGTCAACGCGGTCACCACCCGGGCCGGCTGCCTGCACGCGGCGCGGGAGGCCGCGCTGGCCGCCTCCCGCGGCGAGGACGGTCCCGCCGCCGGTGCCCGGGCCGCGCCCGCGGGGGCGGAGTTCACCGTCTCCACGGGTGGCGGGCGGGTGCAGGTGACCGTACGGGCACCGGTCCGCGCACTCGGCGCCCGACTGCCCCGGATCACCGTGACCGCGACCGCGGTGGCCGCTGTCGAGCCCGGTGTCGCCGAAGTGGGCCCGTCGTGAGCCCGCGCCAGCGGCCAGGCGTCCCACCGCGCAACTCCGGCAACACGGAAGCGGGGCCCTCGTGACCTCCGGGCGGCGCGGGGCGGAGACGGGTTCCGGCCGCGCGCAGGGCGGTGTGATGCGCGGGGTGGAGGCAGATTTCCGTCGTGCGCTTCGCGGTGCGCCGAACGGTCGGGCGCGCAGCGTGGGCGCGGGTGCCGGCGACCTGGGTGGAGGCTGCGCGCTGAGCAGCTGGGGGCGCCGATCGGTGACGGGATCAGACCGCGAGCGGGGAGGCGCAAGTGTCTGTCTGCTCGCCGTCGGGCTGGTCTTCGTGGTGGTGGGGATGTTCGGCGCAGCGGTGAACGCGGCCCGGGCGGCGCGCCAGCAGGCGGCGGTGGCGGCGGATCTCGGCGCGCTGGCCGGTGCCGGGCGGGCGCTCGACGGGGACGGGGCGGCCTGTTCGGCGGCGGCCGACATCGCGGCGCGCAACGGCGGCCACCTGCTGGCCTGTCGGCTCGACGGTCTCGACGTGGTGCTCAGCGCCGAGGTCAGGGTAACCCCGCTGCCCGGCCTGACCCGTGTCGCCACGGTCAGCGCGCGCGCCGGCCCGCTACGGAGTTGACGTCCGATGTGGCCTACGAAATCCGAGGCGTGTACCAGCGCGATGGCAGCCACTACCATCGTCGATGAACGGGGAGGTGTGGCATGCACGGGTGCGACGCGTCGATCGGCCTGCGTGATCACCGTCCGCTCGGTCTGGGCCGATGGCTGGTACTGCTGCTGACCACAGCCGGCATCGTGGTGGTCTCCTGGGTGGGAATCCGGTGGAGCCTCTCGAGCGAGGGCGCACTGGCGGTCTCTGTACGACTCGGCGTCATGGCCTGCGTTTTCGTGATGCTGGTTCTTGCTCTGTGGCTGACGGTCAATCGGGCGAGTCGGCCGCCCGGAGGAGGGGGCCAGTCCCAGCCTGATCTCTCCCGCCAGTCGTGGCGGTACGCCGCCGACCTCTGCCCACACGGCATCGCCCTGTTCGCCGGTCGGGGCCCACTGCTGCCCTGGTCACATGTCAGCGCCATCCAGGTCTACCTCACGGGGCCTGGCCGGGGTGGGGCGGTGGCCGCGCGACTGCGCTCGTTCGCCGAGCCCACTGGGCTGCCCGCCGTCGCACGGATGGTCAATGACCGTTCGGTGCCCGACGACCCGAGCTTGATCTGGTTGGGGAACGTCAGGAACGCCGCCGAGGCCGACCGGGTCCGCACCCAGACCAGCCGATGGCGAGACCTCACCGCCCGGTAAGCGGCGCGCCGGTCGCGGGGTGAGCCCTTCCGGATAGCGGAGGACGTCTGGTGTGAGTGCCCGGACGGCAGGCGCCCCGGGACGCCACGGCCTAGCGGCGTCACCGGGGCGGCACCGGGGTCAGCGGGCCTGGAGCGCGTCCAGGGCGATGGCCATGGCGATGACGAGTCGCCTGTCGATCTGCGGGTGCTGGATCTCGACCACGTACCGGTCCCGCAGGCCCCACTTCTTCACCACCGAGAAGACGGGCTGGCCGCCGGCGGTGAAATCGAAGTGGTACGGCAGCCAGGAGAGCGAGTCGACGAAACGCCGCAGCAACGCCACCGGCAGACTGCGCTCCTGCCCGGTGACCGGCGGCAGGCCGGCCTGCTCGACGTGCCACGTGGAGCGCAGCAGGGACTGCGCGAAATCCTTGCGGAACAGGCCGACCGGGTTGCCGGCCGCGTCGGTGACGTCGTACGTGGCGCCGAGGTCGAGCGCCTGGCGGGCCTTGAAGCCGAGGACGGGCTGCTGCTTCGAGTCGTCCGTGTAGAGGGTGACCTGCTCCTTGAAGGCGAGGCGCTTCTGCTGGGCGAAAGCCAGCAGCTGCCCCTCCGAACCGTCCGGCGTCACCGCGAGGACCTCGTACTGGTTGACCATGAGCCGCACCCGCTGGCGGATGTGGAAACGCTGCTGGGCCTGCAACATGTCGGGCTGCATCTTCGTGTTCTCCTCGATAAGGGTCGCCGGAGTTTCGCACAACACCGCGCCCCGCACCGTCCCCCGAACGCCGCGTCGACCCGGCGTGCCGGACCCGCCGGCGCGCCCGACGGTCACGGCGCCCCGTACCGTCCTCCGAACGCCGGCGTCGACCTGGCGTGCCGGACCCGCGGCGCGCCGACGGTCACCAGCCCACGGCGTTCGGCGGGGGTGCGCCCAGGCGGTCAGGACGGCAGGTTCGCCAGCACCACGTCCAGCACCCGGACGGCGTCCGCCTTGGAGAGCGGGTTGTTGCCGTTGCCGCACTTCGGGGACTGCACGCAGGACGGGCAGCCGGCCTCGCACGCGCACTCGGCGATCGCGTCCCGGGTGGCCCGCAGCCAGGTCGCCGCCGTGCCGTACGCGCGCTCGGCGAAACCGGCCCCACCCGGATGCCCGTCGTAGACGAAGACTGTCGGTGCCTCGGTGTCCGGGTGCAGGGCGGTGGAGAGCCCGCCGATGTCCCAACGGTCGCAGGTGGCGATGAGCGGCAGCAGCCCGATCGCCGCGTGTTCGGCGGCGTGCAGCCCGCCCGGCACGTCGCCCGGATCGACGCCGGCCGCGGCCAGCGACTCCGGGGAGAGCGTGAACCAGACGGCCACCGTACGCAGCTCACGGGCCGGCAGGTCCAGCGGACGAGTGTCGATCACCTCGCCGGTGGCGATCCGTCGCCGCTGGTAGGAGACCACCTGGCTGGTCACGTCCACCTCGCCGAGGAACATCCCGACCGGTCCGGCGTCGACGTACGACCGCACCGACACCACGGAGACGTCGGTGACGTCCCGGGCGTGGGTGGAGCAGTCCGGCTCCTCGACGTGCACGAGCGCGCACCCGTCGACCAGGTCCAGCTCGTCCACCACGTACGAGACACCCTGATGCAGGTAGACCGCGCCGGGGTGGAGCAGGAAGTGCGACGAGCCGCCGTCCACCGTGCCGAGCAGTCGCCCGGTGGCCGCCTCCACCACGACCACCGGCGCTCCGTCCTCGCCCCGCAGGTCCACCTGGGGGCGTTCGCGGTGCCGCCAGTACCAGCCGGTCGGGCGTTGCCGCAGCGCGCCGGTCGCGACGAGCTGGTCGATCGCCTCCTTCGCCCCGTCGCCGAAGAGCGCCAGGTCGGCCGGGGTGAGCGGGGCCTCGGCCGCGGCGCAGGCGAGCTGCGGCGCGAGGACGTACGGGTTGGCCGGGTCGAGCACTGTCGCCTCCACCGGCCGCCCGAAGACCGCCTCCGGGTGGTGCACCAGGTAGGTGTCGAGCGGGTCGTCCCGGGCCACCAGCACGGCGAGCGCCTCCTGCCCGGAGCGTCCGGCCCGCCCCGCCTGCTGCCAGAGCGAGGCCCGGGTGCCGGGGTAGCCGCAGATCAGCACCGCGTCGAGGCCGACCAGGTCGACGCCGAGCTCCAGCGCGTTGGTCGAGGCCAGCCCGAGCAGGTCACCGTGGAGCAGCGCCCGCTCCAGCTCCCGCCGCTCCTCGCGCAGGTAGCCGCCGCGGTAGGCGGCGACCCGGTCGCCGAGGCCGGGTACCGCCTCGTCGAGGGCCCGCCGGGTGTTCGCGGCCACCACCTCGGCGCCCCGGCGGGAGCGGACGAAGGCGAGGCTGCGTACGCCCGCGGCGACCGTGTCGGCGAGCAGGTCCGCGGTCTCCCGCAGCGCCGACCGGCGTACGGGGGCGAGGTCGGCCGCGTCGGACGAGGTGTCGGCCGAGGGCAGCAACGGTGGCTCCCAGAGCGCGAAGGTCACCCCGCCGCGGGGCGACGTGTCCTCGGTGACGGCGGCCACGGGCAGCCCGGTGAGCCGCTCCGCCGCGGTGGCCGGGTCACCGGAGGTCGCGGAGGCGAGCACGAAGACGGGCGCACTTCCGAAGCGCGCGCACTGCCGCCGCAGGCGGCGCAGCACGTGGGCGACGTGCGAGCCGAAGACTCCCCGGTAGGTGTGGCACTCGTCGATCACCACGTACGTGAGCCGGCGGAGGAAGCCCGACCACTGGCCGTGCCCGGGGAGGATGCCGTGGTGCAGCATGTCCGGGTTGGTCAGCACGAACCGGGAGTGCCGCCGGATCCACTCCCGCTCGGCGCGCGGCGTGTCCCCGTCGTAGCAGGCGGGGCGTACCCCCTCCAGCTCCAGCTCGGTGACGGCGCGCAGCTGGTCGGCGGCGAGCGCCTTGGTCGGCGCGAGGTAGAGCACGGTGGCCCGGGGGTCCGCGAGCAGGGTGGCGAGCGCCGGCATCTGGTACGCCAGGGACTTGCCGGACGCGGTGCCGGTGGCGACCACGACGTGCTGACCGTCGTACGCCAGGGCGGCCGCCTCGGCCTGGTGCCGCCAGGGCGCGACCACGCCGCGCCCGGCGAACGCGGCCCGCAGCTCCTCCGGCACCCACTGCGGCCACGGGGCCGGCACGCCCGCGCGGGCCGGTACCCGCTCGACGTGGGTGACCGGGTCGGCGTCGGCGCGGGCGCGCAGCCGGGCCAGCAGCTCGGCCGGCGCGTGCCGGGGGCCGGCACCTGCGGATACGGTGGCAGAGGTCGACGGCTTCAGGTCATGGCGCGGCGCCAGCCGCGCCGAGCTGAAGCTGTCGTGAGTCACTGGAGAACTTTCGCACTGGTGTTCGGAGATGGAAAGCCGGGGGCCGGGGTATGGGGGAGGCTTCGCCGGTGACGACTGCGTCTTCCGGCGGTAGTGGTTAGATGCCCAGAAGAGTTTACGGCTCTTGCGAGGAGGACAGATGGAGCTGTCGCTGGCGACCCGGGCCGTGGGGGAGCACACGGTGCTCGAGGTCGGTGGTGAGGTGGACGTCTACACCGCCCCCCGGTTGCGCGAACGGCTCCTCGAACTGATCGACGGCGGCGCCCGGCACGTGGTGGTGGATCTCGGACGGGTGGACTTCCTCGACTCCACCGGCCTGGGGGTGCTGGTCGGCGCGCTGAAGCGGCTGCGCGCGGCGGGCGGTAGCTTCGCGCTGGTCTGCGACAAGGAGCCGCTGCTGAAGATCTTCCGGATCACCGCGCTCGACCAGGTCTTTCCGCTGCACCCGACGGTCGACGCGGCGATCGCCGCCGACTCGACGGGTGCCGGCGCGTGATGGCGACGGTCCGCCTCTCCTTCTCCCCGGCGCCGGTGCACGTGCGCACCGCCCGCCTGGTGGGCGTCGCGGTCGCCCGCCGGGCCGGGGTCCGCGAGGACCTGCTCGACGAGGTGCGTCTCGCCATCGGTGAGGCGTGCACCCGCGCCGTCGCCCTCCACCGCCAGTACGGGCTGCACGACCCGGTGCTGATGGAGATGTCCGACTCCGGGCAGTACGCCGTCCGGGTCGTCGACCGGGCGCCGATCGAGGCGGGCATCGGACTCGCCGCGCTCCCCCCGGACGAGCTGGCCAACGAGTCGCTCACCGACGAGGCGCTCACCACCGGCGTGGGTTTCGCCCTGCTCGCCGGTTTCGTGGAGGACCTTCAGGTCCGCCCGGTCGACGAGGGCGTCGGCACCGAGGTGCGCATGGTCTGGCCGGTACGCCGCTGACCGCTTCCGTCCACACAGGCCGTGCCCATCGGGCGCGGCCTGTTCGGCATGGACCGGCTCCTATATCAGATTCTTCCTCATAACACAGCGACGAAGATCATCGGCATGGGGCGGACCCTGGGTGTGACCTCGGACACTGCGGAGGGCTACAGTACCCGGGTTGTCAGCAAGTGATCCATCCCGCAGCCAGCGGGAACGGGTGTTCGTCGCTGGTCCGTTCGGTGCGGTCGGCGGGCGCTTGCGAGTCCGCATCCAGGCGCCGGGCGGTGCGTCTCCACCGACCGGTGCGTGTTCGGTACAGGAGGACACAGATGTCCGAGACCTTGGCCGCCGAGGGCGGCGGGCTTTCCCTTACCGGAGCCAATGTCACGTACGTCGTCATCGCCGCGGTCATCGCGCTGGTGGCGCTCGTCTTCGCCGCCGCCCTGACCAGGGCGGTCCTGGCGGCCGGCAAGGGCACCGCCAACATGCAGGAGATCTCCGGCGCGGTCCAGGAGGGCGCGTCGGCGTACCTGCTCCGGCAGTTCCGCACCCTGGCGATCTTCGTCGTCATCGCCGTCGTACTGCTCTTCCTGCTGCCGGTGCACGACACCGACGGCAGCGAGCTCGCCGTGAAGATCGGCCGGTCCGCCTTCTTCGTGGTCGGCGCACTGTTCAGCGCGTTCATCGGTGGCGCCGGCATGTGGCTCGCCACCCGCGCCAACCTGCGGGTCGCGGCCGCCGCCCGGGAGCGGCAGGGTGGGCGCGAGGCGGCCATGAGGATCGCCTTCCGGACCGGTGGCGTGGTCGGCTTCCTCACCGTCGGCCTCGGCCTCTTCGGTGCGGCGCTCGTCGTCATCGTCTTCCGCGGCGACGCCCCGACCGTGCTGGAGGGCTTCGGCTTCGGCGCCGCACTGCTGGCCATGTTCATGCGGGTCGGCGGCGGCATCTTCACCAAGGCCGCCGACGTCGGCGCCGACCTGGTCGGCAAGGTCGAGCAGGGCATCCCCGAGGACGACCCGCGTAACGCCGCGACCATCGCCGACAACGTGGGCGACAACGTCGGCGACTGCGCCGGCATGGCCGCCGACCTCTTCGAGTCGTACGCGGTGACCCTGGTCGCCGCGCTGATCCTCGGCCGGGCCGCGTTCGGCGAGGACGGGCTGGTCTTCCCGCTGATCATCTCCACGATCGGCGTGCTGGTCGCGATCGTCGGCGTGTTCATCACCCGGCTGCGTTCCTCCGACCGCAACGGCCTCACCGCGATCAACCGGGCCTTCTACCTCTCCGCGGTGATCTCGGCGGTGCTGGTGGCGATCGCCGCGTACGCGTACCTGCCGGCGACCTTCGCCGAGCTGGAGGGCGGGCTCACCGACGTCGACCGCAACCCGCGGCTGGTGGCCATCGGCGCGGTGGTCATCGGTATCGTGCTGGCCGCCGCGATCCAGGCGCTGACCGGCTACTTCACCGAGACCAACCGGCGCCCGGTGCAGGACATCGGCAAGAGCTCGCAGACCGGCCCGGCCACCGTCATCCTCGCCGGCATCAGCGTCGGCCTGGAGTCGGCGGTCTACTCGGCGTTGCTCATCGGTGCGGGCGTCTTCGGCGCCTTCCTGCTCGGCGGCAGCTCCATCACGCTCTCCCTCTTCGCGGTCGCGCTGGCCGGCACCGGTCTGCTGACCACGGTCGGCGTGATCGTGGCGATGGACACCTTCGGCCCGATCTCCGACAACGCGCAGGGTGTGGCGGAGATGTCCGGCGACATCGACGAGCACGGCGCCCGGACGCTGACCGAGCTGGACGCCGTGGGCAACACCACCAAGGCGATCACCAAGGGCATCGCCATCGCCACCGCGGTGCTCGCGGCGACCGCGCTCTTCGGCTCCTACACCGACACCCTGCGCACCGCGTACGCGGACGCCGGGGTGGGCGACGTCGGCGCCGAGATCCTCAACTCGCTGAACGTGGCGAACCCGCGGAACCTCGTCGGCCTGATCATCGGCGCGGCGGTGGTCTTCCTCTTCTCGGGGCTGGCCATCAACGCGGTCTCCCGCTCGGCGGGCGCCGTCGTCATGGAGGTCCGCCGGCAGTTCCGTGAGCTGCCCGGCATCATGGACCGCACCCAGCGGCCGGAGTACGGCAAGGTCGTCGACATCTGCACCCGGGACGCGCAGCGCGAGCTGATGACCCCCGGCCTGCTCGCCATCCTGGCGCCGATCGCGGTCGGCTTCGGCCTCGGCCCGGGGGCGCTGGCGTCGTACCTGGCCGGTGCGATCGGGGCGGGCACCTTGATGGCGGTCTTCCTGTCCAACTCCGGTGGGGCCTGGGACAACGCCAAGAAGCTGGTCGAGGACGGCGCGTACGGCGGCAAGGGCTCCGAGTCGCACGGCGCCACCGTCATCGGCGACACCGTCGGCGACCCGTTCAAGGACACCGCCGGTCCGGCGATCAACCCGCTGATCAAGGTGATGAACCTGGTCTCGCTGCTGATCGCGCCGGCCGTGGTGGCCTGGAGCATCGGTGACGAGAAGAACACCGGCCTGCGGATCGCCATCGCGGTCGTGGCCGCGCTGGTCGTCGTCGCGGCGGTGTACGTCAGCAAGCGCAAGGGTGTGGCGATGTCCGACACGGACGCCGGCGACGGCACCGGGTCGGGTAGCGCCGACCAGCGGTCGGAGACGGTCCCGGCCTGACGGGTACCGCCCCAGGGCCCCGGCCGGCGTGCGTCGCCGGCCGGGGCCACCCAAACCTGAGCGGTGCCTGCGTTCGACGGAGGCCGTACGCTGCAACGCATGCGTACGTGCCGGGCGACTGCCGCCGGAAAGCTCACGGTGGTCCTGGCCACGCTCGCTCTGGTGGCCGGCGGGTGCGGCGGCGGCCCCAGTCCCCGCGCGTGGGCGTCCTCGGTCTGTGCGGCGCTCGCCCCGTGGCGGTCGGAGATCAGCAGGCTCACCAGCAGCACCGACCAGCAGATGACGGCGCAGACCACTCCCGCGCAGGCGAAGGAGAACCTGGTCCGCCTCTTCGACGGGGCGGAGAAGGCCAGCGAGACCGCCCGACGCAAGGTCGAGGAGGCCGGCGTGCCGGAGGCCGAGCACGGCGAGGAGATCTCCGCCGGGTTCCGTACCGCCCTCGGGCAGATGCGTGACGCCTACGGCCGCGCGGCGGAGACCGTCGGAGGGTTGGGCACCGGCGAGCCCACCGCCTTCTACGACGGTGTGCGGGCCGCGGTGGAGACACTCAACAAGGAGTACGACGCAAGCACGCTGGACACCAGCCGCCTCAACTCGGAGGAGTTGAGACAGGCTTTCGACGAGGTGCCGGAGTGTCGCTGAACGGGCTCGGCGAACCGTCGGGAGAGCAGCTCCCGACGCTCTTCCCGGTGCCCGGACCGGCAGCACCGAACCGCCGCCGGGGGTCTTCCCCGTCGGAGGGCGCCGGCGATCCCGGCGTCGGGGCCGGTCCGCCGGATCCGAAGGCGGGTGCGAGGTCCGGACGGCCGGCGAACGTGGGCGCGGCGCGCTCCCCCCGGGAGGGCGTCGACGAGGCGGGGCGGCAACTGGTCTTCTTCGGCGCGGAGACGGTCGAGCCGGCCGTGGCCGACCTCGCCGGCCTGCTCGCCGGTCCCGGCGAGGTGGTCCGGATGGGGGGCACCGCCCGGCTCTCGATCGTGGTGGACGCACCGTGGCGGGTGCACGTGCTGGTGGCGGAGCTGGCCCAGCGGGGGCTCGCGGCGAGCTGGGAGCCGACGGAGGACGAGCGGCACGCGGTACGCACCTCGTACACCCGGGCGCTCAAACCGCTCGCGGTGGCGTGGACGCGGGGGGCGGCCAAGCGGCCGCCGGCCGGTTTCCATCTCAACGGGCGGCGGCTGCGGCTCTGGCTGGCGGCGGCGGGAGAGGTCGACCCGCCCGGGTGCCGGCTGCGCCTGGGCGCGGCGGACGAGGAGTGCTGGGAGCCGGTCTCCCGGGCGCTCGCCGCGGTCGGACTCGCCGGTGAACTGCTCGATCGGGCAGCGGGCGGCCCGGCGTACCTGATCACCGGCCGTAACCGGCTGCGCCGCCTCGCCGAACTGGTGGGCGACCGTCCGGCCGCCGCGCCGCCGCCGAGCTGGCCCTGACGACCGTCACCGACCCTCGCCGCACCGCTGCTCGCGCGGACGCTGTCTCGGAACGAGTGGCCATCCAGCACGCCAAGGCCACTCGTTCCCTGAAAAGGCCGTGCGGGTGCGCGGGGCCCGGGCTGTCCGGTGGCGGACAGGGGGCAGGACGATACAGGTATAAAACCGGCAGTTGGGAACTCGGACGTGGGCCCGCCATCATCACAGTGGCCCGCTCAGGGCCCTACCCACGGTGTACGGTGGCGCCGTCCGGCACATCCACCCCTCGCCGGGGTGGTTTGCCGCCCGCGAAACCCGAAACGCGGACGGCGCGTTACGTTGGACATCCGGACCGCCGGGGTCCGGCGGGTCGAACACGACCTGAAACGGGTACCGAGCGGTCACGAGCAGGAGTTAGGTCAGGGAGAGACGTGCCGAGCAACGCGGGAACCACCCGTCTGGTCATCGTCGAGTCACCGGCGAAGGCCAAGACGATCTCGGGCTACCTCGGCCCGGGGTACGTCGTGGAGGCGAGCTTCGGCCATGTCCGGGACCTTCCGCGCAACGCCGCCGACGTACCGGCGAAGTACAAGGGTGAGCCGTGGGCGCGGCTCGGGGTGGACGTCGACAACGGCTTCCACGCCCTCTACGTGGTCTCGTCCGACCGGAAGCAGCAGATCAGCAAGCTGACCAAGCTGGCCAAGGAGGTCGACGAGATCTTCCTGGCCACGGATGAGGACCGCGAGGGCGAGGCGATCGCCTGGCACCTGGTGGAGACGCTCAAGCCCAAGGTGCCGGTCAAGCGGATGGTCTTCCACGAGATCACCAAACCGGCCATCCAGGCGGCGGTGGCGAACCCGCGCGAGATCGACCGCGACCTGGTCGACGCGCAGGAGGCCCGACGCATCCTCGACCGCCTCTACGGCTACGAGGTCTCGCCCGTGCTGTGGAAGAAGGTCATGCCGAAGCTCTCGGCGGGTCGGGTGCAGTCGGTGGCCACCCGCATCGTGGTCGAGCGGGAGCGGCAGCGGATGGCGTTCCGCACCGCCGAATACTGGGACATCCTGGCCACGCTCGCGGTGGCGAACTCCGGCGAGGGCCCCCGTACGTTCCACGCCACCCTGATCGCCCTCAACGGCGACCGGATCGCCACCGGTAAGGACTTCGAGCCGACCACCGGTCGGGTGAAGCCCGGCGCCGGTGTGGTGCACCTGGACGAGAGCGGTGCCCGGGGCCTCGCCGCCCGGCTGGAGAACCGTCCGTTCACTGTCACCCGGGTCGAGGAGAAGCCCTACCGCCGTCGCCCGTACGCGCCGTTCATCACCTCCACCCTCCAGCAGGAGGCGGCCCGCAAGCTGCGGTTCTCGTCCCAGCAGACGATGCGCACCGCGCAGCGGCTCTACGAGAACGGCTACATCACCTATATGCGTACCGACTCGGTGAACCTGTCGGAGACCGCCATCGCGGCGGCCCGCCGGCAGATCGTCGAGCTCTACGGCGAGCGCAGCGTGCCGCCGGAGCCGCGTCGCTACACCGGCAAGGTGAAGAACGCCCAGGAGGCGCACGAGGCGATCCGCCCGGCGGGCGACAACTTCCGCACCCCGGGCGAGGTGGCCAAGGAGCTGTCGGCCGAGGAGTTCAAGCTCTACGAGCTGATCTGGCGGCGCACCATCGCCTCGCAGATGACCGACGCGGTCGGCTCCAGCGTCTCGGTCCGCATCCGGGCGATCTCCTCGACGAGCGAGGAGGTCGACTTCGGCGCCACCGGCAAGACCATCACCGACCCGGGCTTCCTGCGCGCGTACGTCGAGTCGAGCGACGACGAGAACGCCGAGGCCGAGGACGCCGAGCGCCGCCTGCCGACCCTGGTCAAGGACCAGCCGCTGACCGCCGAGGAGCTGGCCGCCCAGGGCCACCACACCCAGCCGCCGGCCCGCTACACCGAGGCCTCGCTGGTCAAGGCGCTGGAGGAGCTGGGCATCGGCCGCCCGTCGACCTATGCGTCGATCATGCAGACCATCCAGGACCGCGGCTACGTCAACAAGCGCGGCCAGGCGATGATCCCGACCTTCCTGGCGTTCGCGGTGATCGGCCTGATGGAGCGGCACTACCCGCGCCTCATCGACTACGACTTCACCGCCAGCATGGAGAACGAGCTGGACGAGATCGCCGGCGGGGACCACGCCGCCGTCGACTTCCTCACCTCGTTCTACTTCGGCGGCACCAACGGCACCGGCGACCAGACGATCGCCCACGCGGGCGGCCTGAAGAAGCTGGTCACCGAGAACCTCAGCGAGATCGACGCCCGTAGCGTCAACTCGATCCCGCTCTTCGCCGACGACGAGGGCCGCGACGTGGTCGTCCGGGTCGGGCGGTACGGCCCGTACCTGGAGCGGCGGGTTCCGGGCGAGGAGGCGGCCCCGCCCGCGGAGGGTGAGGAGGGCGCCGCGCACGGCGACCGGGCACCGATCCCCGAGGGCCTGGCGCCGGACGAGTTGACCCCGGAGAAGGTGCACGAGCTCTTCCTCGGCGGCGGTGGTGAGCGCAAGCTCGGCGACGACCCGGCCACCGGCGAGCCGATCCTGCTCAAGTCCGGCCGGTTCGGCCCGTACGTGGCCAGCGGCGAACGCAAGTCGTCACTGCTGCGCTCGCAGACGCCCGACTCGCTCACCTTCGACGAGGCGTTGAAGCTGCTCAGCCTGCCCCGGCTGGTCGGTGTCGCCCCCGACGGCGGCGAGGTCTTCGCCAACAACGGCCGTTACGGCCCGTACGTCAAGCGGGGCGAGGAGTTCCGGTCGCTGGACTCCGAGGAGAAGATGTTCACCGTCACGCTCGACGAGGCGCTGGCCCTGCTGGCCGCCCCGAAGACGCGCCAGCGGCGAGCCGCCGCGCCTCCGCTGCGTGAGCTGGGGGCGGACCCGGCGACCGAGAAGCCGCTGGTCATCAAGGACGGCCGGTTCGGCCCGTACGTGACCGACGGTGAGGTGAACGCGTCGCTGCGGCGTGGTCAGACCCCCGAGGCGCTCAGCCTCGAGGAGGCCTCGCAGATGCTCGCCGAGAAGCGGGCGAAGGGCCCGGCGCCGCGCAAGAAGGCGGCCGCCAAGAAGACCACGGCGAAGAAGACCACGGCGGCGAAGTCGACTGCGGCGAAGAAGACCGCGGCGGCGGCGAAGTCGACGGCCGCGAAGAAGACCACGACGGCCAAGGCCACTCCCGCGAAGAAGGCCGCTCCCCGCAAGGCCGCCACCCCCACTGACTGACCTCGGACGAGCCAAGGCGAGATCTTGGTGCGAATGTGCCTCTGACGGGACGTATTCGTACCAAGATCAATCGTGCTGAGGTGCGTCGGGCCAGCCGGCGGCGCGAAGCGCGGCTCGAAGCTGGCTGATGACCTCCTCGGGTTGCGTGCGGATCGCCCACGCCGGAAAGCGGAGTACGCGGTCACCGTCGAGCCAGAGGTCGTTCTGTCGTCGCATGTCGGCCCACGCGACACGCGGGTCGAGATGCTGTCCACCGTCGATCTCCACGTGGACACGCCACTCCTCGAACCAGGCGTCGAGGTATCTGCGTCGTCCGGATGGGTCGTACCTGACGACCTGACGGGACGGCTCGGGCAGACCGGCGTGCCGAACGAGCCCGAGGAAATCCAGCTCGGCCAGGGAGTGGGCGCCACCACCGGCGTCCGAGGCCGTCTGCATGATGAGCCGACGACGACGGGCACGTGGCAGCCGGTCGAGGACCCGGTGAAGATCGTCGCCCGCGACGAGCCGTTGCTGGAAACCGGCGGCGATGATCGCGCGGGCGTCCTCGTCGGAGGCTGCCCACTGGGCGGCGTCCACCAGTGACCGCGCCGGCAGAGTGCGCGGTGGCTGCCCCACCCGGAGGACGTCCTCCTCGCTCAGCACGGTGGTGCGGTGCAGGCGGACGCCGGAAGGCAGCGAGCGGGCCCGGTGTGCCGCCGGTGTCAGCAGGTGCACGGTGGCGCCGTCGTACCGGCGCAGGCCACATGCCTGCGCTGCGGTAAGCCCTCCGAGCAGGGCCGCCGGCCCGGCCGCGAGCACGGCGATCCACCGGAACTGGTCGGGACCGACGGGACCGCTGTGGGTGACGTATATGGCGCGGTGCACCTGCCGCCAGCGGCCGGTCTCGACCCGGTGCCGAATCGCCCCCGGCGAGAGGTGGGAGCGCGCCTGGTCGAGCCGGATCACATCATCCTGGTGGAACAGTAGCCAAGTCAGTTCATCGGCGTCGTCCGCCGGCAAAGCCCGGCGTAGCGCCGCCCAGCCGCCTCGCCTCCGTCCCTGTCGCCCATGCCCCCTCACCTCCCCACCATGCCGCAATCTCTTGAGCTCTATCGGTCCCTGTGGATAGCGCGAAGATCTTGGTACGAATCTGCCGTGATAGGGGCGTTTTCGTTCCAAGATTGCGGGGTTAGGCGCCCAGGATGCGGGTGAGGTGGGGGTTGGTGAAGACGCGGTCGGGGTCCAGGCGGTCGCGGACGGCGTGGAAGTCGGCCCAGCGGGGGTACGCGGGGGCCAGCGACTCCGCGTCCCGCCAGTGCAGCTTGCCCCAGTGCGGCCGGCCACCGAGCTCCTCGGCGACACGCTCGAAGGCGGTGAAGTACGGCTCGTACGGCATGCCGACGTACTGGTGGATGGCGAGGTATACGGAGTCGCGGCCGTACCCGTGGGAGAGCCAGATGTCGTCGGCCGCCGTGAAGCGCACCTCGACCGGGAAGAGCACCTTGAACGGCAGCCCGTCGACGATCCGTCGCAGCGCGTCGAGTGCCTCGCCGAGCGCGGCGCGGGGCAGACCGTACTCCATCTCCACGAAGCGGACGCGGCGCGAGGTGCAGAAGACCGCGTCGGAGCGCCCGGTGTAGTGGCGTTCGGTGAGCGCCCGCGCGGAGATGGCGCTGATGGTCGGGGCGAGGGCCGGTACGGCGCGTCCGACCCGGCAGGCACCCGCGAAGACGGTGTTGGAGAGGAACTCGTCGTCCAGCCAGCCGCGCAGCCGCGACAGCGGCCGATCGTCGACGGGCACCCGGTCGTTCGCCTTCACCTGCACCCGGGCCGTGTACGGGAACCAGTAGAACTCGACGTGGTCGTGCGCCTCGACGAGCTCCGGCAGCCCGGCCAGCACGTCACCGAGGGGCGCCGGCCGCTCGTGCGCGTGCAGCACGAACGCGTCCACGACGCGCAGCGTCACCTCGACCAGCACGCCGAGCGCGCCGAGTGAGACCCGGGCGGCGGCGAGGACGTCGGAGTTCTCCTCGGCCGAGCAGTGCAGCACCTCGCCGGCCCCGGTGACCAGCGTGATCGCCTCGACGAAGGTGGCCAGGCAGCCGTACCCGGCGCCGGTGCCGTGGGTGCCCGTGGAGATCGCCCCGGCGACGGTCTGCGCGTCGATGTCGCCCAGGTTGGGCAGCGCGAGGCCGTGCCGGGCGAGCAGGTCGTTGAGCGCGTGCAGCGTCGTCCCCGCGGGCACGGTGACGAGCCGCCGTTCGGCGTCGACCCGTACGCCGGTGTCGAGCGCCGACAGCTCCATCCGCCGGTCGTCGGCGAGGGCGATCGGGGTGAACGAGTGGCCGCTGCCCGCGACCCGGAGCCGTCCGCCGGCGTCCCGGGTGGCGAGAACGGTATCGACGACGTCGGCGACGGAGCCGGGGCGCAGGATGATGGCGGCACCGCGTTGGTTGCCGGCCCAGTTGGACCAGGGGACGGTGGACGGTGCGGTGCCGGCCATGCGCGCTCCTCGATGTGAATATGAAGTGACTTCATATCAGGAACGTTGTCGCTGGTAAATACCGCAACTGAGGTCCGCTCGTTGTACCGGTAGTCACGAGCTAGTGACGTGCAGATATGTTCATCCGTCGAAGGGGGGTGGCGCCGAGTGTCCACACCAGCTGCCACGACCGGGCCGCTGCGCCGCGTACCGGTGCAGGGTCGAAGTGTCGCGCGAGTCCAGCGGATGCTGGACGCCTGCGCCGAACTCGTCGACGAGGTGGGGTACGAGGGGCTGACCACGACCTTGCTCGCCGAGCGTGCCGAGGTGGCGATCGGGTCGGTTTACCAGTTCTTTCCGGACAAGCGGGCGATCGTGCAGGCGCTGACCCTGCGCACGATGGAGTCCTACCTCCAGCGGCTCGACGAGCGGTTCGCCTCGGACGACCTGACCCACTGGTGGGACGGCGTCGACGCGAGCATCGACGAGTACATCACGATGCACCGCACCGTTCCGGGCTTCCGTACCCTGCACTTCGGCGACGTGGTCGACCTGCACCTGCTCGATGAGCAGCGGGACAACAACGGGGTGATCGCGGACCAGTTGGCCCGGGTGCTCACCGAGCGCTTCGGGCTCACCGATGTCCCCGAGCTCCGCTTCCACCTGGAAGTCGCCGTGGAGACGGCCGACGCGCTCATCAAGCTCGCGTTCCGCCGGAGTACCGAGGGGGACGACCGGGTGCTGGCCGAGGCGAAGGCACTGATCCGGGAGTACCTGCACCGTCAGGTCGACGCCGCGACCGACGGCGCCCGGGCCGGCTGAGCCGTCCGGCCGGCCCGATCGGTCCCGGACCGACGTGCGGGCCGGCCGGTCCGCGCCGCCCGGCCCGGCTCGACCCGCGTGTGCGGCGACGATCCCGCGTGTGCGGCGACGATCCCGCGTGTGCGGCGACGAACCGGCGCGCGGCGCCACGACCCCGTCTGCTGCGCCGATGCCGCATGCGCGGCGCCGATCCGGCACACGCGGCGCCGATCCCGCGCGTGCGGCGAGGACCCCGCCTGCGCGACGAACCCCGCGTGCGGCGCCCGGGCCGGCGCGGGGGACCGGGTCAGAGGAAGGCGTGCCCCTCCCCCCGGTAGGTGGGCGCCGTCGCGACGACCGTGTCCCCTTCGACCAGGTGCAGCTCGTTGACGTGCTCGCCGAGCTCACCGGCCTTGGCGTGCCGGAACCACACCCGATCGCCGACGCGGAGTGTGTCCGCGGCGGCGCCGGTCAGCGGCGTCTGCACCTCGCCCGCGCCCTCGGGGCCGAGCAGTTTCAGTCCGGCCGGGAGGACCGGCCGGGGCAGTCGGCTGGCCGCGGCCGGACCGGAGGCGATCCAGCCGCCGCCGAGCACCGTGACGAGGCCGGGGGCCGGCCGGCGCACCACCGAGCAGGTGAAGTAGGCCGCCGGGGTGGGGCGCCAGGCGCGGTACGCGTCGAAGAGGGTCGGACCGTAGAGACCCGATCCCGCGGTGACCTCGGTGACCGCGGGGTCGGCGCTGGTCGCGGCCACGCTGCCGGTGCCGCCGCCGTTGACGAACTCCAGGTCGGCGTGCTCGCGTACGGCCGCCACCGCCGCGCCCCGCCGGGCGAGCAGTTCCCGGTACGAGCCACGCTTGGCCAGGCGGATCGCCTGACCGAGCAACGCCTGCCCGGGCGGCGCGTCGCCGAGGCCGGCGATCTGCGCCTCGTACGCCATGAGGCCGACCACCCGGAAGCCGGCGCGCCCGGCGACCGTGGCGGCGAACGCGCCGGCCGCCGCCGCGCCGTGCACCGGGGAGCGCCGTACGCCGACGTGCACCCGCCCACCCATCGGCCGCCAGGAGGCGTCGAGTTCGAGGCAGACCCGGAGTTCGGGCCGGCGGTCGGCGGCACGCACGCCGTCGATCAGGTCGAGCTGGTCGGTGCTGTCGATCATCAACGTGATCGCCGCGGCGAGGTCGGGGTCGGCGGTCAGCGCGGCGAGCGCGCCCCGGTCGGCGCTCGGGTACGCCACCAGCACGTCGTCGCAGACGCCGGCCCGGACCAGCCAGATCGCCTCGGGCAGGGTGAACGCCATCACGCCCCGCCAGCCCGGCCGGGCCAGGGCCCGGGCGATCAACTCGCGGCTGCGTACCGACTTGCTGGCGAGCCGGAGCGGCTTGCCGGCGGCGAGGCCGACCAACTCGGCCGCGTTGGCGTCGAAGGCGGCCAGGTCGACCACGGCGTACGGCGGATCCAGGTGGGCGGTCGCCCGTTCCAGGCGCTCGCGAAGTTCGTCGCGTTCGATGGCCACGTGTGCACGCTAACTGTCCGGCGGTCAATGCGAAATAGCCTCGCGTACGCCCGGCTGCGGGTGATGGTCCCGGCGGCCTAGGCTCGGCGAGCAGGAGAATGTCAGGGTGGGACCGCAGCCCACCGGGTCTAGAGTGTTCCACCGGGGATGCCCAGCGATGGGCCGGCACGTGGAGGTACGGCCATCGAAAGCCAGAACAACGGCGAGTCGCCCGGCGTGTCGCCGTCCGCCAGCCAGCCCGACGGCCCGCCGGGCCCGGTCGAGAGTTCCACCGCCCCGCTCGGCAGCGCCGAGGGGCAGGTCGGCGGCGCCGCGAGCCAACCGGGCACCCCGCCCCAGACCGACCGGTCCGGCTACAACGCGATCCGCTCGGTGCTGCGCATCCGACCGTTCCGCCGGCTCTGGCTCGTGCTCGGTGTCGCCTCCTTCGGCGACTGGCTGGGCCTCCTGGCTACCTCCGTCTTCGCCGCGGCGCAGGTGCAGGGCAGCACGGCGCAGGGCGCCGCGTTCGGTGGTGTGATCGCCGTACGGCTGTTGCCGGCGCTGGTGCTCGGGCCGCTCGCCGGCGTCTTCGCCGACCGGTTCGACAGGCGCTGGACCATGGTCATCTGCGACCTGCTGCGTTTCGTGCTCTTCGCCTCGATCCCGCTGTACGCCCTCACCGGCGCCAGCGGTGGCCTCGTGGTCACCTGGGCGGCGATCGCCACCTTCCTGATCGAGTCGATCACCCTGATGTGGATCCCGGCCAAGGAGGCCGCGGTACCCAACCTGATCCCGCGTGCCCGGCTGGAGACGGCCAACCAGCTCACCCTCATCACCACGTACGGCCTGACGCCGGTGCTCGCCGCGCTGGCCATCGCGGGGCTCGACCGCAGCGTGCGGGCGGCGACCGGCGGTGAGGTCCCCGGCTGGGCGGAGCCGGCCCAGCTGGCGCTCTGGTTCAACTCCTTCTCCCGGCTCGCCACCGCCGTGGTGGTGGCGTTCGGGATCAAGGAGATCAGCCAGACCCGGGGCGGCAAGCAGGAGCACGCCGAGCAGAGCATGACCCGGCAGTTCGTCGAGGGCTGGCGGTTCATCTCCCACACCCGACTGGTCCGGGGCCTGGTGCTCGGCATCTTCGGCGCGTTCGCCGGTGGCGGCATCGTGATCGGCACCGCCCGGTTCTTCGCGAACTCGCTCGGTGCCGGCGACGCCGCCTTCTTCCTGCTCTTCGGTGCGATCTTCATCGGCCTGGCGCTCGGCATCGGGCTCGGCCCGATGATCGTCAAGGAGATGTCCCGGCGCCGCTGGTTCGGCATGAGCATCGTGCTGGCCAGCGCGGCGGTCATGACCCTCGCCTTCGCCATCCACCTGTCGATGGCGATCGTCGGGGCGATCCTGGTCGGCGCCGGAGCCGGAATGGCCTTCCTGGCCGGCACCACGCTGCTCGGCGGGGAGATCGCCGACGAGGTGCGCGGGCGGGTCTTCGCGGTCGTGCAGATCGGTACCCGGCTGGTGCTGATCCTGGCGATCGCGCTGAGCAGCCTGCTCGCCGGTGTCGGCGGCTCCCGCAAGCTGGAGATCGCCGACCTGGGCGTCTCGGTCTCCTCGACCCGGCTGCTGCTGCTCGCCGCCGGCGCGGCCGGCATCTTCGCCGGCATCAGCGCGTTCGGGCAGATGGACGACAAGAAGGGCGTACCCGTCCTGGCCGACCTCTGGGGCTCGATCCGGGGCCGTCCGCTCATGCCCGCCGAGCCGTTCGTCTCCAACGGGCTCTTCGTGGTCTTCGAGGGCGGCGAGGGCGCCGGGAAGTCCACCCAGCTCGCGCTGCTCGCCGACCGGCTGCGCATGCAGGGCCGCGACGTCGTGGTCACCCGCGAGCCGGGTGCCACGCCGGTGGGTGAGCGGATCCGGTCGCTGCTGCTCGACACCGCCGAGGGGGAGGCGCCGTCGCCGCGCGCCGAGGCGCTGCTCTACGCGGCCGACCGCGCCCACCACGTGGCCACGGTGGTCCGCCCGGCGTTGACCCGGGGCGGTGTGGTGATCAGCGACCGGTACGTCGACTCCTCCCTGGCGTACCAGGGGGCGGGGCGCACGCTCCCGGTCGACGAGGTCTCCTGGCTCTCCTCCTGGGCCACCGGCGGGCTCAAGCCGGACCTGGTGGTGCTGCTCGACGTCGACCCGCGCACCGGGCTCTCCCGGGCGGCGGCCCGCGGCGAGTCCGCCGACCGGCTGGAGGCCGAGTCCGTGGCCTTCCACGAGCGGGTCCGGTACGCGTTCCTCGACCTCGCCACCGCCGACCCGAAGCGCTACCTGGTGCTCGACGCCGGCCGGCCGCTGGAGGAGATCGCCCGGCTGGTGGCGCAGCGGGTCGACGAGCTGCTCGGCGACCCGGCCGGGATCGTGCACCCGCGCCGGGCGCAGGGACCGGACACCTCCGTGCAGCCGGAGTTATCCGACGCGGAGCTGGTGACGATGGAGCAACGGACCTGATGCCGGACGTCTTCGCCGACCTGGTCGGTCAGGACGAGGCGGTCGCCACGCTGCGCCGGGCCGCCGCGGCGGCGGCCGCCGTGCTGCGGCACGCCGCCGGCGAGCGGGCGCTCGTGCCGGCGGGGCCCGTCGACGGCGCGCCTGTCGACGAGGCCGCGCCCGCCGCCGACCCGGGCGCCGGGATGACCCACGCCTGGATCTTCACCGGGCCGCCGGGCTCCGGGCGGTCGGTGGCGGCGCGCGCCTTCGCCGCCGCCCTGCAGTGCGCGTACGGCACGGGCTGCGGTGAGTGCCCCGGCTGCCACACCACGATGACGGGCACGCACGCGGACGTCCGGCTGGTGGTGCCGGAGGGGCTCTCCATCGGCGTCGGCGAGATGCGGGCGCTGGTGCTGCGGGCCGCCAGCACCCCGTCCGGCGGGCGCTGGCAGGTGGTGATCATCGAGGACGCCGACCGGCTCACCGAGGCGGCCGGCAACGCGCTGCTCAAGGCGATCGAGGAGCCGCCCCCGCGTACGGTCTTCCTGCTCTGCGCCCCGTCCACCCACCCGGACGACGTCTCGGTGACGATCCGGTCGCGGTGCCGGGTCGTACCGCTGCGGCAGCCGCCGCCCGCCGCGGTGGCCGAGGTGCTGGTCCGCCGGGACGGCGTCGCCCCCGACGTGGCGCAGTGGGCGGCGGCCGCCGCCCAGGGGCACGTGGGCCGGGCCCGACGGCTGGCCCGCGACCCGGAGGCCCGCAAGCGGCGCGACGCCGTGCTCGCGGTCCCGCGCCGGCTCACCGGGGTGGGCGCGGCGTTCGACGCGGCGTCCGCGTTGATCGAGGCCGCCGAGGCGGAGGCCGAGGCGTCCGTGGCGGAGGCCGACGCCGCCGAGCGGACTGCCCTGGAGACGGCGCTCGGGGCGGGCGGCACCGGCCGGGGCGCCGCCGGCGCCATCCGGGGCGCCGCCGGGCAGCTCAAGGAGCTGGAGAAGCGCCAGAAGTCGCGGGCCACCCGGGCCCAGCGGGACGCGCTGGACCGGGCGCTGGTCGACCTGGCCGGCTTCTACCGGGACGCGCTCACCGTGGCGCTACGCGCACCGGTCGCGCCGGTGCACACCGACACCGCCGAGGTGGCGGCCGCCGGCGCGCAGAAGTGGGACGCCGAGGGAGCGTTGCGCCGACTGGAGGCCGTGCTCACCTGCCGCGCGGCCCTCGAGGCGAACGTGAAGCCACGGATCGCCGTCGAGGCGATGATGCTCGCCCTCTGGAAGGGCTGACCGGAGCCCGGCGCGGATCCCGCCTGCCGGACCGCTCGTCCACAGGCATCGACAGGTTCGATTTCCATACGGTACGGTCCGGGGCATGCCGTGGTGACGGGGAAGCCACGCTCAGTGAGGATGAGCCGGGGGAGGAGTCCGCCGATGCCACGGGGGGAAATCGACGAGGCGTGGATCGAGGAGGCGGTGCGGCGCTACCGCCGGATCGAGTCGCTCCAGGCCGAGTTCGACCAGGCGGTGTCGACCGTCGAGGTCACCGTGCGCTCGCCGGACGGGCTGGTCGAGGTGGTGGTGACCGCCGGTGGCCGGATCACCGACGTCCGCTTCCTCGGCCCGCTGCATGCCCGCAACCCCCGTGACGTGGCCAATTCAGTGCAGGCCGCCGTCACCGCCGCAGCGGACGCCGCCGAGTGGGCCCGGGAGAAGCTGCACAACGAGACCTTCGCCGCCTACCGACCGCTCGCGGGGGCCTGAGATGGACGCGCTGCGGGCGCTGGCCGCCCGCCTCGACGAGGCCACCGCCACCCTCACCACGCTGTCCCACACCGTCACCGCGAGCGACCCGCCGCAGGCCGCGTTCGGCGCCGACGCGCCCGGTCGGCCGGGCGAGATCGGTCGCGCGTTGCACCGGCAGTGGACGGCGGCCACCGACAACCGGTCCCGCGAGGCCCGCATGGCCGCCGGCCGGCTCAACGCCGCCGCGTCAGCCGTGCGGGAAGCCGCCGACCACTACGTCGACGTCGACCGGGGGGTCCGGCGGCGGCTGGCCGGGGAGGCGTGATGGACGCCCTGGACCGCCTCGCCGAACCGGGGCTCGACCTGCTGCGCCGGGTGGACACACTGCTCGCCGCCGGTGCCCCCGACGAGCATCGGGTCTGGCCGCTGCTGCGCCGGATGCAGGTGCTCCCCGGTGAGGCGGTGCGCCACTTCCTGGAGCTGCGCCCCACGCCCATGGCCGACGCGGGTCACGGGGTGCGTCGGCTGGTCCGCGGCTACGACGACGTCTCCACCACGCTCACCGATCCGATGCTCTGGTCCGGGCCGGCCGCCGAGGCGTACGGGCAGTCGCGGGCGGCGCTCCTGCGCCACCTGGACGAGGGGCCGGACAGCCTCGTCGGCCGGCTCGATTCCACGGCGGGCTACGCCGACGCGCTCGCCGACTGGATCGAGGGCAGCCGGCTCGCGCTGGCCCGGGCGCTCGCCGACGTACTCCGCTCGGCCGAGGCCGTGGCGGTGGTCGCCGCGACCTCCGTGCTGACCGGGGCGGCGGCCCGACCGGGGTCTGCCGGTCCGCGCGTGACGGAGGCGGCGGAGATCGCCGCGCGGGTGCTGGCGGTGCTCTGCGTCGCGTACGACGGGGCGGAGACGCTGCTGCGGCAGTGGGGGCCGAGTCTCGCCGAGGCGACGTGGCGCCCCACGGTGGTGGGCCGCCCCCGCTACGACGGCACCACCCGCGTCGGGTGGTGACCCCGGACGGCCCACGGCGTCGCGTTCGGGCACCGGGCCGAACCCGCTGCCGTCGGCGACGCCGTGGTCTTCCCCCTGCACCCCCCGCAGGTCTGGTCCTCACTCAACGCGCCCGCGGGCCGTTTGTCGCCCGTCGCGGCCCGGATTCAGCCGTCCGGGCGAGGACCAACGGCACGACGGGTTGGCCGTCGAGTCATTCGATTCGACTCCCATGGATGGCTGCACGGTGTAGCCGGGCGGCGACGGCGGCCCCGACGCGGGGCACCGATTCGTCGTAGGGTGGGGGGCATGGGCATGCTCTGCGCGGTCAGTTTCAACCGGTACGGGCGCCTCTACTACCTCGACCCCGGCGAGTTCCGCCCGCAGGTCGGTGACAAGGTGCTGGTGCCCACGGACGACGGGCCCGAGGTGGCGGAGTGCGTCTGGGCCGCGCAGTGGGTCAGCGAGGACACGGACGGCTTCCCCAGGCTGGCCGGGGTGGCCGGCGAGGACGACCTCCGCCGTGACGAGGCGCTGCGCCGCCGTAAGGCCGAGGCGAAGGTGGCCGCGAAGCGGTTGATCCGGGCGCACGGGCTGCCGATGAAGGTGGTGGCCGTCGACCATGTGCTCGGTTCCGCCGAGGCCGGCGGGGAGCGCAGCACCGTCTACTTCACCGCCCCGCACCGGGTGGACTTCCGCTCCCTGGTCCGCGATCTGGGGGCGACCCTGCACTGCCGGGTCGAGCTGCGTCAGCTCTCGGCCCGGGACTCGGCCCGGGTGCAGGGGGGCATCGGCTCCTGCGGGCGGGATCTCTGCTGCGCGACCTTCCTCACCGACTTCGAGCCGGTCACTATCCGGATGGCGAAGGACCAGGACCTTCCACTCAACCCGCTGCGCATCTCCGGGGCGTGCGGCCGACTGATGTGCTGCCTGAAGTACGAGCACCCGCTGTACCAGCGGTTCCAGGAGACGGCGCCGGCGGTCGGTGCGAGGGTCTCCACACCGGAGGGTGACGGCCGGGTGGTCGGCCACAGCGTCCCGCGCGACTCGCTGACGGTCCGGCTGGACGCCGACGGTTCCCGCTGCTCCTGCTCCCGCGCGTCGGTCTGCGCCCCCCGCCAGGCCCACGACCAGCACTACAACACCTGACCCCCCG
>NZ_SMKG01000229.1 GCF_004348525.1 Micromonospora sp. 15K316 | reverse complement strand
GGCCTTCCCGTGACGTAGCCCCGACCGGATTCGAACCGGCGCTACCGCCTTGAGAGGGCGGCGTCCTGGGCCGCTAGACGACGGGGCCAGGCACATTCCGTGCTACACCCGCCCGGTGGGCGGTGCCGCTGTAGTTTAGCGACGCCCCGCCGAGGGGTGTGGACCGGGTCCACGCGGGTAGACCCCGCAGAAGGAACGGCCCGCCTCGCCGAAACGAGACGGGCCGCACCCGATGTAGCCCCGACCGGATTCGAACCGGCGCTACCGCCTTGAGAGGGCGGCGTCCTGGGCCGCTAGACGACGGGGCCAGAACCTTCCCTTACCGCTCCTGCGAGCGGCGCCGCTGAACCCTATCAGACACCTGCCCGACCCCTCACGGAGCAGAGCGCGGACTTCAGAATCCAGCGACCGGCGTTCTCGCGAACACCGGTTGCTGGGGTACCAGGACTCGAACCTAGACTAACTGAACCAGAATCAGTCGGGCTGCCAATTACCCCATACCCCATTGGCCCCTTGCGGCGCCGGGAATGAACTTTACCCTCCCGCCGCCAACAGGCCAAATCCAACCCCCCAAACCCAGCCTGAGCTGCGGTTTCAGGGCGTCGGAGCCGGATCAGGCGACCGGTAGCACCGGGTTGGTGAGCTCGCCGATCCCCTCGATCCGCACCGTGACCGTATCCCCGTCGGTGAGCGGGCTAACCCCCGCCGGCGTACCGGTCAGAACGATGTCGCCGGGTAGCAGCGTCATCACGTGCGAGATGTACGAGACGAGCGCCGGCACGTCGAAGACCATGTCCCGGGTACGCCCCAGCTGGCGCACCTCCATGGCGTCCGGGTCGGGACCCACCTCGCACCGGATCTCGAGGTCGGAGACGTCCAGGCCGGTGGTGATCCAGGGGCCGATGGGGCAGAACGAGTCGAAGCCCTTCGCCCGGGTCCACTGGCCGTCGGAACGCTGGAGGTCCCGGGCGGTCACATCGTTGGCACAGGTGTAGCCGAAGATGGCCCGCTCCGCGGCGGCCCGGTCGGCGCGGCGGGCACCCGTCGCCCCGATCACCACGGCGAGCTCCGCCTCGTGCTCGACCTGCTTCGAGAAGATCGGCAGCCGGATCGCGTCGCGCGGACCGATCACCGAGGTGGACGGTTTGAGGAAGAGCAGCGGCTCCTTCGGGACCTCGCTGCCGTGCTCGGCGGCGTGCTCGGCGTAGTTGCGGCCGACGCAGACGACCTTGCTCGGCAGGATCGGCGAGAGCAGCCGCACATCGGAGAGGGCCCAGCGGGCGCCGGTGAACTTGATCTCGCCGAAGGGGTGCCCCTCGATCTCGGCGACGGTCAGGCCCTCCAGCCCGGCCGACGTCTCGCCCTCGGCGACCCCGAACGAAAATCCATTGGCATGAGCGAAACGAACGATACGCACCCGGCAAATCTAGCCCGGCCGCCGCCGCGGCCACCGCCGACGCCGCAGGCGGGGCCCGGCGAGCATCAGCGGAGGGTACGACGCGAACCGGCACGCCACGCGACGGCCACTGGGCGCGGGAGTGCCCTGCGGCGGGCGGGGCCGCGGAGCGTACGCGACCCGGCGGCCGGCCGGGCGGGTTTGGCCAAGTCGTACCCGCACGACGTGTCCCCGCCCCTAGCGTCGGCTCCGGAGGTTCGTTCGCATGCCTGCATCGACACGACACCACAAGGCCCTCGCGGTGTTCGTACACTGCCTCGGCATCCTCGCCGCCGTGCCGGCCCTGCCCGCGGTGATGCCCGACCCGGCCGCCGCGCGGCCACGACCGGCGGTGGCGCCGGAGCCCTCGTCCTCGGGTTCTTCGCCGTCGCCGTCCCAGCAGCCGGGCATGCCCGCGGCGCCGCCGGCGGTCCCCACGCCCACCCGGGCGCTGCCACCGCCACCGAAACCGCCGGTCAGCGTCGCGGTGGCCCCGGTGCCCACACCGGCCCCGGCGTACCGGATCCACGTGCGCAACACCGGCGGCTCGCCGGTGGACACCACCGTCCGGCAGGAGTTGCCGGCCGGAGCCGCGCCCTCGATCATCTCGGCCGGCGGCCAGGCCAGCCGCATCGCGGGCCAGTCGGCGAGCGAGGTGACCTGGCGGCTGAAGCTGCCGGCGAACAGCGTCACCACGCTGAACACCTCGTTGGCGCAGGCGCCGACGGGTCAGCCGATGACGGCACCCGCCTGCGCCTTCACCAGCGACGGCAAGCGGCCGTACGACTGCGCCACCGCCACCTGGAACGCGGCGGCGGGTGCGCCCGAGAAGGACACGTCGACCCCGGCGTGGCAGCGGACGCCGGTACTGGTCGGCGTGCCGGCCGCCGTGGTGCTGCTCGGCGGGACGACGGGGTGGTGGCTGTGGCGGCGACGGCGGCGGCCGGTCGCCTCGGCCCTCGCCGCCGGCGACGGCGGCGAGGGAGCCGCCCGCGACCCCCGGCACGGTCGCGGCACCATCTACCCCCGCCCGGCCACGCCCCGGGCGACGGTACGGCGGCGTAAGCCCCCCGTCTGGCTGCTCGTCACCTCGGCCGTGGCGGTCCTCGCCGGGGTGGTCGGCGTGGCCGGCTGGACGGCCACCCGCCAGGTCACCTCGATCGACACCGACAGCCAGCCGACGAGCGGTGCCTGGCACGGCAAGGGCGTCGCCGGGCCGATGGGGGTGCCGCTGCGCGAGTCGGCCTTCGAGTTCACCGTGTACCGGGTCGCCTGCGCCGCGCCGGGCGACGCCGGCCGCCGGCAGTGTCAGGCCACCGTCGGGGTTCGCAACCTGACCCCGGAGCATCAGGCCTGGCACGGGGAGTTGCAGCGGGCGTACCTGCCGGGTGGCCGCTTCGTGACCACCGACGAGCCGGCGACCCGGATGGCCAACCTCGGTCGGGACGTCTTCGCCCAGCCGCTGGCGGCCGGGAGCCGGGTGGTCCTGCCGTTGGTCTTCAGCGTCGACGGGCGGGAGCCGCCGAAGCAGCTGGAGCTGCGCAGCGGGGTCTTCTCCCCCGGTGTGCGGGTGGACGTGCCCTGACCGGCCGGGTGGGTGGCGGTCGTACGCTGGTGCGATGACCGCCGCCCTCACCCCGGTAGCCGTGCTCGACGCGGCCGACTGGCAGGCGCGGCACTATTCGCACCGCCCGGCGCAGCTGCGTCGCTGGCACCCCGGGCCGGGCGTGCTGCTGCGCGGCGCCGACCTGACCGAGTTCGGTCGCGACTACCGCGCGACCGGCGAGGGTGTGACCCTCGACACGACCGCGGTGCGCGCCCGGCGCGCCGAGTCGATCGACTGGATCCGTACGCTCCTCGCCGCGACCGCCGGCCGCCAACCGCACCTCGGCTGCTTCGGGATGCACGAGTGGGCGATGGTCTACCGGCAGACCCAGGCGGAGGTACGGCACAACGCCTGGCCGCTGCGGCTCAGCCCGGAGGAGACCGCTCGGACGGTGGAGGCGAACCGGATCCGGTGCAGCCACTTCGACGCGTACCGGTTCTTCACCGCCCCGGCCCGGCCGCTGAACCTGCTCGCCCCGTCCAGGGAGACACAGCACACGCTGGAGCAGCCGGGCTGCCTGCACGCCAACATGGATCTGCGCATGCGCAACTCAGGCACCTTCCGAAGGTGGGGGGTATCGAAGCGGCACGAAGCGGACAACAGGGGTCGAGACCAGTGACTCCCCTGCCCGCTTCCACCTGGGCTGCCCTCTCACGGGCACACGAGGAGCGCGCCGACTCCCTCACTGCCGGACATCGAGCCCGCAAGGCCACCAGGGAACGCCACGCGATCGATGACTTCTTGTACGACTACTACGGCACCAGGCCCTCCGTGCTCCGACGCTGGCACCCGGGCGTCGGCATCTCCTTGGAGCCCGGACCGAACGGCCCTGCCCCACACCGACTGTGGCGTTGGTACGCCACGGACGCGGACGGAGTCGTGGGCTTCGACGTCGCAGCGTTCCTCGCCGACCGGGCCGAGTCGGTGCGCTTCATCCATCGACTGATGTCCGCGATCGCGTCACGACCAGCCTTCACTGGCTGCTTCGGCCTGCACGAGTGGGCGATGGTGTACCGCCAACGGGAACATCGGCATCCACTCCCCCTGCGACTTGGGCAAGAGGGAACTGACGCGGTAGTCGAGTCTCACCAGATCCGCTGCACGCACTTCGATGCGTTCCGGTTCTTCACCCCTGACGCGGTCAGCCTCAACCGGCTCCAACCAACGAGGGAGAGCCAGGTAGAGCTTGACCAGCCGGGCTGCTTGCATGCCTCGATGGACTGCCACAAGTGGGCAACCAAGCTGGGCCCTGCGGTTCCGGGGGATCTGGCGCTCGACTGCTTCGAGCTGGCGAGGGACATCCGGCTACTCGACATGCAGGCGTCCCCGTACGACTTCTCCTCCTACGGGGAACCGGCGGTGGCCATCGAGACACCCGAGGGCAAGGCCGAGTACGTCGCTCGTCAACGCGAGTTCTCGCAGCGCGCGGGCCGACTACGCGCCCGGTTGATCGATGTGTGTGCGGCGCTGCTTGACGGAGCGGAGCCACCGGCAAGGGTGGGGGCATGACCCCCTGAGACACCCTCTCCGCACCGCTGCGTCATAGCATCCACCATCTTGCCCCGGTTCCAAGGTTGCCCAGAAGCGGGGATCTGGCCCCAAGGTCAACTCGATGACTCAGCGGCGCTCTGGGAGGGTTGAAGATCCTCAGGGAGCGATGGAGCCGGCCAAGAGCCAGGCCGACGGCATCGGGCAAGCTTGAGCGGTGGATGTCGAGGCGGTACGAGTCGAGGGCTACTACGAGGTCCTGGCGCTTCATCGCATGCTCATGGAGTGCAAGTCCGAGGACCTTGGAAGCGTCTACGCAGGCAGCCCGTTCATAGCCGCCATCCAGCATCGCCTGGTTGACGCCCTTGAGGCCGCCGACCCGGGCCAAGGATGGCACACCTGGCGGAACGCCGATGCGCACCCCCACCGCGTAGAGGCCGTCCGCGCTCACCTGGCTCAGGCAGGCGAGTGGTGGCAGGACGCCAGCGACGAACAACGTGCGGCATACGTGCAAGACCTCCTCGCACCGTTGCGGCCCTCGCAGGAACTGCTGGCCGAGCTGTCAGGAGCGCCAACGTCGGCAGGGTGACGCAGCTGCGGGAAGCCGGGGAGGATGTTCCTCCTACGCGCGTAGGCGCGCGCCCCTGCGCGCGCGTACCAAGGAACTACTCCGTAGGAGTAGTGCTGTTCTGCTGTAGATCCATAACCTGTAAGCAGTAGATCTTAGATAGACCCCGAAGGGTCTCTAATCCGTATATAGCTGGATACCAGTAGCACTGGGATGCAGGGGCGCTGCCGCGAAGCGTCCGCGCCACAGGATCGCTGCACTACCTGGTTCATGCGTCGGCGGAGAGCCCGAAGATCAGGAGTCCGAAGATGAGCCCCTTCGGGGCCCTCTCCCCGGTTCGGTCCTCCCCCGGGTCAGATGCTCGCAACCTTCGCGGGGTCTCCCGCCCTGAACAACACATCGACATGCCGCTCATCGGTGCGGCGAACGCCACGCCCCTTCTGGCGGAGACGACAGCTCACGACAACCGCGAGGATCAGGGACCGCTTGCGGTCTACGTCCAACCCGTCCCAGTGACGGCGCACCTGCTCGTCCGTCATCCCGGTGACGCCCTTGACGGCGCTGTCACTCCCCAACTGGGATAGCTGATCCTCCAACTCATCCACCCGACTGCGCATGGTCTGGGATGCAGTCAGGAACTGCGATCGCGTAACGAGCCCGGCAGCGTAATCGGTGGCCAGATCATCGAGCCGTGACCGCAGGCTCCCCAGCTCGTCCCTCATCTGCTGAGCAGGCAGGTCATCCTCGCTCTGCTCGAACGCTTCCGCGAACTGCGGCGCGGTCAGGAACCGGATCACACGCTCACTGACCATGGTGTCAGCCTCGTCCTGACGGTGGGATACGCAGTGCTTGAACTTGCACTCATAGACGGCGTAGCTACCCTGCTCGCCCTTCCGTCCACGCCATGCCGTGCGGATGGGGCCACCACAGTTGGCACAGGTAGCGACGCCCGTCAGCAGGCTGCGACGGGGACCGCCACCACCAGTCTTACGGGTAGGAGAGTTGAGCACACGGACAGCGGACCGGTAGATCTCCTCGGGCACCAGGGCATCCCAGTTACCCGGGCCAACCTCATCCCCTGCGTACGTCCGGATAGCGCAGTTCCTGGCAGACATGAGGAGCTGACGAACGGTTGCTCCCGTCCATCTCCTTCCCCTGGTGGTGAGCATGCCCTGACGGTTCCACTCGTCGGCGATCGACAAGAGGGAGCGCCCCGCCAACAGATCCTGGTACGCACGCTGAACGGCCTCGGCTTCACCACCACGAGGTGTTCCGTCGCGCTCGTATCCGAAGGGTCGAGCTGACCACCAGGGTCGGCCCTGGGAAGCGCGCTGCGTGGCTGCCAGACGCTGACGAGCAGCCTTCTGCTGGCCCTCGAACTGAGAGAACGCCGTGACCACGTTCGCCATCAGGATGCCGGTCGGGTTGCTCAAGTCCAGCATCCCTGCGGTCACGGCGTGGACGGGTACGCCGTAGCTGATCACCCGGTCCAGCTCACGGGTGAGGCGGACGAGCCGGTCGAGATGCCAGACGATGATGGCGTCCGGCTTCGGGCTCAGGGTGAGCAGCTTCTCGAACGCCGGCCGGACCCGGCCGGTCGTGGCGCTGATGCTGTTGTCGATCAGCTCCCGCGTCACCGTCCAGCCCTGACGAGCTGCCAACTCCCGGCAGGCTTCGAGCTGCCGATCAACGCCCAGCTCGTTACCCAGCTTGTCCAGGCTGAGCCGTGCGTAGATGACGACGTCCATCCCTGCGTTCCCTCCCTCGAAGTTGCCTGGCATGAGGATACGCAGGGATCTCTACAAGTGGGCGTACAAGCTCTCCCCGCTGGTCCCGAGCGAGTTGGTCGCCGACGCCTTCGCGCTGGCCCGCGAGATCCGCACGCTGGACATGCGGGCGTCGCCGTACGACCTCGCCGATCTGGGCTACCCGCCGGTGCGGGTGGAGACCGTCGAGGGCCGGCACGAGTACGTGCAGGCGCAGCGCTCGTTCGCCGAGCGCGCCGCGCCGCTGCGGGCACGCCTGATCGCGGAGTGCGACCGGCCTGCCCGGCCGTGCGAGGGGTGAGGCGCTGCCCGCCGACGGACAGCAAAGGAGCGCCGCTCAGCTCGCCCGGCGCACGCGCAGGCCGTCGAGAAGCAGCGCCAGCACCAGCGCCAGTTCGTCCTCCAGGACCGGCTCGTCCCACTCCGACACGTGGGCCGGATGGTGGAACCGGGTGGTGGCCTGCAGCACCGCCCGCGCCGCGAGGGCGGGGTCCGCCACGTCGAACTCCCCGCTGGCCACCCCGTCGGCGACGATCACCGTGAGCTGACCGGTGAGCACCTCGCGGTGGGCCTCCACGACCCCTTCGGACTGGGCGGCCAGCAGGTGGAACGTGTCGAACAGCTCCGGATCCTCACGGGAGATCCGTCGCTTGGCGCGGTTCAGCTCGAACAGCCACCGACGCAGCCGCTCTCCGGCCGGCCCCTCGGCCCCCGCGACCCCGGCGAGGGGCGTGGAGATCCGGGTGAGCCACCGTTCCGTGACCGCGGCCCGCAACGCCGCCTTGCTCGGGAAGTGCCGGTAGACACTGCCGTGGCTGACGCCGAGGGCCCGGGCGACGTCCAGCACGGTCGCCTTCGCCGGGCCGTAGCGGCGCAGGACCTCCTCGGCGGTGTCGAGGATGCGCTCGGCGGACAGGGTGCCGGGGTCGCTGCTCATCGCTACAGCGTCCCTGATCGCGGGACACGCGCCGCCGCGCCCCCCGCCGCCCGGCCGCCTTCCGGCACGCTTCCGTCCACACCGGGGCCAGGGACACCGTCGGCGGCGACCAGCGGCGTGCCAACCCCGGTCGCAACCGGGCGGCGTCCCTGTCCCGCGCCGGTCATGACCGCTCGCTGTCCAGGCTCGCCAACTGCGCCTCGGCGTACCGGGTGCCGGCGACCGCACCGGCCGGGACGGCGGCCTCGATGGCGGCCAGGTCGGCGTCGGTCAGCGTGACCGCCGTCGCGCCGAGGGCCTCGGTGAGCCGGTCACGGCGACGAGCGCCGACCAGCGGCACGATGTCCGCACCCCGGGCGAGCACCCAGGCGATGGCGATCTGGGCGACGCTGACGCCACGAGCCTCGGCGATCGCCCGCAACTGGTCGACGAGGGCGAGGTTGCGGCCCAGGTTCTCGCCAGTGAACCGGGGCAGGTGGGTTCGGAAGTCGGCCGGGCCGGTGGCGCGCTCCGCCGACCAGTGGCCGCTGATCAGGCCGCGGGAGAGCACCCCGTACGCGGTAACCCCCACGCCCAGCTCGCGGGCCGTCGGCAGGATCTCGTGCTCGATGCCCCGCGAGATGAGCGAGTACTCGATCTGCAGATCGGAGATCGGGTGCACCCGGTGGGCCCGGCGCAGCGTGTCCGCGCCCACCTCGGAGAGGCCGATGTGCCGGACGTGGCCGGCGGCGACCAGCTCGCCGAGGGTGCCGACCACGTCCTCGACGGGAACCTCGGGGCTCAGCCGGGACGGGCGGTAGATGTCGACGTAGTCGGTGCCGAGCCGGCGCAGCGTGTAAGCGAGGAAGTTCTTGATCGCGGCGGGACGCACGTCGTACACACCGGACCAGCCGCCCTCGGGGTCCCGCAGGGAGCCGAACTTGACGCTGATGACGGCGTTCTCGCGGTTGCGGCCGCGCAGCGCGTCACGGAGCAGCATCTCGTTGTGCCCCATGCCGTAGAAGTCGCCGGTGTCGAGCAGGGTCACCCCGGCGTCGAGGGCGGCATGGATCGTGGCGATGCTTTCGGTCTCGTCGGCGGCGCCGTACAGGTCTGACATGCCCATCAGGCCGAGCCCCAACGCGGAGACGGTCGGGCCGGTGCTGCCGAGCGTCCGAGTTTCCATGGGAGTCCTCTCGTCGTGTTGGCAGCTGGAAGCCTACATCATCTCGATGACAGATTCTCATTTCTGTCACTCGACCATGGGTGACGCCAACGGGCAGGGAGGCTGCCTGAAATGCGATGTTCACCCCGGGTCGCGGGAGCGGGACCGATCGTCGCCGCTACTCGCCGTCGACGCGGCGTTCCCGTTTGCGCTGGGACTGGCGCTTCTTCTCGGCCAAGCGGCGTTCCTTGGCCCCGCGCGACGGCCGGGTCGGCCGGCGGGGCGGGGGC
>NZ_SMKG01000228.1 GCF_004348525.1 Micromonospora sp. 15K316 | reverse complement strand
GGCGGGGAGATCGGCCGGGCTCAGGCGATGCAGGCCGCCGCCTGCGGGCTCGCCCCCGATCTGCGGTTCAATCCCGTGCTGTTGAAGCCGGGCAGTGATCTGGCCAGCCAGGTGGTGCTGCTCGGCGAGGCGGTCGACACGGTCACCGCCGGTACCTTCCGGCAGCTGCGGCCCCGGCTGGCGGAGACCGCCTACACGGCCCTCGCCGAGCTGCGGGCCGAGTACGACGTGGTGATCTGCGAGGGCGCCGGCAGCCCGGCCGAGATCAACCTCCGCGCCGGCGACTACGTGAACATGGGGCTCGCCCGGCACGCCGGGCTGCCCACCATCGTGGTCGGCGACATCGACCGGGGTGGCGTGTTCGCGTCCATGTTCGGCACCGTCGCGCTGCTCGATCCGGCCGACCAGGCGCTGATCGCCGGCTTCGTGATCAACAAGTTCCGGGGGGACCTCGGCCTGCTCCGCCCCGGGCTGGACATGCTGCGCCAGGTCACCGGCCGCCCCACGTACGGGGTGCTGCCCTGGTCCCTCGACCTCTGGCTGGACGCCGAGGACTCGCTCGCGTACGGGCGGGTGCTCGGCCGACCCGCCGCCCCGCACGGCACCGAGTGGCTGGACGTGGCAGTGGTCCGGCTACCCCGGATCAGCAACGCCACCGACGTCGAAGCGCTCGCCACCGAGCCCGGCGTACGGGTGCGGCTCACCGTGGAGCCGGCCGAGCTGGCCGCCGCCGACCTCGTGGTCCTGCCCGGCTCCAAGTCGACAGTGGCGGATCTCGCCTGGCTGCGCGAGACCGGCCTGGCCGGGGCGGTGCTGGCCCACGCCGCGGCCGGGAAGCCGCTGCTCGGCATCTGCGGCGGCTTCCAGATGCTGGGCCGGGAGATCCACGACCCGGTGGAGAGCCGGCTGGGCACCGTTCCCGGCCTCGGCCTGCTCCCCATGGAGATCAGTTTCGACAGGCGCAAGACCGTGCGGCAGTCGGCGGGCAGCGCCGGGCCCGACCTGCCGGTCCGCGGGTACGAGATCCACCACGGGTACGTCTCGTCTTCCGACCCGGCGGTCGCCCCGATGATCACCCTGCCCGACGGCAGCGGCGAGGGGATGGTGCTCGGTGCGGTGCACGGCACCCACTGGCACGGTGCCTTCGAGTCCGACGGGTTCCGCCGCCGGTTCCTCACCGACGCGGCGCGGCTCGCCGGGCGGCACGGGTTCCGCGTCGCCGCCGACACCGCCTTCGCGGCGGCCCGGGAACGCTCGCTGGACCTGCTCGGCGACCTCGTCGAGGAGCACCTGGACACCGAGGCGCTCTGGCGCCTCATCGAGACCGGTCCGCCCCCGGGCCTGCCGTTCATCCCGCCGGGCGCCCCGCCCGGTTAGCGACCGCACCGCCGACGTGCATCGCTCCCGGAGCGGGCGGCGGGTCCGGTCAGGGGCGCACGTCGGCGGGGCGGTCGGAGAGGGGCAGGCCGGCCGCGATCCAGGCCTGGACGCCGCCGATCATGTCCGTCGCCCGCCGCAACCCCAACGCCTGCAGGCTCGCGGCCGCGAGGCTGGAGCTGTAACCGTGCCGGCACACCACCACTATCTCCCGGTCGTAGCCGGTGGCCTCCGGGATGCGCCACGGGCTCGCCGGGTCGAGCCGCCACTCCAGCACCGTCCGGTCGATGACGATCGCGCCGGGCAGATCGCCCTGCTCCCGGCGATGCCGGTCGGCGCGGGCATCGATCAGCAGCGCGCCGCCCCGCACCGCCTCGACGGTCTCGTGCGGAGTCAACCGTTGCAGCCCGGCGCGGGCCTGTTCCAGCAGGGCCTCGACGCCGGGGCTCATCACGTCACGGAGCACCTCCCGATCATGCCCAGCCGCCCGGCACTCCGCCCGGTGAACAGGTCGGCGCCAACTGGCGGGTGACGTGATTCCCCCGGACGTGACGGACGCCTGCCGAGCCGGTACTCCGAACGGGGGCGGGACCGCCGCGGCGGGCCCGTTTCGGGGGGCGCAGCGACGGCGGTCCGACAGGTGCCCCGCATACTGGCGCGGTGCCGCGTGACGCCCGACCCGCCCAGCCCGGCCGCCGGTGGGCCGAGTTGCCGGAGGCGACGGGATGACCCGGGTCGCGGTGGTCGAGGCGTACGCCGAACTGGCCCGGCGGGTGCTCGCCGGCCCGCCGCGGTTGGGGCGTACCCGGATGGTGGCGGTCGACGGGCCGAGCGGGGCGGGCAAGAGCCGGTTCGCGGCGCACCTCGCGGACGCGCTCGCCGCAGCGGGCGATGGCGTACGGCCGCCGGTGGTGCACACCGACGACCTGCTCGACGGCTGGGACGACCAGCTCACCTTCTGGGCCCGGCTCGAAACGCGGGTGCTGGCGCCGCTGCGTGCCGGGCGGGCCGGGGCGTACCACCGGTACAGCTGGGTGCGGCGCAGCTTCCTGCCCGACGCGGTCGCGGTGCCGGTCGGCCCGGTGCTGATCGTCGAGGGGGTGAGCGCGGCTCGTGCGGCGGCGCGTCCGGAGCTGACCCTCGCCGTCTTCGTCACCGCGCCGGCGCCGTTGCGGCTGGCCCGCGCGGTCGCCCGGGACGGCCCGGAGATCCTTCCCGAGCTGCGTCGCTGGCACGCCGGCGAGGCGGCGCACTTCGCCGCGGACGGTACGGCCGCGCACGCCGACCTGGTGGTCGACGGCGCGCCGGGGCTGCCGCACGACCGCGCCCGCTACTACCTGCGCCTCGGCTGACCCCGGCCGTCCGCCGCGGGTCGGGGACCCGCCTATCGCCGGGCCGGCCCTGGGCTGGCCGCCGGTCGTTCGCCGCGGTCCGGGCCCCTCATCCGCCGGTCGGGCCCCCGGCTGTTCGTCGAGTCGGCCTTCTCATCCGCCGTCCGAGCAGCGGCCGGCCGCCGGCCGTTCGTCGAGGTCGGGCCTTCTCATCCGCCGACCGGGCCGGGTGGCGGCCGTAAGGTCGGCATACGATGCCGGTCATGACCACACCGATCATGTCCGAGTCCGAGGTCCGGGCCGCCGTCGAGCGGGAACTGCCCGGTGTCCGTGCCGACCTGGAACGGCTCGTCCGCATCCCCGGTATCGCCTTCGACGGCTTCGACCACTCGCACGTGGAGCGCTCCGCCGAGGCGGTGGCCGAGCTGCTGCGCGGCTGCGGCCTGGATGTGGAGATCGTGCGTTCCGGCGGGCAGCCGGCGGTGATCGGCAGGAAGGCGGCCCCGCCCGGCGCGCCGACGGTGCTCCTCTACGCCCACCACGACGTGCAGCCGGTCGGCGACCTGTCGTTGTGGCAGTCGGACCCGTTCGAGCCGGTCGAGCGGGACGGCCGGCTGTACGGCCGGGGCGCGGCCGACGACAAGGCGGGCATCATGGCGCACGTGGCGGCGCTGCGCGCGTACGGCGACCGCCTGCCGGTCGGCGTCGTGCTGTTCATCGAGGGTGAGGAGGAGTACGGCTCCGACTCGCTGGAGCGGCTGCTCGAGGAGCACCGCGACGAGATCGCCTCGGACGTCATCGTGATCGCCGACTCCGGCAACTGGGACGTCGGCGTGCCGGCGCTCACCACCTCGCTGCGCGGCATCGTGAACTGCTTCGTCGAGGTCCGCACGCTGGGCCAGGCCGTGCACAGCGGCATGTTCGGCGGTCCGGTCCCGGATGCGCTGACCACCCTGGTACGGCTGCTCGCCACGCTGCACACCGACGCCGGTGACGTCGCCGTCGAGGGGCTGATCGGCCGGGAGGGCGCGACCGTCGACTACCCGGAGGACCGGATCCGCGCCGAGGCCGGGATCGTCGAGGGCGTGGAGTTCATCGGCACCGGCCGTCTCACCGACCGGCTCTGGACCAAGCCGGCGCTCTCCGTGCTCGGCATCGACGCGCCGGCCACCGGGGAGGCGCCGAACGCCCTGGTCCCGTCCGCGAAGGCCAAGATCAGCGTACGGCTCGCGCCGGGCGACGACCCGAAGCGGGCGTACGAGGCGATCCGTGCCCATGTGGAGAAGCACGTGCCGTGGGGCGCGCAGGTGACGGTCACCATCGAGCACGACGGCAGCCCCTGCGTCATCGACGCCTCGGGACCGATGTTCGACGCCGCCCGTTCGGCCTTCCGCGAGGCCTGGGACGGCACCGACCCGGTCGACATCGGGGTGGGTGGCTCGATCCCGTTCATCGCCACGTTCCAGGAGATGTTCCCGCGGGCCGCGATCCTGGTCACCGGCGTGGAGGACCCGCACGCCCGGGCGCACGGGCCGAACGAGAGCCTGCACCTGGGCGAGTTCGCCCGGGTCTGCCTGGCCGAGGCGTTGCTGCTGAGCAAGGTCGCCGAGGTGGCGCGCGGTGAGGTGTCGAAACCGTAACGCCGGGGCCGATTCTGGACTTTACGGCGTGTCGTACTCGCAGCTGGTATAGCCTTTCGAACATGAGTACGAACGAGGTGATGGCCCGGTTGCAGGCCGCCGTCAGCGCTCTGGGGGACGTCGACGTCTCCGCGTGGCCCGAGGACACGCTCAAGGAACAGCTCGGTGAGCTCTCCGCCGCTCTGGTCGCACTCGACTCGATGCTCAGCCGGGTCGCCGACGAGGTCCGCGCCCGCGGGCTGCGGATCGAGGAGCCCGTTCCGGCCTGAGCCGTTCGGCTCCGGTTCGCGCCACCTGCTGCTCCCGGGCACGGCAATGCCCGGGTGGCGTCGGGGGTGGCTGGCAGGATGAACCCGTGCGGTTCCTCGATCTGGCAGCCACCTCCGCCGCCGTGGCCGCCACCAGCGGCCGACGGGCCAAGGTGGAGCTGCTGGCCGGCGCGCTGCGGGCGCTCGACCCGGCCGAGGTGCCGGCGGGCGCCGGGTGGCTCGCCGGCGAGCTGCGGCAACGCCAGACCGGTGTCGGCTACGCGAGCCTCCGCGACCTGCCACCGCCCGCCGCGGAGCCGACGTTGACAGTCGAAGCCGTCGACGCGGCGATCGACCGGATCGCCGAGGTGCACGGCCCGGGATCGCAGGCCCGGCGCCGGTCCCTGCTCGGCGCGCTCTACGCGGCGGCCACCGTCGAGGAGCAGCGGCTGTTGACCGGCTTGTTCAGCGGCGAGCTGCGCCAGGGGGCGCAGGCCGGGCTGCTCGCCGACGCGATCGCACGGGCCGCCGGGGTGCCGGTGGCGGCCGTACGCCGGGCGCTGCTGCTCTCCGGCGACCTGCGCACGGTCGCGGTGGCCGCGCTCGACGGGGGCGCCGCCGCGCTGGCCGGGTTCGGTCTCCAGGTGGGACGCCCGCTGGCGCCGATGCTGGCCCAGAGCGCGCCGTCGGTCGACGAGGCCCTCACCGCGACCGGCGTGCCCGCGGTGGTCGACGTCAAGCTCGACGGCATCCGGATCCAGGTGCACCGTGCCGGGCAGGACATCGCCGTCTTCAGCCGCAGCCTCGACGAGATCACCTCCCGGGTTCCCGAGGTGGTGGCCGCGGTGCGCGCCCTGCCGGCCCGGCAGTTGGTGCTCGACGGCGAGGCGATCGGGCTCGACGAGGCCGGACGGCCACTGCCCTTCCAGCAGACCTCCAGCCGCGCCGCCCGACGTGCCACCCCGAGCACCACCGGTCGCGCGCCCGTCGCCCCCGCCGTGCTCGCCGCCGCCGAGACCACCGGGCGGGCGGTGCTCACGCCGTACTTCTTCGACCTGCTGCACCTCGACGGCGACGACCTGATCGACCTGCCCGGCCGGGACCGGTGGGCGGCGTTGGCCGGCGCGGTCGACGAGTCGCTGCTGGTGGGCCGGGTGCTTGTCGACGACGCGGGCCAGGCGGGCGCGGCGTTCGCGGCGGCGATCGAAGCCGGTCAGGAGGGGGTCGTGGTCAAGGCGCCGGACGCGCCCTACGAGGCGGGCCGGCGCGGTGCGGCCTGGGTCAAGGTCAAACCGCGGCACACACTCGACCTGGTGGTGCTCGCCGTCGAGTGGGGCAGCGGCCGGCGTCGGGGCTGGCTCTCCAACCTCCACCTGGGCGCCCGCGATCCGCGCACCGGGGAGTTCGTGATGCTCGGCAAGACGTTCAAGGGCCTCACCGACGAGCTGTTGCGCTGGCAGACCGAGCGCTTTCTCGACCTGGCCGTGGAGCGGGGTGACTGGGTGGTCCGGGTCCGCCCGGAGCAGGTCGTCGAGATCGCCTTCGACGGGGTGCAGACCAGCTCCCGCTATCCGGGCGGGATGGCGCTGCGCTTCGCCCGGGTGGTGCGCTACCGCACGGACAAGACGGCGGCCGAGGCGGACACCATCGACGCGGTCCGGGCGATCCACGCCGGCCGTCCCACCGGCTGAACGGCGCTGCGCCGGGCCCGGGACGCGGTCGGCCCGGTCAGGCCGACGTGCTCGGCGTCGGCTCGGCGGCCCGGTCCAGCGGCCGGGTGTCGAGGCCCGCCGCGCGGCGGGCCTCCCGGCGGGCCGCCCAGCCGTAGCCGAAGAGCGTCATCACGGCGAAGAGCCACCACTGCACGACGTAGCCGAAGTTCTGCCAGTTGTTGGTGTGCCCGACCGTCACCGCCGTGAAGGTCGGGTCCGCCTGCGGGGTCTGCTCGTCGAGCAGCACGTACGCGCCGTAGACCGGGTAGGGCAGCTCGCGGGCCAGCCGGGAGACGTCGATCCGGCGGGTCTCCAACCGCCCGTCGCGGCGGGTGACCGCGTCGGGGCGGCTCTCGCTCTCGTGCACCCGGCCGACCACCGTCACGTCGCCGCCGGGAGTGGCGGGCAGCTCGGGCCGCGCGAGTGCCCCGCCCGGCGCCGGCGGGATCCAGCCCCGGTCGACCAGCACGGCGCTGCCGTCGGGCAGCACGAGGGGGGTGAGCACCTCGAATCCGACCCGGCTCTCCACCGTGCGACCGCGCACCAGGACGATGTTCGTCGCGTCGTACCGGCCGGTGACGGTGACCCGGGTGTAGACCTTCTCCTCGGCCGGGGCCGGGCCGCTCGTACCCGCGCCGCCGGTGGGGGCGGGCAGCGCGTCGCCCAGCGGCGCCGGAGTCATCCGCTGGCCCGCGTCGATCCGCTCGTTGATCTCGGTGCGCCCCTGGTAGCGGTCCAGCTGCCAGTTGCCGAGGAAGACCATCACCACGGCGGCGACCAGGGCCAGCGCCAGATAGCCGAGCCAGCGCGGGGTCAGCAGGAACCGGTACACGGTCACGAGGCTACCCGTATGACCGGCGCCACTGCCCGCGACCGCCCGGCTCCGGGCCGCGACGGCCCGTTGCGGATCGCTCGTCCATCGGGGTGGGCCGGTATCGTCACCGGGCGGACCGCTCCCACGGGCCCGCAACCGCGTACCCGCCGCACGCGAGGAGTCGATGATGACCGTCGTGCCGCGCCTGGTGCTCAGCGCGCCGTCCTCCGGGCACGGAAAGAACGCGCTGGCCATCGGGTTGCTCGCCGCGTTCGCCGACCGCGACGTCCAGGTCGCCGGCTTCAAGCTCGGACCGGACCGGGTCGACGCCGCCTACCTGGGCCTCGCCGCCGGCCGTCCCGGGCGCACCCTCGACCCCCTCCTGGTCGGTGCCGACCGGCTCGCCCCACTGGTGGCGCACGGCGCCGCGGGCGCCGGTCTCGCCGTGATCCAGGGCAGCATGGGGCTGTACGACAGTGTCACCGGCCGCCCTGAGCACGACTCCGCCGCCGCCGTGGCGACCGCGCTGCGCAGCCCGGTGGTGCTGGTCGTCGACGTCGCGGCGACGGGGCAGTCGGTGGCCGCCCTGGTGCACGGCTTCCGGTCGTTCGACGAGCAGCTCTGGCTCGGCGGCGTGATCCTCACCCGGGTGGCCTCGTCCCGGCACGAGACGCTGCTGCGGGAGGCGCTCGACGACATCGGCGTGCCGGTTTACGGGGCGTTGCGCCGGCAGGACCTGCCCGGCGTGCTGCCCGACCGCCGGCACGGGGTGGTGCCGGCGATCGACGGCACCGGCGAGGCGGGCCGGGCGGTACGCCGGCTGGGGGAGGCGGTCGCCGCGACCGTGGACCTGGAGCGGCTGCTCGGGCTGGCCCGCTCCGCGCCGCCCCTGCCCGCGGTGGCCTGGTCGCCCCAGGAGGCGCTGGCCGAGGCGGTGTCCCCGGCGGACCCGCCGCTGGTCGCGCTGGCCGGCGGTCCGGGCGGGAGCTACAGCACCCCGGAGACCGCCGAGCTGCTCCGGGCGGCCGGTGCCGAGGTGGTGACGCTCGATCCCCTCCGTGACGAGGCGCTGCCGCCCGGCACCCGGGCGCTGATCGTCGGCGGGGCGCTCCCCGAGTCGTACGCCGAGCAGCTGTCCGCGAACCGGCGGCTCTGCATCGCGGTCGCCGAGCTGGCCCGCACCGGCCGGCCGGTCATCGCGGAGGGGGCCGGCATGCTCTGGTTGGCGCGGGAGCTCGACGGGCTGCCGATGTGCGGGGTCCTGGACGCCGTGGGCGCCAGCCGGGACGGCCTGGTCATCGGCTACCGGGAGGCGACGGCCCGCACCACGAGCGTGGTCGCCTCGGAGGGCGCGGTGCTGGTCGGGCACAAGGAACACCGGGCCGTGCTCACCCCGCGGGCGGGTCAGCGCCCGGCGTGGAGCTGGGAGGGCGGCTCGGCCGAGGGCTTCGTCTGGCGCAACGTGCACGCCTCGCAGCTCGCCCTGCACTGGGCCGGGCATCCGGCGATCGCCGGCCGGCTGGTGGCCGCGGCGGCGGAGCCGGTCGCCGAGACGGTGCCGGCCGCGCCCGGTGGGGTCCCGGCGTGATCGGGCAGGTCGCGGTACGCCGGTTTCCGACGCTGACCGTCTCCACGCCCCGTACCGAGGTGCGGCAGCTCGGCGACGTGGACGCGGTGACGACCGGGGAGATCTTCGCCGACAAGTTGACCCGGCGTTGGCTGCCGCTCGCCGACGACTCCGGCCCGATCGACGGGCTCGCCTGGTGCACGGACCTGGCCCGGCAGCGCCGGGACAGCGGCGACGGCGACCACTACGGGGTGCTCCGCCGGGAGGACGACAGGCTCGTCGGCTGTCTCTGGACCCGGCGTACCGACTGGGGCGCCCGGCTCACCGAGATCTCGTACGCGATGGCGCCGCAGGCGCGGGGCTTCGGGCTGGCCGCCGAGGCGGTGGACGCGGTCGCCATCGCGCTGATCCTGGAGCACGGCTTCCAGCGGGTGGAGCTGCGGGTGGCGCCCGGCAACACGGCCTCGCGGCGGGTGGCCGAGAAGGCCGGTTTCAGCTACGAGGGCCTGCTCCGCAACGCCGGCTACGTCCGCGGCGCCCGGACCGACCTCGAACTCTGGTCCTTCGTCTCCGCCGACCTCCACTAACC
>NZ_SMKG01000227.1 GCF_004348525.1 Micromonospora sp. 15K316 | reverse complement strand
GGACGGGACGGGCGGCTGTGACAGGAGTGACGGGCTCTGGTTATGGTGCGCTTCGGCGCCGACCATGGGCGCCCCCTCCGATGGAAAGGCACGTCATGACCTCTCCCTCCGGCCCCTCGCGCCGGCAGGTGCTCGCGGCCGCGGCCGCGGCGGCCGCCGCCCCGCTGATCGCGGCCACGCCCGCCCGGGCCGCCGGGGCGTCCCACCCGCGCACCTGGGACCTCACCCTCCTGGGCACCTCGGACACCCACGGCAACGTCTACAACTGGGACTACTACCGCGACGCCGAGTACGACGACAGCAAGCAGAACGACATCGGCGTCGCGAAGCTCGCCACCCTGATCAACCAAATCCGGGCCGAGCGGCGCGGCAAGGCCACCCTCGTGCTCGACGCCGGCGACACCATCCAGGGCACCCCGCTCGCCACGTACTACGCCAAGCAGGAGCCGATCACCAGCACCGGCGAGAAGCACCCGATGGCGCGGGCGATGAACATCATCGACTACGACGCCGTGACGCTCGGCAACCACGAGTTCAACTACGGCCTGCCCCTGCTGAACCTGTGGATCCGCCAGCTCGGCTTCCCCGCGCTGGCCGCGAACGCCGTCAACGCGCGGACCGGCAAGCCGGCCTTCACGCCGTACGTCATCAAGAAGGTCGCCCTGGGCTTCGCGGCGCCGACGCTGCGGGTCGGCATCCTCGGTCTCACCAACCCCGGGGTGGCGGTCTGGGACCGGGCCAACGTCGAGGGGAAGCTGCGCTTCGACGACATGATCGCCACGGCGGCGAAGTACGTACCGATCATGCGCCAGCGCGGCGCCGACATCGTCCTGATCTCGGCCCACGGCGGCGACAGCGGCACGTCCAGCTACGGGCCCGAGCTGCCCAACGAGAACCCGGTCGCCCTCATCGCCGAGCAGGTCCCCGGCATCGACGCGATCCTCTTCGGACACGCGCACAACGAGGTCGTCGAGCGGTTCGTGACCAACAAGCAGACCGGCCGCCAGGTCCTGCTCTCCGAGCCCTCCAAGTGGGGCCAGCGCCTCACCCGGATGGACTTCACCCTGGCCCGCGAGCACGGCCGCTGGGCGATCACGCGCTCCTCCGCCACGATGCTGAACACCAACACCGTGGTGGAGGACCCGAAGGTCCTCGCCGCCGTGCGCGCGCAGCACAAGAAGACCGTGGCGTACGTCAACCAGGTCGTCGCGCAGGCCACCGTGGAGATGTCCACCGTCGAGTCGCGGTACAAGGACACCCCGATCCTCGACTTCATCAACCACGTCCAGGCCGAGACGGTCACCACCGCGCTGGCCGGCACGCAGTACGCCGACCTGCCGGTGCTCTCCCAGGCCTCGCCGTTCAGCCGTACCGCGGTCTTCCCGGCCGGTGACGTGAAGATCCGCGACGTCGCGGGACTCTACGTCTTCGACAACACCCTCGAGGCGGTCGTGCTCAGCGGCGCGGAGGTGCGCGCCTACCTGGAGTACTCGGCGAAGTACTTCACCACTCTCGCCCCCGGCGCCCCGGTCGACCCCGAGCAGATCAGCGACCCGTCGGTGCCGGACTACAACTACGACGCCCTCTCCGGCGTCGACTACGACATCGACATCGCCCGGCCGGTCGGCCAGCGGATCACCCGGCTCGTGCTGGCCGGCACGGACACCACCGTGGCGGACGACGCCCAGTTCGTCGTGGCGGTGAACAACTACCGGCGTAGCGGCGGCGGCAACTTCCCCGGCATCGTCAAGACCCAGGTCTACAACGAGCAACAGGAGATCCGCCAGCTGCTCATCGACTGGGCACAGGCGAAGGGGACGATCGACCCGGCCGAGTTCTTCCGGCCGAACTGGCGCCTCGTGCGCGAGGGCGTACCGGTGTTCTGACCGGAGCCGTGACGACGGGCCGCGGGCGAATCGCCCGCGGCCCGTCCGCGTCTTCCGCTCCTGAGCCGCGACGCGCCCCGGATCACGGTCCCCCGGCCGCCCGGTCGGGGCGGTTCAGCCGTGGCGCAGGTCCCAGCGCTCGGGGGCGTCCTCCGGCGCGCCGCGGCCCGGGTCGGTCTCGGTCAGCTCGATCCGATCCTCGGGACGAACCGCCGGTGGTAACTCGCCGAACCGGACGTGTCGGAGGAAGGCGTACTCGTCGTCGGTGAAGCGCGGGTCTTCGTGGGCGTCGTTCATTCGGCACCTCCTTCGGCAGCCCCATTCTCGCCCCGGTTCACGGCCGGCGGGCGTCGGCCGTTCGTCCGCAGCTCGTCTGCGCTCTCGCCGGGTGGGTCACACCCGCTATGGCATCCTAGGATCCTGGGTGATATGCACGGCGGTCCGGGAGCCTGATCAACGTGCCTGCGGAAAGGCGGAGCGCAGCGCGGGGCTGCGGGTGACGAACGCGAGTCGGACGACGGGTAGCAGGCAGACGACCTGCATCCCGGCGTACCACCACGGGCAGATCCCGGGGACCAGGTCGACGCCGATGATCGCGATCGGCATGATGAGGGTCAGGGCGCTCACCCGCTCGAAGGCCCGCCGCGATCCCCGGGAAGCGGCGACCGCCAGCCGGTAGATCAGCACGGCGACCACCGGCAGCAGGACCGCCCGGACCCACATGAAGGTGTTCACCCGGACGCCGCTGCTCGACAGGACGATGAGCAGCAGCAGGGCCGCCGCGCCGAGGGCGCCGTAAACCCTGATGCCGGTCCTCAGGGCGCCGAAGGCCCGCCGGATGTGGGGGCTGTCGAGGCGCGCCTCGGCCGTGAAGTGCGTGGCGATTTCCATGCTTCTGAACGCTACGGAGCACCTCGCCGAGGCGGTATGGGCCTGGACGCACGGTGGGGTGGGGCTGGCCCCACTCCCCCACCGGCCGGGGTGGTAGCGGGCTCCGCGCGATGCACAGTAGGAGCACCGAGCGCGGAAGGTGAAGGAGAGATGAGGCAGGTGGGTTCGTGGTTCGCCCGGGCGGGCGTGGGATTCGTGCGGGCGTGCACCGTGGCGGCCGTCACGATGCTGGTCCCGGGCGTCTGGGCCGCCGCGGTGGCGTTGGGCATCTGGTGGGGACCGGCGAACCCGTGGTCCTGGGTAGCGCCGTTCGTACTGGTGTGTCTGGGCACGCTCGCCCTGTCCCGACCGGTCTGCCGGATGGTTCGCCACCTCGTCCGGCGGTGGACCACCAGCGTCATCCCCGACGGGTACCGCCCGGCCCCGCAGGTGGTCCGGATGTCCACCGGCTACTGGTGGAACGGCTTCTCCTATGAGCGCAGCCGCCGGGACGCGGTCATGGACCAGCGATGGCGGCTGCGCTACACCGACCCCGCGACGTGGCGCGACCTGCGGTTCACGGTGATCGCGCCGTTCACCGCGGGCCTGATCGCGTCCCTCCCGCCGGTCGGGGCGGCTGCGGCGCTGCTCTGGCTCGGCCGTCCGGGGCCCGGCGCGGGCCTGCTCGGAGCCGCCGGCGTGGTCGTGGCCGTCGCCAGCGCCCCGTACGCCTGGCGGCCCCTCGAGCCGGTGGCCGTCCGGTTCCTGCGCCCCTCCCGCGCGGCGGCCCTCACCGACCGGGTTGACGAGCTGACCGCCCAGCGCGCGAACGCGACGGTCGCGCAGGCCGCCGAGCTCCGCCGGATCGAACGTGACCTGCACGACGGGGCGCAGGCCCGCCTGGTCGCGCTCGGGCTCTCGCTGGCGACCGCGGAGAAGCTGATGGAGAACGACCCCGACCGGGCCAGGACCATCCTGCGGGAGGCCCGGGCCGGCGCCAGCGCCTCGCTCGCCGAGCTTCGCGAACTCGTCCGGGGCATCAGCCCCCCGGTGCTGACCGAGCGGGGACTCGTCGACGCGGTTCGGGCGCTCGCCCTGGACATCCCGCTCGACACCCACGTCGACGCCGACCTCCGTCGACGCCCGGAGCCCCCGGTGGAGTCCGCTCTCTACTTCGGGATCGCCGAACTGCTCACCAACGCGGTCAAACACGCCCACGCGTCCCGGGCGCGGGTCTCCATCGCCCAGCACGCCGACCACCTCGTCGTCGAAGTCGAGGACGACGGCCGGGGCGCGGCCACGATGCACACCGGCGGGGGGCTCGCGGGGCTGCGACGCCGCCTGACGGCCTTCGACGGCACTGTGGAGATCACCAGCCCTGCCGGCGGCCCGACCCGAATCAGGATGGCGGTGCCATGCGAGTCGTCGTAGCCGAAGATCTCTACCTCCTGCGCGACGGGATGGTCCGTCTCATCGAGGCGTACGGGCACCAGGTGGTCGCCACGGCGAGCACCGGCCCCGAGACGCTCGACGCGCTGCGGACCTGGCGCCCGGACGTCTCCGTCATCGACGTCCGGATGCCGCCGACCCAGTCCGACGAGGGGCTGCGCGCCGCCCTCGCCGCCCGCGGCGAGATGCCCGGCCTCCCCGTCCTCATCCTCTCCCAGCACGTGGAGCAGCTGTACGCCCGGGAGCTGCTGGGCGACGGAGCAGGCGGCGTCGGCTACCTGCTCAAGGAGAGCGTCTTCGACGCCGACCAGTTCATCGGCGCCCTGCAGCGGGTAGCGGCAGGCGGTACCGCCATGGACCCGGCCGTCATCGCGAAGCTGCTCTCCGGCGGCTCCCGGAACCGGAGACTCGACTGCCTCACCGAACGCGAGCGCTCCGTGCTGGGTCTCATGGCCGAGGGGCTCTCCAACCAGGCCATCGGTCGCCGCCTCTTCCTCAGCGAGAGCGCGATCGGCAAGTACACGACCTCGATGTTCACCAAGCTCGGCATCGATGACGACGACGACACCAACCGGCGGGTGCGGGCCGTCCTCACCTATCTGAACCAGGCGTAGCCCGGCCCGGCGCCACGGCGGTCCACCGGCCGAGCGCCGGGGCAGGCGGTCAGGACGTCGGCACGCGGCGGCGGGCGGCCGGAATCCGCTCCAGCAGGGCCAGCACCGCGCGCACCTCGCGCCGGGCCAGCGTCTCGTCGAAGCTCGCCCGGCCCTGGCAGAACCGCACGAACATCCGCCAGCCCGGAGGCGTGGCCACCAGCGCGTGGAAGAGTTCCGGCCGGCGCGAGAAGAGGTCGAGCAGCCGGTAACCGGCGCGCATCGACGGCACCAACCGCTCCCCGACCGCCCGCTCGTAGCCGGTCGGATCCCCCTCGGCGACCGCCGCGCCGGCGAACTCGCCCGAGCGCAGCGCGTAGCTGATCCCCTCCCGGCTCCACGGTTCGAGCAGACCGGCGGCGTCCCCGACGACCAGCACGCGGCCCTGGCGCAGCGGCGAGTCGTCCGCCCGGCAGCGGGTCAGATGCCCGGAGTCGTGCGCCGCCGGGGCATCGGCCAGACCGAGCCGGTCGACGAAGCGGCGCAGGTACTCCCGGGTCCGCTCGCCCTCGCCCCGCGCCGCGATCACCCCGACCGTGAGCCGGTCGTCCTTCGGGAACACCCAGGCGTACGACCCGGGCAGCGGGCCCCAGTCGAGCAGAACGCGGCCACGCCAGCGTTCCTGCTGCTCCGGTGGCACCTCCAGTTCCAGTTCCAGCCCCAGGTCCACCTGCCGGTACCGGACGCCGACGTGCCGGGCGGTCACGCCGGAGGAGCCGTCCGCCCCGATCACCGTCCGGGCCTGCACGGTCGTCCCGTCGGCCAGCCGCAGGCGTACGCCATCCGAGTCCTGCTCGACGGCGCGGACCGGAGCACGCTCGCGGACCTCCGCCCCGGCGGCCACCGCGGCCGCGCGCAGCCGGTCGTCGAACTCCTCACGGCGCACCATCGTCACCAGTGGCGCCCGATGCCCGCGGGTGAAGCCCCGCCGCCCGTCCCAGGTGAACGTCACCCGGTCCACCCGGTCGTGCGCGGGCACCTCGATGCGGTCCCGTACTGCCGCCAACGACGTGCCGATGAGGCCGCCACCGCAGGTCTTGTAACGCGGGTGCGCCGCCCGCTCCAGAACCAGGGTCCGTACGCCGGCGCGGGCCGCGGCGTACGCGGCGGAGAGCCCGGCGGGGCCGGCGCCGACCACGGCGAGATCCCAAACGATCACGGGAGCAGCCTAGGGCACCCATCGGCGATCCGGTCCGGAGGCCGCGCCGAGTCGCCCCGGGATCACCCCTCGATCGGGTGGGCATCTTCACGCGGCCAAGGGGTAACCGGCGCAGCGCAACCGCCTGCACGGCGGCGGACGCGAGTACGAGGAGGAAGCGATGCAGCGGGTGCAACTGTCGGACGTCGAGGAACGGGTGTACCAGGCGGTCACCGCGCTGGAGGCCCGCGGCCAGGTGCCGTATCCCGACCTGATCGCCGAGGAAGCCGGGCTGAGCGCCGAGGAGTTGAACGCGCCGCTGCACCTGCTCACCGAGAAGGGGCTGTTGCACCGGGAGGACTCGCCGATGGCCGGGCTGGACTTCGGGCCCCGGTTCTGCGCGCGTCAGATGGCGTGAGGGAGCGCGTCGCGCGACGATTCGTCCCGTGATGGCCGGGGTAGCGGTCAGAAATGCGTGATCGACGGTCAACGGGGGGCGCGATGGGCGCGGCGGGTAACGAACCGGCCGAGCTCGACCCGGTGGAGAATCGGCGGCGCTGGCGAGCTCTGGGAGTCGGCCTCGTCGCCGCGTTCATGACGCTGCTCGACGTCAGCATCGTCAACGTGGCCGTACCGTCGCTGGACCGGGCGCTGCACGCCTCCCCCAGCGACCTGCAGTGGGTGCTCTCCGGGTACGCGCTCACCTTCGGTCTCGCGCTCGTGCCGGCCGGCCGCTTCGGCGACGTCCGGGGGCGGCGCAACGCGTTCGTCTTCGGCATCGCGTTGTTCACCATCACCAGCGCGCTCGCCGGCCTGGCCCCCTCCCCCACCTGGCTGGTCATCGCCCGGCTCCTCCAGGGCGCCGCCGCCGGCATCGTCAACCCCCAGGTCACCGGCGTCATCCAGGAGATGTTCCACGGGCCCGAGCGGGCTCGCCCGTTCGGGTTGCTCGGCGCGACCATCGGGATCTCCACCGCCGTCGGGCCGCTGCTCGGCGGCCTGCTCATCGCGCTCGGCGGCGAGGATCACGGCTGGCGCTACGTCTTCTTCGTGAACGTGCCGGTCGGCATCGTCGCCGTGATCCTGGGCTGGCGGCTGCTGCCCGCCGGGCGGAAGGAGCACATGGACCGGCACCGCCTCGATCCGGTCGGGGTGATCCTGCTCGGCATCGGAGTGGTGCTGGTGCTCCTGCCGCTCGTGCAGGAGCAGCAGTGGCACACCCCCTGGAAGTGGGCGCTGATCCCCGCCGGGCTGCTGGTCCTGGTCGCCTTCGCCCTCTGGGAGCACCGGTACGCCCGAACCCGGCAACCGTTGTTCGACCTGCGGCTGTTCGGGTTCCGGTCGTACACCCTCGGCTCGTTGATCGCCCTGATCTACTTCGGTGGGTTCACCGCGATCTTCTTCATCTTCACGCTCTTCCTGCAGAACGGGCACGGCTACAGTGCCCTCATCGCCGGTCTGGCCGTCACCCCGTTCGCGCTCGGCTCGGCGGCGGCCTCGGCGGCCGGCGGCCGGTTCGTCAACCGGCTGGGCCGGCCGTTGGTCGCCGCCGGGCTGCTCGGCGTCGTGCTCGGCCTCGCCGGGACGTGGCTGGCGCTGCGCCTCTTCCCGGACCTTCCGGCGCCCTGGGTGACCGCGGCTCCGCTGCTGCTCGCCGGGATCGGCAGCGGTCTGGTGATCGCCCCGAACCAGACGCTCACCCTCTCCCAGGTGCCCGTGCCCCAGGCCGGCAGCGGAGCGGGGATGCTCCAGACCGGACAGCGCATCGGCTCGGCCGCCGGCATCGCCGCTGTCGGCTCGGCGTTCTTCGCCTCGCTGGCCAGCAACCACGGCGACTTCACCGCCGCGTTCGAACACTCCCTCGTGGTCGCCACCGCGATCATCACGCTGGGGCTGGTCGCCGCGCTGGTCGACATCCTGCTCAGCCGGCGCCGCCGGCGCTGACCCGTCCCGGCTCGGAGTCGTTCCCGACCTGCTCCTGCCGGCCGTCGGCGGGAGCAGGGACGCCCGCGGCGCGGGTGGCCGCTCCCGGCCGGAGCCGAGGCGTCCGGCGGCGGCCCGGCCGGGGAACCGCTCAGGACGGCGGCCGGTCGGCGGGGGCCAGCCGGTCGTGCACCTTGGTGGCGCAGCGGTCGAGCACCGCACGCGCGTCCAGGCCGAGGCTCTCGATGGCGACCAGCGCGGTGAAGGCGACGTCGGCGAGTTCCGCGGCGACATCGTCGCGGGTGTGGGTCACGCCCTTGCGGGGGTTCTGCCCGCGCAACCCGATCCAGGCACCCGCCACCTCACCGGCCTCCTCGGTGAGCTTGAGGATCCGGCACGTGAGTTCCGCGTCCCCGTTCCCGTTGGCCGCGTCCAACCAGGCACGGGCGGCCCGCGCCGCGGCCCAGACCGGGCCGCCGCCCGTCGGGGTGACGGCCTCGCCCTCCGGCGAGGAGACGGTCGCGGCAGAGCCGTCGACCGCGGCCTGCGGGGATGGGTGTGCGCTCATGCGCTCAGTGAATCGGACGCGCTCCGGAGGCTGGGCCGCGGGGTGCCCGCAGCGGAGAACGCCGCCGGCCGGCACCCGGATGGGGTGCCGGCCGGCGGCTGCGATCATGCTCTGCGATTGTCAGCTGTTCCAGTACTGACCGACCAGATCAGCGGCCTGCTGCTCCCACTGCGCATACGCATCCGGGAACGCCGACACCTGCACCGTCTGCGCGGCCTCGGTCAACGGCATGTCCCGCCACCCGTCAACCTGCTTCAAACCCTTCAGAAACGCCATCGTCGAATACTCCGGATCCGTGATCTGCTCCGGCGTGCCCCAACCCGAACTCGGACGCTGCTGGAACAAACCCAACGAATCATGATCGTTGGCATCACCCAGATGACCCAGGTTCTCCAACTTCGACTCCTGCAGACTCGTGGCGATCGAAATCACCGCGGCCCGCTCGTCCATACCCGACTTCTTCGTCGCCGCGATGATCGCCTTCACATTCGCGACCTGCTCATCATCCAACTCGACACGCGACTGCACACCCTGCGTGCCATGCGGAACCAGCTTCGCCGCATCCGGCCTGTCCGACTGCGCCACCGCCACCGGCCGCGCATCCACCACCTCAGCATGATGCGCCGCGATCGGACCACCGACCACACCACCGGCGAACGCCAGACCAGCAAGACCCAGCACACTCTTACGCATCAACGTGTTCATGATCAAAGCTCCTTCGGGGGTGTGACCCACACGCGCACACGGGGGGACGCGCACGGGCCAGCGCCACAACCGGCGCTTCGAAAAGGGGAAAGTCTCTGACCGGGGCCGACTCGGAAGCGGCAACCCGGAGGGGAATCCGGCGAGCAGGACGAGGCGGGGGCCTCACCGCGCCGGACCGTCTGCAACGACCGCCGGCCCGCCACCATTCCCGGCGACCCAGACCCCTCCGGGCCGGTCACCTGCCAGGCGGGGCTCCTGCCTCGGCCGTCGCGAGTCTTCAACGC
>NZ_SMKG01000226.1 GCF_004348525.1 Micromonospora sp. 15K316 | reverse complement strand
GCAACAAAAAGTTGCCAAAGGAATCCAAACCAGAAGATCCCGAAGAATCAACCAGTCCGGGGTATAAATCAATTTGGCACTGGCTTATCAAACACCCTGTTGAGTTCTCAAAGAACAACCACACACCATCCGACAACCCCCACCAGGAGGGCCCATCATCCGGGGCATTTCGTTCCGCAACCCGCCGCTCTCGCGCCGGGCACTTTTACTACGTTACCCGCTGGTTTCTGCCGTGTCAAACCGGTGTTTCGCGGTTTGTCGTGCTTCCACCCTTTTGCGGGCACCCTGACTCGACCGGCTTCCGCCGCTCTCGTCACGGGTTCCGACAGGCCGGCCGCTGCGGTCTCCCGCGAGCTCGCCCGGTGCCCTGCCGGTCGTCAACCTTACCCGGTCGGTTTCGCCTCACCAAATCCGCCTCGCGGCGAATCCGGGGCACCACCCAGGTCCCGGGTCCGAGAGGTGCAACCTCCCTGACCCGGAGGTCATTCCCGCGCTCCGGCCTCCAGGGCTTTCGCCCCGTTTCGTCCGTTCCGCGCTGGCAGAGAGAAAGTTACGCGCCCCGCGGACCGATCGTCAAATCCGCGGAGCGCGTCGCGCGTCACACCGTCGATATACGACTATCGCCGCAGCTCAACGCCCGCGAACGAGCGCTTGCCCCGGCGAAGCACCAGGTACCGCCCGTGCAGGAGGTCGGACTCCGGCACCCGGGCGTCCACCTCCGTCACCCGGTTGTTGTTGACGTACGCACCGCCCTCGGCGATCACCCGCCGGGCCTCCTTGAGACTCGGCACCAGACCCGAGTCCCGGAGCAGCCCCGCCACGTCGGGCAGCTCGTCCAGCTGCGCCAGCCCCGCCTCGGTGAGCGCGGCACGCAAGGTGGCCAGGCTCAGCTCCTCGAGCGAGCCCCGCCCGAACAACGCCTGACTGGCGGCGACCGCCTGGGCCATCTCCCGCTCACCGTGCACCAGCGTCGTCAGCTCCTCGGCGAGCGCCCGCTGCGCCAGCCGCGCCGCCGGACGCTCCGCCGTCGCCTTCGCCAACTCCTCCAGCTCCTCGCGGGGGCGGAAACTGAAGAACCGCAGGTAGCGGTCGACGTCCCGGTCGTCCACGTTGACCCAGAACTGGTAGAAGGCGTACGGGCTCGTCATTGCCGGGTCGAGCCAGATCGAGCCGCCCTCGGTCTTGCCGAACTTCGTTCCGTCCGCCTTGGTGACGAGCGGAGTGGTGAACGCCTGCACCGGCCCGGCGCCGCGACGGCGGATGTAGTCCACGCCGGCGGTGATGTTGCCCCACTGGTCGGAGCCGCCGAACTGGAGCCGGCAGCCGTGCCGGCGGTGCAGTTCGAAGAAGTCGTTCGCCTGCAACAGCTGGTAGCTGAACTCGGTGAAGCTGATGCCCGTCTCCAGGCGTGCCTTCACCACCTCGCGGGCGAGCATCCGGTTGACCGGGAAGTGCTTGCCGACGTCGCGGAGGAACTCCACCACCGACAGCTCCGCGGTCCAGTCCAGGTTGTTGACCAGCTGGGCCGCGTTCTCCCCGGTGTACGAGACGAACGGCGAGAGCTGTTCGCGGATCCGATCGACCCAGCCCGCGACCACCTCGGGCGAGTTCAGCGTTCGCTCCGCGCTCTCCTTCGGGTCGCCGATCTGGCCGGTCGCGCCACCCACCAGCAGCAGCGGCCGGTGCCCGGCGAGCTGGAGGCGGCGCGCGGTCAGGACCTGCATCAGGTGGCCGACGTGCAGGCTCGGCGCGGTGGGGTCGAAGCCGACATAGAACGGGGCGGTCCCGCCGTCGAGCAGGTCACGCAGCTCGTCGGGGTCGGTCGAGTCCTGGACCAGACCCCGCCAGAGCAGGTCATCGGTGAGGGAGTCCCGCCGTGGCGGGAGGCTACTGTCGGTCACGGTCCCCGATTCTCCCTCATCAGCCGCCCCCGGCCGTAGCGGGTTTGCCCGAACGCGCCGCTAGGCTGGCCCCACTTCGATCGAGGAGGCGTGTGCCGTGGATATGCCCGACCCCACCGGAGGTTTCGTCGACCTGCTCGGTCTCAAGATCGACGAGGCGAGCGGCGACCGGGTGGTGATCCGCTGGCAGGTCCGGCCGGAGCTGCACCAGCCGTTCGGTATCCAGCACGGCGGGGTCTACTGCTCGGTGGTGGAGACCGCGGCGAGCGTGGGCGCGTCCCTCTGGCTGGCCGATCGGGGAACCGTGGTAGGCGTGTCGAACCAGACCGACTTCCTGCGCGCCGTACGCGACGGCGAGCTGACCGCGGTGGGCACCCCGATCCACCGGGGCCGCAGCCAGCAGCTCTGGCAGGTGGAGATCACCGATGACGCCGAGCGCCTCATCGCCCGCGGCCAGGTCCGGCTGCAGAACCTCGCGCCCGCCGCCTGACCTGCGGCGTCAACCGCCCGCCCGGTCGAGCAGCGGCGCCGCCTCGGTGGCGTCGACGGGTGGCTCGCCGCGGCGCAGCCGTACCTCCGTGATGGCCCGGTGGTCGATGCGCGCGACCTCCAGCCGCCAGCCGTCGAACGCGACGTCCTCCCCGGTGACCGTCGGGATGTGCCCGAGGCAGGCGAGGAGCAGCCCGGCGATGGTGGTGTAGTCGCCGTCCGGCCGGCCCGGCAGCTCGACACCGACGGCCGCCAGGTCGTGCACCGGGAAGGTGCCCGGCAGGCGCAGCGCGCCGTCCGGATCGGTCCGCACCGCGCGCACGTCCCGGTCGGTCTCGTCGTAGATCTCCCCGACGATCTCCTCCAGGATGTCCTCGAGGGTGACGATCCCGTCCACCGCGCCGCGCTCGTCGACCACCAGCGCGATGTGCTGGCGTTCGGCCTTGAACTGGCGCAGCGCGTCGACCACGGGCAACGAGTCGGGCAGCAGCATCGGCGGGCGGACGAACTCGTCGACCGGCCGGTCGTCGGGCACGCCCACGAGGTCCCGCAGGTGGATCACGCCCACCGCGTCGTCCAGACCACCGTGGCGGACCACCGGCGCCCGGGAGTGGCCACTGGCGGCCAGCACCAGCCGGGCCGCCTCCGCGGTCGTCCCGCTGTCCAGGCAGAAGACCTGCAACCGGGGCACCAGCACGGCTCGTAGCCGCCGGTCGGCGATCTCCACCGCGCCGGCGATGATGGTCTGCTGCTCCTTGGTGAAGCCGTGGTTGCCGGAGACGATGTCCCGCACCTCGTCCGGGCTGATCTCGTCGCGCTGCGGGCTCGGGTCGAGCCCGACCAGGCGTACCACGAGGTCGCTGGTGGCGCCGAGCGCCCAGACGGCCGGTCGGGTGAGGCCGGCGAGCAGGTCCAGGGGGCGGGCCACCAGCAGCGCCCAGCGCTCGGCGGACTGCATGGCGATGCGCTTCGGGGCCAGTTCGCCGAAGACCAGGGTGACGAAGGTCAGCGCCAGGGTGACCGCCACGATGGCGACCGGCTCGGCCGCGTCGCCGAGCGCCCCGAGGAGCGGCACCAGCGGCCGGGCCAGCGACACCGCCGCGGCGGCCGAGGCGAGGAAGCCGGCGAGCGTGATCCCGATCTGGATCGTGGCCAGGAAACGGTTCGGATCCTCGGCCAGCCGGGCCAGCACCCGCCCGGCGCGGCTGCCGCGTTCCAGCCGCTGGATCTGGCTGTCCCGCAGCGAGACCAGGGCCATCTCGCTACCGGCGAACGCGGCGTTCAGCACGACCAGGACCCCGACCAAGGCCAGTTGGCCCCAGTAGCTCTGCACGCCCGGCTCTCCCTCGCACGACCGCGCCGGACCGCCGGCGCCGCCGACCGGAGGCCCCCGTCGGCGTACGCGCACTGTGCCCAGTGGGCGGGCTCGTGAATCCTCGCCCGCCGGACGTCGCTCCGGCCCGGCGGCGCCCGCTTCGGCCCGAGGGCCGCGCCGCGGGTGGTCGACGGGTCAGGCGGCGACGGGCAGGTCGAGGACGTACGCGTCGCCGGTGCGGCGGAAGCCGAGCCGGTGGTAGTACGGGGCGACCATGCCGGGCGGGCTGACCACCCGGCGGAACCCCCGGTCGGTGAAGAGGCGGCTTCGCCGGTAGACGAACTCCCCGGGGGTGAAGTCGCGGAACCGCTGGGTCACGTAGTCCAGATCGATCTGGGCGACGTCGTGCGCCTCGGCGTGCGCCAGCACCACGCCGACCACCTCGTCGGCGCGGACCACCAGGAACGCGGATCGCCGCGCCGCGCCGGCCGCCTGGTCGTCGGCGGGCGGCCAGTGGAAGCCGGGATTGAACCGGGCGATGTCCGCGGCGTGCACCCGCAGGGTGTGGTCCAGGAACTGGTCGTGCACACCGACCTCGACGACCTGGTACGTCGCCTCGTCGTGCCGGGTGGCGAGCATCCGGCGCAGGTACCAGACGTTGATCACCGCGAGGACGACGTTGAGGCCGACCATGGGCCAGACCCGCAGGGCGGCGTTGTAGCCGATCAGGATCAGACATCCGATCAGGTTCAACCCCCGCAGCCGCAGGATGCGCGTCTGCAGCAGGGACCAGACCAGCACCACCGAGCCGACCCAGCCGAAGAGTTCGAGCCAGTTCACTCCGCGAGGGTAGTGCCCGCCCTGGTCAGGGCGTCCGGCGGGCGGCGCCGTCAGGCGGTCAGCTCCAGCACGTACTCCTCGACGTCGCGGCCGCGGCCGGCGGCGTAGCCGTGGTCCTCGCCCCGGATGACGAAACCGCACTTGCGCAGCACCGCGAGGGAGCCCAGGTTGTCCTTGGCGGCCCGGGCGTGCACCGGGCGTTGTGGCAGTTCCCGCAGGAGATTGTCGAGCGCGCGGGTGGCGTACCCGCGCCCCCAGTGCTGCCGGTCGATCCAGTAGCTGACCTCGGTCTGCTTCCCCACGGGGAAGGCGAGCACGTAGCCGACCACCCGCCCGTCGACGGTGACCGTCCGGGAGACGATCTCCGGATCGGTGCGTACCCGGTGCCAGTGGGCGGCGAACGCACGCCGGTCATCGGGGTCGTCGGCGGTGAAGGCGGCCATCCGGATCGCCTCCGGGTCCGACTGGTGACGGTAGAACTCCGGCAGGTCGTCGTCGCGCACCGGACGCAGGCGCAGGTCAGCGGTCACGCGCAGAGGATAGGCCCGGCGGGCCGGACCGGGAACGGCCGGCACGCCATGAGGCGGTGGCCGTACCGCCGGCCCCGGCGGCCGGGTCGCGTCCGGTCGATCCCGCCCGCGTGCGCGGTGGTCCACGTGGCGCATTCCCGCTACCGGGTCGGTTGGACCGGGGTCACACGGACTCGACGCCACAGCCTCCGGCGCGAGCCACGGCGGTACGTTCACGTCGTCGCGCAGCAGCACGGCGACCAGACGCGCAAGCGTGAGGAGCGGGCCGCCCACCGGGTGATCCGGGACCGACGGCCCGGGATCCGGGACGAGCTGCCCCGGCGGCCGGCGGCCGGCGGGGCGGAGCTCGGCCGGACGAAGGAGGTAGTCATGACCATCAACACCGGTGCCCCCGTCGTGGTGGGCGTGGACGGTTCCGACTCCGCCCTGGACGCGGTCCGGGTGGCAGCCCGGGAGGCCGAACAGCGGCGCCGTCCCCTGCGGGTGGTCCACGCGTTCAGTTGGCCGCTCACCGCCGCCGAGCTCGGCCCGACGCCGTTGGCCGGGCAGGCCGAGGGGTTGCGCGGTGAGGCCGAGGAGTTCGTGGCCCAGGCCCTCGCCGAGGCGCGGAAGGTGACCCCGGACGTGCCGACCTCCGGCGTGGTGGTCGACGGATCGGCGACCCGGGTCCTGCTCGACGAGGCCCGCGACGCCGCGCTCGTGGTGCTCGGACACCGCGGCCTGGGCGGCTTCGCGGAGCTGCTGGTCGGGTCGGTCGCCGTCCAGGTCTCCGCCCGGGCGCAGTGCCCGGTGCTCGTCGTACGGGGTGAGCCCCGCGCCGACGGCCCGGTCGTGGTGGGGGTGGACGGCTCCGAGCTCTCCACCGAGGCGGTCGGTTTCGCGTTCGAGGAGGCGTCCCGCCGGGGCACCTCGCTGGTCGCGGTACACGCCTGGCTGAACCCGGTCGCGTTCCTCCCCGGCGAGGTGAGCGCGGTGACGGTCGACCCGTCGACGTTCGCGGAGGAGGAGGCGCGGGTGCTCGCCGAGTCCGTGGCCGGCCACGGCGAGCGGTACCCCGACGTGTCGGTGCGGCACGAGCTGGTGCACGGCTCTCCGGCGCAGGCGCTGGTCGAGCAGTCCCGCGGCGCCCAACTGGTGGTGGTCGGCGCGCACGGTCGCGGGGCGCTCGGCGGGCTGCTGCTCGGTTCGGTCAGCCACTCGGTCCTGCACCACGCGCACTCGCCGCTGGCGATCGTCCGGCACCTGCGTACCGCCGACGGGTCCTGACGGCGGGCGGACGCCGGCCGTTGCGGGATCCTGTGGCCGTGCCGGCCGGTCCGGCGCGGCCACCGTCCGGCCGTGACCCCGCGCCGGGTCGTCCGGGCGGCGTGTCGCGCGCGACTTCGGCGTACGCGGTGCCGGGCGGGTGGGAAACGCCGCGAACGGGTACGACCACACCGACAATGACCTGGTCGAGCGTTGGAGGCGGCGAATGAACCGACCGGTCGTGGTGGGGGTGGACGGGTCCCCGGCGAGCCTCGCCGCCGCAGCGGAGGCGGCTCGCGCCGCGGCGCGGCGGAACCTGCCGCTGCACCTGCTGCACGGGTACCTGCACCCGCTCGGCTACGGCGTGCCGCTCAGCCCGTACGACCTGGGTCTGCCGGTGCCCAGCGACGCCGGGCAGCAGATGTTGGAGCGGGCGGTGGGTGAGCTCGCCACCCGTTGGCCGGGGGTGCACATCGAGGCGCGGCAGCTGGCGGGCGGCCCGGGCGCGGCCCTCGTCGAGGAGTCGCAGCGTGCGGAGTTGGTGGTGGTGGGCAGCCGGGGCCTGGGCGGTTTCGGGGGTCTGCTGCTGGGCTCGGTGAGTGCCCAGGTCGTCGCGCACGCGCACTGCCCGGTGCTGGTGGTGCGCGGCGCCGACGGGCCGGTGCCCGAGCGGGGGCCGGTGCTCGTGGGCGTCGACGGATCGGAGTCCGCCGAGCTGGCGGTGCGCTACGCCGCCGAGGAGGCCGCCCGGCGCGAGGCCGAACTGGTGCTCGTCCACGCGGAGGAGGGCCGTCACCCGGAGTCGGCCGGCGGGGTCCCGCCGGAGGAGGAGCCCTCCACGCTGCTCGCCTCCGCGGCGGCCGCGGCTCGGGACGGCCACCCCGATCTGGCGGTCACCGCCCGGACGGTACGGGCGAGGTCGGCCGAGCAGGCGCTGATCGAGGCGAGCCGGGAGGCGGCGCTGATGGTGGTGGGCACCCGCGGCCGGGGCGGGTTCGTGGGCATGCTGCTCGGCTCGGTGAGCCAGGCGCTGGTGCATCACGCCCACTGTTCCGTGCTCGTCGCCCACGCGTACGACCGGGCGGGCTGAGCGCCCCGGCCGTCCGTCGCGGGCGTACCTGCCGTGATCGTCGGCGGTCGGGGTGGCCGAGCGTGCCGTCACCGACCGCGGACCTGCCGGGCGGGGCGGCCGGACGGATCACCGCCACGCCAACGGGTCGCCGCCGCCGTGCGAGGGCTCGGCGCCCCCGCGGGCGAGGAGGTGGCCCGGCGACGACGAACGCCGGTCAGGGCTCGCGGCGGCCGAGCAGCTCCTCGAAATCGGTGGTCAGGGCGAAGGGGTCGATCGGCCCGGTGGAGACCGGCCGCCGGTGCATCTGCTCGGCGAGTTCGGCGGCGGCCCGGTCGATCCGGGTCCGCAGCCCGGCGTCGGCCTCCCCGCTCGCCCAGTCCTCGGGGGCGGCGAAGACCGACGTCGGCACCACCACCGCGTGCAGGTAGGCGAAGAGCGGTCGCACCGCGTGCTCCAGGGCCAGCGAGTGCCGGGCCGTGCCGCCGGTCGCGGCGATCAGCACCGGCCGGTCCGTCAGCGCGTCCGCCTCGATCAGGTCGAAGAAGGATTTGAAGAGCCCGCTGTAGGACGCGTTGAAGATCGGCGTCACCGTGATCAACCCGTCGGCGCCGGTCACCGTGTCGAGCACCGCACGCAGTGACTCGGCCGGAAAACCGGTGATCAGATTGTTCGTCACCTCGTGGGCGTGCTCGCGCAGGACGACGTGGCGCAGCTCGACGTTCTCACCCCGGCCGGCCAGCTCGTCGCGGGTGGCGGCGGCGAGCTGGTCGGCGAGCAGTCGGGTGGACGACGGCTGGCTGAGGCCCGCCGAGACGACGGCGAGGGTGCGCGTCGTCATCGGTTCTCCTCCGGAGCCTTGCCCGTCACGTCGTCGACGGCGTGCACGGTGCTGTCCTTGGCGCCGCCCGCGGCGGCGACCAGCGAGGCGTGGGTCGGCGCCGCCGGCACGTGTGCCGGGCGGAGCGAGTCGAACTCCTTGCGCAGCACCGGGACGACCTCCTCGCCGAGCAGGTCGAGCTGCTCCAGCACGGTCTTCAGCGGCAGCCCGGCGTGATCCATGAGGAAGAGCTGACGCTGGTAGTCGCCCACATACTCGCGGAACGAGAGCGTACGGTCGATGACCTGCTGCGGGCTGCCCACGGTCAGCGGCGTCTCCGTGGTGAACTCCTCGAGCGACGGCCCGTGCCCGTAGACCGGGGCGTTGTCGAAGTACGGCCGGAACTCGCGCATCGCGTCCTGGGAGTTCTTGCGCATGAAGACCTGGCCGCCGAGGCCGACGATCGCCTGGTCGGCGGAGCCGTGACCGTAGTGCTCGAAGCGCTGGCGGTAGAGGTTGACCATGCGCTGGGTGTGCTCCTTGGGCCAGAAGATGTGGTTGTGGAAGAAGCCGTCACCGTAGTACGCGGCCTGCTCGGCGATCTCCGGGCTACGGATGGAGCCGTGCCACACGAACGGCGGCACGCCGTCGAGCGGGCGCGGCGTCGAGGTGAACGACTGCAGCGGGGTGCGGAACCGCCCCTTCCAGTCGACCACGTCCTCCCGCCACAGCCGGTGCAGCAGGTCGTAGTTCTCGATCGCGAGCGGGATGCCGGCGCGGATGTCCTTGCCGAACCACGGGTAGACCGGCCCGGTGTTCCCGCGGCCCATCATCAGGTCGACCCGGCCGTCGGCCAGGTGCTGCAGCATCGCGTAGTCCTCGGCGATCTTCACCGGGTCGTTGGTGGTGATCAGCGTGGTCGCCGTGGAGAGCAGCAGCCGCTCGGTACGCGCCGCGATGTAGCCGAGCATGGTCGTCGGCGACGACGGCACGAAGGGCGGGTTGTGGTGCTCGCCCGTGGCGAACACGTCGAGCCCGACCTCTTCGGCCTTGAGCGCGATGGCCACCATCGCCTTGATCCGCTCACGCTCCGTCGGCGCCCGACCGTTTGTCGGGTCCACGGTGACGTCGCCGACGCTGAAGATTCCGAACTGCATGACAGCTCCTCGGGTTGTTGGCCGCGGCACGGCGGCCGTTTCGCACCCGACAACATACTTGACTGCTCAATAATTCCGATAATGGACCACCACCGTGACGGCCGCCACGCCTCCGCCCTCCCCCGCCCGGCATGGACCTACCC
>NZ_SMKG01000225.1 GCF_004348525.1 Micromonospora sp. 15K316 | reverse complement strand
CCCCCGCCCTCACCTTCGACCCCGGCGCCGCGTACGACGAGGTCAAGCAACTGCGAACCGCCCTGCTCAACCACGACTGGTCTACGCTGCGACAACTCCTCGACGCGGCCGAACCCGGCGTCCGTAGTCACCTCGTCCGATTCGCGGCCGACTGGGGCGGTGTCGAGCTGTCCCTGCGCGACCGGTTGGCCCGCGCGCCGGAGGAGCGGCACGTACCGGTGCTGCTCGCGGCGCGACTGATCGGAGCCGGGTGGCGGATCCGCGGCGCAGCCCTGGCGAGTTACGTGAACGACGACCGGTTCGCCGGCTTCCACGACCACCTGCGCCGGGCGGAACAACTACTGATCGACGTCACGGCCCGGCACCCGGACGACGTGGCCGCGTGGACCCAACGGATCCTCGTCGCTCGGGGACTCCAGCTCGGCCAGGCCGAGGCCCGGCGTCGATACGACCGGCTGGCCCGGCACCTGCCGCACCACCTGCCGGCACAGTCCGCGCTGCTGCAACAGCTCTGCCCCAAGTGGGGTGGCGGGTGGGAGCCGGCGCACGCCTTCGCCCGGGAATGCGCCGAGGCGGCCCCTCCTGGCGCCGGAAACGCGGTCCTGGTGGTCGAGGCGCACCTGGAGGAGTCGATGGAGGCGATCGACGTCGTCCGCCGCCGGCAACACCTGCGCGGACCGCGGGTCACCGAGGAGATCCAGGCGGCGGCGGCGCGATCCGTGTCGCACCCGGACTTCCGGCACACCTTCGGCTGGGTCGCGGTGCGGAGCACGTTCGCGATGGCGTTCCACCTGATGGGCGAGTACCGGGCGGCCCGCGACCAGTTCGAGGCCCTCGGCCCGTACACCGACCAGGCCATGTTCGGCTACCACGGCGAATGGCGAACCGCCTTCACCCGAGCCCGTGACGAGGCGTACGCCCGTGGCGCCCGGCGATGATCCGGCGGTTGGAGGTCGACGGAGTTCCGACCCTGCTCGCGGCCACCTCCGGGCCACCACGTGCCGGGCTGACCTTCCGGGTCGGCAGCGCCGACGAGACGCTGGCCCGCCGCGGCATCACCCACCTGCTGGAGCACCTGGCGCTCGTCCGCCTCGGCCTCGGCGACCACCACGTGAACGGCGAGACGAGCGCGCTCTTCACCACGTTCCACACCCAGGCGGGCGAGGACGACATCGCGCGCTTCCTCACCGCCGTCTGCGAGAACCTGCACGACCCACCGGTCGCCCGGATCGAGGTGGAGAAGCAGATCCTGCGCACCGAGTGGAACAGCCGGGGCGTCTCCGTCGACGCCGCCGTCCCGCTCTGGCGGCACGGCGCCCGCGACCACGGGCTGAGCGGCTACCCGGAGCTCGGGCTGCCGGCGATCACCGAGGCGGACCTCCGCCGGTGGGCGGCCCACTGGTTCACGCGGGAGAACGCCGTGCTCTGGATCGCCGGAGACCGGCTGCCGGACGGGCTGCGGCTGCCGTTGCCGCACGGGGCGCGACGCCCGGTGCCGAAGATCTCGTCGGCGTTGCCGCAGACGCCGGCGTACTTCGCCAGCGGGGGGAACGCCGTCGTCCTCGACGCGGTGGTGCGGCACCGGACCGCCGCCGCCGTCTTCGCCGGAGTCCTCGAGCGTGAGCTGTACCGGTCGTTGCGGCAGGAGGACGGCCTCTCGTACACCACGACGACCGGTTACCAATGGCGGGGCGACGGCCACGCGGTGGTGCGGGCCGTCGCCGACGCGCTGCCGGAGAAGCAGGACGCGGTGCTGGGCGGCGTGGTGGACGCGCTGGCGACGATGCGCGTCGGACGGATCATGGAGAACGACCTGGCGGCCGTGGTGGTCCAGCGAACGACGATCCTCGACGCGGCCGAGGTGCACGCCGCGCGGCTGCCCGCCGTCGCCGCGAGCCTGCTGACTGGGGAGCCGAGCCACGGCGTCGAGGAGATCCGCGCCGAGTTGGCGACCGTCAGCGTCGCCGACCTGCACGAGGTCGCCCAGGAGGTCGCCGCCTCCGCGCTGCTGATGGTCCCCGCCGGCCTCGACGCCCAGTGGGCCGGCTTCGCTGCGGCGCCCGTCCAATCGGACGAGTCGGTGTCCGGCTCGGTCCACCGGACGCACGACGGCGAGGGCGAGCTGGTGATCGGGGAGGAGGGGGTCACCCTGCTCGGGCCCGACAGCACGCAGACCGTCCGGTTCGCCGCGACCGCGGCCCTGCTCGTCTGGCCCGACGGCGCCCGCCACCTGATCGGCGAGGACGCGATCTCGGTGCGGATCGAGCCGACCCTGTTCGAGCCGCAGCCCGACGTCGTGGACCACCTCGACGCACGGGTACCGGTGGAGCGACGGATCGAGATGCCGGCGCGGTCACCTGAGGAGATCCCGCAGCCACCGCCCCGGCCGAACCTGTTGGTCCGGAGCGTGACCGGGCTGCGCGAGGGTCTGTCCGCGCTGACGGCGTGGCTGTCGGTCGTCATGTTCGACGCGGAGCGGGGCGGCAAGGCGTGATCGGCCGCCCCGTGCTGGCTGCTATTCTCTCGTTGCCCACCGTGCTCTGCGACGGGAGGCGGCCGACCTGTGCCTGCTGGTCTGCGATCGATCGAGCGGGATAAGATCCGGCGCGGTGCCGGGGCGGTAGCTCAGCCGGTTAGAGCAGGGGACTCATAATCCCTCGGTCGCGGGTTCGAGTCCCGCCCGCCCCACCAGGTAAAACGGTAGATCCACCCTCTTCCCGTGGTGCTGCTCGTGGTGCGAACGCGCTACGGTCGCCCCATGCCGACCGCATCCGGGCGCGCGAAGCGTCAACGAGGTGAGATCGAAGAGCTGCCCAGCGGCTCACTCAGGGTGAAGGTCTACGCGGGCATTGACCCGATCACCAAGAAGCGGCACTACCTGACAGAGACCATCCCGGCCGGCCCCACGGCGCGGAAGGAAGCTGAGAAGGCGCGAACGCGCTTCCTCGCTCAGGTGGACGATCGGCGCAATCCTCGTACCCGTGCCACCGTCGACCAGCTGCTCGACCGGTGGCTCGAAGTGCTCGACGTGGAGGCGTCGACCCGGCAGGGGTACGTCAAGAAGCTGAACAAGCACGTACGGCCGTTGCTTGGCAAGCTACCGGTGGGACGACTCGACGCCGAGACGCTGGAATCGTTCTACGCCGTGCTGCGGAAGTGCCGGGACCACTGTGGAGGCGCCCGGAGGGCTATCGAACACCGGAAGGCAGGGCCGCACGACTGCACCGACAAGTGCCGGCCGCATGCGTGCAGGCCGCTGGCGCCCGCGTCGATCCGGCAGATTCACTGGATCCTGTCCGGCGCGCTGAACCGGGCTGTCCGGTGGCGCTGGATCGCCGTCAACCCGGCAGACCAAGCGGAGAAGCCGGGGATGCCTCAGCCCAACCCACACCCACCAACGGCGCCCGAGGCGGCCCGACTCGTGACACAGGCGTGGAAGGACCCCGACTGGGGCGCGTTCGTGTGGGTGGCCATGACGACGGGGGCGCGACGGAGTGAGCTGTGCGCGCTTCGGTGGTCCGCGGTCGACCTGAACACGGCCGTGTTGACGCTGCGGAGCGCGCTGTACGTCGACGACGCGGGGAAGCTGCGGGAGAAGGACACCAAGACGCACCAGCAGCGGCGCGTAGCCCTGGACGCGGAGACGGTAGAGGTGCTGCGCGACCAGCTGGCGCGTTGCGAGGAACGAGCGTCGACCATGGGCTTGTCTCTGCCCGGTGACAGCTACGTCTTCTCGCCTGACCCGGATGGCAGTCTTCCGCTCGTGCCGGACACGGCAACTCAGCGATTCAGCAGGATGGCCGCGCGACTCGGCATCATCACGAACCTGCATGCACTTCGGCACTACTCGGCGACAGAGCTGATCGCGGCTGGTGTTGATGTTCGGACGGTTGCCGGACGGCTCGGGCATGGAGGAGGCGGGGCTACGACCCTCCGTGTCTATGCCGCTTGGCTCTCCGAATCTGACCAGAGGGCAGCAGCAACGCTCGCCGCCCGAATGCCGGCCCGCCCTGCCGAACCCCGTTGACCTCAACCACTTTCGGCAGGATCATCCCGCCAACCCGGACGCGAATAGGTTCCATACTGTCCGAAACTTGTCAGGGTGGAGGGGGCCGTCAGCTTCGGGCGGAAGGGGGTAGCGTGAGTGAAACTCATCCCCTCGACACTGGTCGGTGATTGTTGATGGCTCAACGCACGGTGCGCTTCTACCAGATCTTGAATTCGGCAAAAGAGCGCTTCCCGAACAAGCTTCCCTTTGATGATCTGTTGGACGCTGTCGCTGAGCTTCCTGACGAAGAAGCGTATGTTTCTGTGGCGAGGATGGAGCTTTTGGGGTCGTCGTATAACCCCTCTCCTTCCGGGGCTACTCGCGCTGTTCCGTTGATCACGCTGGATAGAATCACTCGTGACGTCTCTCTCCGTATCGAACGTCGGCGGAACTATCGCCCACTAGTCCTGGGTGACGATGAGACGTTGGCAGAGCCAGCTTTTTACTCAGTCTTCGAGGATAATGTTCTCGCTGTCATGCGGAACTCTGGATCAGCTCCGGGGACGGCATCGTTCCGCGATTACATCAATAAACTAGAGTTGATTGACGGCGGAATTGAAGTGGTGCCGTTGGCGGACCGCAACACCCTTCGCGCTTTGGCTGACATCGGAACGCTGACCAAGTTCACGCTTGCCGTGGGGCCGGACGTAAATGCTGAGGTTTTCGGTACCGACAGTTCCGTAACCGGATTCATTAGGCATGCTCGACAAAGGCTTGGTTATGTTGCCATCGAGGTGTCGGTTGCGATTGCGCCGAAGGGGCAGAATGATGCTGCTGAGATTGCGTACCATGATATTGAGTCGCTTGCAACGTCCGATGCGATCGGCTTCGTGGATAAGGCTGAAATTCGTTACAGGAGAATGTATGACGGCAAGTCGAGAACCTATGACCTACTTCAGGAGGCGGTAGCACAATCTGTTGACGTCGAGCTGGATCAAGGGAAATCGCAGCCCGAGATGATGTCTGCGGCGCGGGCGATAGCTGCGGCCTACGATGACCTCTATGACGATATTAGGTCGGCAATCAACTCTACGTCGACCGTCAACTCGGTCTCGTTGTCGTAGGGGCAGAGTAAGGTCTAGCCCATGCTAAGCCGAGTGTGGGACCGGTTGGTTCTATGGTGGTGGCTTGACCACCTCGTGGTCGTGGCGATCGCCGGATTTCTCGCGCTCAAGGTTGCACCTGGCTCAGGGCTTGATGCGCTCGGTCGGCTCAATCTAGCCGACAGGCGAAGCGTATATACAGATCTGCTTCAGTTGACCGCGCTCTTTGCTGGTTTTGGTGGAGTTATCTTCACGATATTCATTGGCCTTCGAAGCGCTAAAGAATTAATGGCCAAATCCAGGTTCGGGACCGATCTGCTGCGGGTGTGGTTGGCGGCTCTCATAACGCCATGGGTAAGTGCCTTCGCTATGGTCTTAGCAAAGGTGCTTGATCGTGGGGGGGTGGGGTCGACAAACGAAGCTCGTTGGCTTGTCGTTGGCGCCACCGTTCTCGTGGCCTTTCAGCTGCTGCGGATTGTGTGGGTCTTCTATCAAATCGCGCACATCGAGATGGCCCCTCCGATGGGGCCAGCAATACCACAAGCGCAGGCGCCGGCGGTGGTCAAGCGGCGTCACGCTCGGCGGGAGGCGTCGGATGTCGAGTCTCAATTGCCCATGTAACAGGCGGACGCTGTGAGGGGCGGCAGATGACGTACCATTTGGATATGGATTCCGTTGCAGAGGCGCGATCTATCGCCGAAAGGCTATTGAGTCACAAGTTGCCGCAGCGATGGACGCATGTGCAAGCAGTTGCCGAAAAGGCGGAGCGTGCGTCCGCTGTCCTTGATGTCAAGGATCGCTCTACCCTGGTTGCCGCAGCTTGGCTGCACGACGTTGGTTACGCCCCTGATCTCGTTTCAACCGGATTGCATGCGCTCGACGGCGCGCAGTGGCTACGCCGAGAAAAGTTCGACGACCGCGTTGTCGCGCTGGTGGCATACCACTCCTGCGCCACTTTTGAGGCGCAAGAGCGAAACTTGGCCGAGGAGTTGGGTGCCAATTTCTCGGAGGAGGAGTCTTCCGTCCGGGATTTGCTCTGGTATGTGGACATGACGACCGGGCCGGACGGGCAGGACATGAATGTTCGAGACCGTTTAGACGAAGTGCGGAAGCGCTATGGTCCGGGACACGTTGTGACTCGGTTTTGGGCGCGCGCCGAGCCAACACTTCTCGCGGCCGTCAAGCGGGCTGAAGCGCTTCTAGCACGGAAGGCTTAGCCGATATAGGGAGCGGGCAGGTTCGAATATCCGTGGTCGATTCGAAGCCTCATCGAGGGGTGGATCGACAGGGCATTTAACTCGTCCCTGCCCACCCATCGCACCTCTGACGATTCGCTGCTAGGCGTTAGGTCTCCGCCCAGATGGCGAGCACGGAAGCAGATCGAGAACTGCTGCCGGACTTCGCCATCGCTGTACGCCATGACGTGCTTCGGGTCGGTGTAGATCCCGACGATGCCTGTCACCTCAACATCGACTCCGGACTCTTCCTTGGTTTCGCGTACGGCAGTCTCCGCGATGTACTCGCCGAAATCCTGAGCGCCGCCGGGGATCGCCCAGAGCCCGTTGTCGGTCCGTCGGATGAGTAGCACGCGGTTCTGCGCGTCGAGGACGAACACGGTCACCGCTGGGACGATGCTGTTCGGCTTGGGTGCCTGCGGGTCGTTGTAGTACTCGGTTCTGGCCACGCTCTCAGCCTGCCACCGCCGGCTGCCACACTGGCATTGAGGACTCCCACACCCGATCGAAGCTGTCCGCGTACGTGTCGAACAGATCGCCACCGGCAAGCCGTCGTAGATGCATGACGGGCGTATGCGCGGCCGGGAAGCCGAAGACGTGCGAGTTGACGAGCATCTCGTCATCGAACCGGAAGATGGAGTTGTAGAGCGTCGTCCGGTGGAAGTGCACGTTCACGCCCTGGACGTCGCGTAGCCGCTGGTAGAAGGCGAGCACGTTCCGCACCTTGCCGGCCATCGCGTCGCCGATGCCTTCGTCCGCCCCTCGCTGCGCGACCTCGGGGCTGTCCGGGTCGCCGAGCAGGATTTCAACTCGCGTGCCGGCCGCTGCCTTCGCCTTGAGCGTGGCCACCAGCTGCGGTTGCTGCTCAGGCAGGAACAGTCCGGCGTAGACCAGGATGCCGATTCGCTCCTGTGCGTCCGAAATGAGCCGTCGCCAGAGGTCGTCCGGGACGGCCGCCCGTCGCGGGTAGACCTGCACCACCTCGGACTGGGCTACGCGGTTCGCGCGCTCCTGCGGCACGGCGCCAGGCCACAGGTACGACTCACTTTCCTTGACTAGCGCGGCGATCGCGTGCCGGTAGCGCGGATACGGCGCCCGCCCTTGTGTGATCCAGCGCTCCACGGTCTTTGGGTCTACCCCCAACTGCTCGGCTACGGCCGATGGCGTGAAGCCGTTGCGGAGCATCGCGTCGCGTAGCCGGTCGTTTGGCACTGTCGCCTCCAAGGAACGTCTAGGGACGACTTGAAGATAGCAAGGACGTCCCTAGCCGTCCAGTGTGGTGGTGAAGGCGTCACCCCTTGTGATCGGAATCTATGTGCACCCCGGTCAATGAGGCGGAAGGACACCAATGAAGACCGATCGACCTGCTGGCCACCCCCAGCGGTTTTACACCGTCGCCGAAGCAGCTCAGTTGCTGCGTACCTGCGACATGACGCTGTACCGATCGATCCGCGTGGGCGAGTTCCCCGCTATCCGCATTCGCGGTCGCTACGTCGTGCCTGCGAAGGCCATCGACGCGATGGAAGCCGGCGCCCTGGCAAACGGCCTGGTCGACGCCGCCGACTACACCACCCGGAGCGTGGCGTGATGACGACCTTCGACAATGAGCCGGTCGCCGGCGAGCTGGGTGCGATCGAGTCGGAGTGGCCGCTGATCGCGGCCGAGCTGGACTTGCTCGACGCCGAGATCACGATGCTGTACGCCGAGGACCGGGGCGGTCCGACCGTGCTGGACTGGCGGCGGTTGCGCCGTGCCGAGGCCGGCGTCACCCGCGCCGCCGCCGAGCTGGCCGCCCGCATCACCGACCCGCGCCGCGTGGCCTGATGTCCCGCATCCGCGCCGCCTACTACGACCCCGAGGGCGCGCGGTACGGCATCCCCACCTACTGGTGGAAGGGCGCCCCGCCCGGCTACGCCACCCGCCGCCAACTGACCGCCGCCGGCCTACGCCCCGGCGGCCAGCCGATCGCCGCACAAGTCCTCTGGCGCGGTGTCGGCGGTACCCGCGCCGCCTACCTGTACCGGCTGGACCTGGCCCGACCGAAGCGCACCGCCACCCCCGCACAACTCCGCGCGATCCGGGCCGCGTTGACGGCCCGCCGTACCTGCCGTATCTGCGGCGTGGTGCGGCCCTACTACATCCCACGCTCGCTCGGCGAGTGCCTTGACTGCGCGTCCCCGATGGAGGTTGCCGCATGACCCCCCGCACTTACACCCACCCGTCCGTGCTGGCCGGCATCGCCGCCGGAGCGTCCTGGGCCGACCCGGAGATGGACCCGACCTGCATCGACTGGGCCGCCCGGCGGGCCGCCGCCGCGATCCCGTTCCCATTGGTCGACGGACGGCCGGTCAACCCGTACGCACCGACCGGCATCCGCTACGGCCGCAACGAACTCGGCCACTGGGGCGAGGCCCAAGCCGCCGACGCGATCGTCACCGCCACGACCACCTACGGATGGCGGTGGCTGCTGCTGATCGAGCGCGGCGACGGTCACGGGTGGGCACTGCCCGCCGGCCACGTCGACCCCGGCGAGGACCCCGCCGACGCCGCGTATCGCGAACTGGCCGAGGAAACCGGCCTGATCGTGCAGCGCACCCGCACCGACGACGCCATGCCGGCCCGATACGTGCCCGACCCCCGCGCATCGGATGAGGCGTGGATGGTCACCACCCCCGTCCACATCGACCTCGGCCACGACTGGCGCGGCCTGCCCGACGTGACCGGCCGCGACGACGCCCGCCGCGCCGCATGGGTGCCCGCCGTCGAGTACTACGTCCTCACCCACCACCTCGCCGCCGTCTACGGCGGCCAGGTGTTCGCCGCCCACCGTGACCTGCTCGCCGACATCCTCGACCACTGACCCGGAGGACACCCGCCATGACCGCCCCCGCCATCAACGGCACCCGCTACCCCCAACCGATCGGGGACCTGTTGCCCGCCGCCCGGAAGCTCACCAACGAACTCGGCGAGGTCCCGTCGCGCAACCGGCTCATGACCGAATTCCGGATCGGCGCACCGAAGGCCACTGACCTGCGGACGCGGCTGATCGAAGAGAAGGCCCGCGAGATCGCCACCCGGGAGTACCACCTGACCCGGGGCGGCACCGCCGGGGCCACCGACGCCGAGGTCACCGACGCGGCCCGGAAGGTCGCCGACGACCCGGACGCATCCGAGTTCATGCGTGAGGTCGCCCGGGGCACGGTCGACCGCCTCGCCCCGGCCGCCGCCCCGCC
>NZ_SMKG01000224.1 GCF_004348525.1 Micromonospora sp. 15K316 | reverse complement strand
GGTGTGGGGGAGCAGGGGGGTGAGGGCGTCGAGGGCGTCGGCGCGGACGACGTAGCGGGTGATGCCCCAGCGGCGACGGTGGGCGGCGACCGACGCGACGATCTCGTCCTCGGTGCCGATCAGCACGAACGGGCTGGCGAGCAGTTCGGCGACGGTCAGGCCGGTCTCCTTCGCGGTCTGCGCGGCGGCCGCCTCCGCATCGTCGGTCACCACCACCCGCTGGACGAGCGCCTCCAGCTCGGGCGGCTCGGCGCGGCCCGCGGCACCGGCCGCCACCTGGGCGAGTTGCGCCTCGATCTCCGCCTCCCGCCAGCGCACCTCGTGACTGTGGCCGTCAGGCAGCGTACGTCCCAGCCCGGCGAGCCCCACGACGTCGGCGTGCGCGCCGGCCCACCGCAGCAGCGCCGAGTTCGCGGTGCCGACGGTGAGCGGGATCCGCCGTCGCACCGGGCGTGGCCGCTCCAGCCGGGCGCCGTGGACGGTCAGGTCGGCGCTCTCGACGGTGACCTCGTCACCGTCGAGCAGGGCTCGGGTCGCCTCGATGACCGCCACCGCGCGGCGTACCCGACCCGCCACGTCCGGTCGCTCCCGGCCGACGGCCCGCCACTCGGCCGGGGTGTGCCCGGCGCCGATGCCGAGCCGCGCCCGCCCGCCGGAGACCAGGTCGAGGGTCGCCACGTCGGCGGCGAGCAGCATCGGTTCCCGGACGCCCGCGTTCGAGACGTACGACCCGAGACCGATCGAGCTGGTCGCCGTCGCGGCGGCGGCCAGGGCGACGAACGGGGTGGCCACCGCGCCCGGGTGGTCGGCGGCGAGGAGCGCGTCGTAGCCGGCGGCCTCGGCGCGCCGGGCCAGGTCGATCCAGCCGGCGGCGTCGGACGGGCTGGCCTGGAGGGAGAAGGTCACCATGCCGCCCAGCCTGCCGGGGTGAACCCGGCCGCAGCCAGCCGAATCGGGCGATTCTGCTACCGGCAGAGGACCAGGCCGTTCGGTCTCCGTGCGCTGGCGCCGAGGGCGAAGTGTCAGTGTCCCGCGCGGCTCAGGCCCGGAATCGATCAGCCTTCGACGCGGTGGCGCAGGCCGTCCATCAGCAGGTCGAGCAGCCGGCCGGCCTGCTCGCGCCGGGCCGGCTCGCCCGCGACGAGGGAGACACCGCTCAGGCCCGCCAGCACGTCGGCCGAGGGCACGTCCGCGCGTACGGTCCCGGCCGCGACGCCCGCCGCCAGCAGCAGGTCGAGCGCGGCGTGGAGCCGGTCCCGGCTCTCCGCGTACGGGTTGACGCCCGACTCGATGACCAGGCGCAACGCGCCAGCCATCCCCCGCTTGGCCGCGAGGTAGTCGATGAACCGGTCCATCCAGGCGCGCAGCGCCGCGGCTGCCGGGAGTTGCTCCAGCAGTTGCGGCGCGGCGTCGCAGAGCCCTGCCAGCTCGTTGCGGTAGGCCGCCTCGACCAGCGCCTCGCGCGTGGGGAAGTGGCGATAGAGGGTTCCGATGCCCACGCCCGCCTGCCGGGCGACCGAGTCCAGCGTTACCCCCGGCTCGCCCTGGGAAAAGGCCCGTACGGCGGCGTCGAGCAGGCGCTGCCGGTTGCGCTGGGCGTCCGCCCGTAGCCGCCGAGGGGCGGTCTCGCCCACGTCGCCTCCCTCAGCTGTCGGCGCGGCCGGATCGCGGCCGGGGTCGGTCATCAAGCGGAGGGACCCTCCGGTTAGTCTCGGATGTAACGGAGGATCCTCCGCTTTTCAATCGTAGCGGCCGGCCGGCACGGGCCCGCCGTACCGACAAGGATGGATCATGACCAACACGCAGGTGAGCACACCCTTCAATCGGGACAGCACGGCGCTCGAGGTGGTGCGGGGCATCGGTCTCACCGGCCGTCGCGCCGTCGTCACCGGTGCCGCCTCCGGGATCGGCGTCGAGACCGCGCGGGCACTCGCCCAGGCCGGTGCCGAGGTCACCCTCGCCGTACGCAACCCGGAGGCGGGGCACGAGGCCGCCGCCGACATCACCGCGACCACCGGCAACGATCGCGTCCTGGTCGCCCCGCTGGACCTCGCCGACCTGAACTCGGTGGCCGCGTTCGTGGCCAACTGGGACGGCCCGCTGCACATCCTCGTCAACAACGCCGGGATCATGGCGGCACCCGAGATGCGGACCGCGCAGGGGTGGGAGATGCAGTTCGCCACCAACCACCTGGGCCACTTCGCGCTGACCGTCGGGCTGCGCCCGGCGCTCGTCGCGGCCGAGGGCGCCCGGGTCGTCGCGGTCAGCTCGGCGGCACACCTGCGCTCGCCGGTCGTCTTCGACGACCTCCACTTCCAGCACCGGCCGTACGACCCGTGGCTGGCGTACGGGCAGTCCAAGACGGCCAACGTGCTCTTCGCCGTGGAGGCGACCCGGCGCTGGGCCGGCGACGGCATCTTCGCCAACTCCCTGATGCCGGGCGCGATCCGGACCAACCTCCAGCGCTTCGTCGACGAGGAGGAGCTCGCCCGGATGCGGGCGCAGTCCGGCGGGGGCGGTGGCGGCTCTTACTGGAAGACCGCCGAACAGGGGGCGGCGACCTCGGCGCTGGTCGCCACCTCGCCGCTGCTCGACGGAATCGGCGGACGCTACTTCGAGGACTGCCAGGAGGCCGGTCCGAACCAGCCGCCGGCGCGCACCGGGTACGCCTCGTACGCGCGGGACCCGGAGGCCGCCGAGCGGCTCTGGGCGGTCTCCGAGAAGCTGCTGCTCGCCTGAGGCGCGAACGGCGAAGGGCGCCCCGGGTGACCGGGGCGCCCTTCGGGTGTCGCTGCGTCAGCGGGTCAGAGACCCAGTTCCGCCTCGAAGTTGCCGCCCTCCAGCCGCTCCTTGACCGCGACCAGGAAGCGGGCCGCGTCGGCGCCGTCGATCAGCCGGTGGTCGTACGAGAGGGCCAGGTAGACCATCGACCGGACGGCGACGACCTCACCCAGCTCCGGGTCGTTGACCACGACCGGGCGCTTGACCACGGCACCCGTGCCGAGCATCGCCGACTGCGGCGACGGCACGATCGGGGTGTCGAAGAGCGCGCCCCGGCTGCCGGTGTTGGTCAGCGTGAAGGTCGCGCCGGCGATCTCGTCCGGGCTGATCTTGTTGGTCCGGGTCCGCTCGGCCAGGTCCGCGATCCGCTTGGCGATGCCGCCCAGGTTCAGGTCACCCGCGTTGTGGATGACCGGCACCAGGAGGCCGCGCTCGGTGTCGACGGCGATGCCGAGGTGCTCCGCCTCCGGGTAGGTGATCGTCCCGCCGGCCAGGTCCATCCGGGCGTTGACGATCGGGTACGTCTGGAGCGCCTCGATCGCCGCGAGGGCGAAGAACGGCAGGAACGACAGCTTGACGCCGTGCCGCTGCTGGAAGGAGTCCTTCGCCTGCGCGCGGAGCTTGGCGACCCGGGTGACGTCCACCTCGATCACCGTGGTGAGCTGCGCCATCTCGTGCAGCGACTCCTGCATCCGCTTGGCGATGGCCGTGCGGATCCGGGTCAGCTTCTCCGTGGTGCCCCGCTTCGCGCTCGGCTGCGGCTTCGCGGCCGGCTTGGCCGGGGCTGCGGTCGGCGCGGGCGCGGCCGGGGCCGGGGCGGCCTGGGCGGCCTTCGCCCGCTCCGCCGCCTCCAGCACGTCCTGCTTGCGGACGCGACCCCCGACACCGGTGCCGTTGACCGAGGCCAGGTCGACGCCGTGCTCGGCGGCCAGCTTGCGGACCAGCGGGGTCACGTAGCCGGCCGCCTCCGCTCCGGCACCCGGGGCGGGCGCCGCCGTCGGGGCCTTCGCGGCCGGAGCCGGGGGCACCGCCCGCTGCTCGGCCTGGGCCGGCTGCTTGGCGACCTCCGCCTCCGCCGCCGGCTCGTTGTAGGAGACGCCCGGGGCGGCAGCGGGAGCGGGAGCCGGGGCCGGCTTCGCCTCGGGCTGCGGGGCCGGCTTCGCCTCGGCCTGCGGCGCGGGCTTCGCCTCCGGCTGCGGGGCCGGGGCAGCGCCGGCGGCACCGATCACGGCCAGCTCCGCGCCGACCGCGGCGGTCTCGTCCTCGGCGACCCTGATCTCCAGGAGGGTGCCGGCGACCGGCGACGGAATCTCGGTGTCCACCTTGTCGGTGGAGACCTCCAGCAGCGGCTCGTCGGCCTCGACGGTCTCGCCGACCTGCTTGAGCCAGCGGGTGACAGTACCCTCGGTGACGCTCTCGCCGAGGGCCGGCATGGTGACCGCGGTGCCCTGGCCGGACGGCGCCGGGGCGGCCTGCGGGGCCGGGGCGGCCTGCGGGGCCGGCTCGGGCGCGGTGCCCTCGGCGGCCGCCGTCGGCTGCGGGGCCGGGGCGGCCTGCTCGGCCGGGGCCTGCTGCTGCGGCGCGGCGGCGCCGGCCTGCTCACCCTCACCGGCGATGACGGCCAGCTCGCTGCCGACCTCGGCGGTCTCGTCCTCTCCGACCACGATCCGGGTCAGCACGCCCGCCGCCGGCGACGGGATCTCGGTGTCCACCTTGTCGGTGGAGACCTCGAGCAGGGGCTCGTCGACCTCGACGGTGTCACCCTCCTGCTTGAGCCAGCGGGTGACGGTGCCCTCGGTGACGCTCTCGCCGAGCCGAGGCATGGTGACCGATACCGGCATGTTCTCCAGACTCCTTCGTTCCCCTGGTGGGATGATCGCCCGTCGCCGGACGCCGCAAAATACGTTATCGATCAGGCGTGTACGTGCAGCGGCTTGCCGGCCAGGGCCAGGTGCGCCTCACCCAGGGCCTCGGTCTGCGAGGGGTGGGCGTGCACGAGCTGCGCCACCTCGGCCGGGTACGCCTCCCAGTTGTAGATGAGCTGCGCCTCGCCGATCAGCTCGCCGACCCGCGCGCCGATCATGTGCACACCGACCACCGGGCCGTCCTCCACCCGGACCAGCTTCACATGGCCGGCGGTCTTGAGGATCTGGCTCCGGCCGTTGCCGCCGAGGTTGTAGTTGAAGGTCTTGACCTTGTCGGCGCCGTACTGCTCCTTGGCCTTCGCCTCGGTGAGCCCGACCGAGGCCACCTCCGGGTCGCAGTACGTGATCCGCGGGATGCCCGCCTCGTCGATCACGGCCGGGTTCAGGCCGGCGATCTCCTCGGCGACGAAGATGCCCTGCTGGAAGCCGCGGTGCGCGAGCTGGAGGCCCGGCACGATGTCACCGACCGCGTAGACGTTCGGCACGCTGGTGCGCAGCCGCTCGTCGGTCAGCACGTAGCCGCGGTCCATCTTGACGCCCTGCTCCTCGTAGCCGAGGTTGGCGGTGTTCGGGCCCCGGCCGACGGCGACCAGCAGCAGCTCGGCCTCGACGGTCTCGCCGCCGGCGATGGTCACCTTGACACCGTCGGCGGTCTTCTCGACCTTCTCGAACGGCTTGCCGACCTTGAAGTTGATCTTCCGCTTGCGGAACGCCCGCTCCAGCGCCTTCGAGGACTCCTCGTCCTCGGCGGCGACCAGGCGGGGCAGGGCCTCGATGATGGTCACGTCCACACCGAAGGACTTCCAGACGCTGGCGAACTCGACGCCGATCACGCCACCGCCCAGCACGATCACCGAGGACGGAACCCGGTCCAGGGTCAGCGCGTGGTCGCTGGTGATGACCCGCTCGCCGTCGATCTCCAGGCCGGGCAGGCTCTTGGCGTACGAGCCGGAGGCCAGCACGATGTTGCGGCCGGTGTAGCGCTTGCCGTCGACCTCGACGGCGTTCGGCGCGACGAGGCGACCGGCCCCGGCCACCACGGTGATGTTCTTGGAGCTGCCCAGCAGGCCCTGCAGGCCCTTGTAGAGCCGGCCGATCACGCCGTCCTTGTACGTGTGCACCGCGGCGATGTCGATGCCGACCAGCTCGGCCTTCACGCCGAACTGCTCCGACTCGCGGGTCTGGTCGGCGACCTCGGCCGCGTGCAGCAGCGCCTTCGTCGGGATGCAGCCGTTGTGCAGGCAGGTGCCGCCGAGCTTGCCCTTCTCGATCAGCGCGACGGAGAGGTTCAGCTGGGCGGCGCGCAGCGCGGTCGCGTAGCCGCCGCTGCCACCTCCGAGGATGACGATGTCGAAGGTTGCGTCGTTCGGCTCGCTCACGTCCAACTCCCAGGTAGCGACAGTGCATCGGGGGTCACGGCGGGACGCCTCTTGGGCAGACCCCACCTCGGTCATCTTGTCACCACCGGCCACAGAGCGCGTACCGAGGTGCCCAACGACACGTCCCCGACACGTACGCTTGGCACCGTCGTCGATGACGGATTGTGGGGGAGAGGTCCGTGGGATTGTTCCGGCGCCGCAAGCCGATGCGCGCGGTGAGCCAGGATCGGGCGGTCGACCGTGCCGATCTGGGGCATCTTGAGAACTTCGTCCGCACCCGGCGCGGCGTCGAGGCCTACATCGAGCCTCGGACCACCGTCACCGAGACCACGGTGATCCTCATCGCCGACGACGGGGAGTGGACCCGCCGGCGGGTCGACGGCCCGGACGGGGCCCGTCGCTTCGCGCACCGGCTGGGGATCCCGATCTACGATGTGCGCCTCATGGGCTACCCGCAGCGCATGCGCGACTTCAACGAACGCCGCAAGCGCCGTCCCGAGCTCTACTGAGCGCCCACTCAGCCCCCGCGGTGGGGCCTCGTACACGGAAAGAGTGGCTGTTCCGCGCGGAACAGCCACTCTTTCCGTGAAACTGCGCATCGCCCCGGGGCCGGGGTGGGCGGGGTCAGCCGTTGGCGGCGACGTCCTCCACCAGGTGCACGAGGGTGCGGACCGGCACGCCGGTGCCGCCCTTGGTCCAGTAGCCGGTCGGCTCACCCGAGTGGTATCCCGGCCCGGCGATGTCGATGTGCGCCCACGCCACGTCCTCGGTGACGAACTCGCGCAGGAACACGCCGCCCTGCAGCATGTGCCCGGCCCGGTCCATCCCGGCGTTGACCTGGGAGATGTCGGCCACGTCGGAGTCCATGCCCTTGCGCACGTCGTCCGGCAGCGGCATCGGCCAGGCCGGCTCGCCGGTCGCCTCGCCGGCGACCTTCACCCGCTCGCAGAGCTCCGGCGTACCCATCACACCGGCGATCCGCTTGCCCAGCGAGATCACCTGGCCGCCGGTCAGGGTGGAGGTCTCGAAGAGGTAGTCGGTGCCGTCCTCGCAGGCGCGGGCGATCGCGTCGGCCAGGATCATCCGGCCCTCGGCGTCGGTGTTCAGCACCTCGACCTTCTTGCCGCTGTACATGCTGATCACGTCACCGGGCCGGTACGACGTCCCGGACGGCATGTTCTCGGCCATCGGCAGGTAGCCGGTCACCGCGACGGACGGCTTGAGCGCCGCCACCGCCAGCATCGCGGCGCCGACCGCCGCCGCGCCCGCCATGTCGGACTTCATCTCCCACATGCCCTGGGCCGGCTTGATCGAGATGCCGCCGGTGTCGAAGGTGATGCCCTTGCCCACCAGCGCCACCCGCTTGCCGTTGCCGCCGCCCTGCGGGGTGTAGGTGAGCTTGACCAGCCGCGGCGGGGCCTCCGAGCCCTGCCCGACGGCGATGATGCCGCCGTAGCCGCCGTCGCGCAGCGCCGCCTCGTCGAGCACCTCGACGCCGAGCCCGGCCTCCCGCGCGGCGTCGGCGACCGCCGCGGCGAAGGTCGGCGGACGCAGCTCGTTCGGTGCCGTGTTGACCCAGTCGCGGCTGGTCAGGACCGCGCCGACCACCGCCGCGGCGCGGGTGACCTCGGCCTGGGCGGTGCTCTCCGTGGCGTCCGGCACGGCCACCAGCACCTCGGCGACCGGCTCGCGCCGGGCCGGCTGCGGCCGGGTCTTGTAGCCCGCGAAGCGGTACGCGCCGAGCAGCGCGCCCTCGGCGACCGCCCGCAGCGCGGCCGGGGCGTCGGCGTCGTCGGGCAGCGGCAGGGCCACCGCCACCCGGGACGCGCCGGCGAGGGCGCGGACGGCCGAACCGGCGGCCCGGCGCAGGGTCTCCGGGTTCGGCGCGGCGCCGGTCGGCTCCGGGCCGAGGCCGACCGCGGCGACCACCGGAGCCGTGATCGTGCCCAGCGTCGCCAGCTTGATCACCTCGCCCGGGCCGCCGGTCGCGCCGAGCAGCGCCAGCGTCTCGGTGAGCTTCCCGTCGAAGGCGGCGGCGATGCTCTCGGCGCCGCTGGCGAGCAGCAGGGTGCCGGCGAGGCCGCTGGTGGCGGCCTGCTCACCGGTCTGGCTGTGCACGCCGATCACGATGGCGTCGACGGCGAGCTCGGCAGGGTCGGTGTCGACCAGGCTGAGGGTGGTGCGGGGCGATGTCACTGAGCTACTCCGGGCGGGCCGGGCCGGCCGCGACGACGCGTACCGGCGGTGAAGGTCTCCGGCGGCGAACCTACCCGCCGGACGTGTGGGTTGTCCCGCCGAGCGAATCGGCGGGTCCCGCCGATGCTAACCAGCCTGTCCGGCCCCGGTAAGTTGCCACCCATGACCGACGTGACCACCGACGTAGCCGCGACCCGGCTGCGCCGTTCCCCGCTGCACGAGCGGCACACCGCTGCCGGCGCCAAGTTCGCTCCCTTCGGCGGTTGGGAGATGCCGCTGGAGTACGCCGGCGGCGGCGTGCTCCGGGAGCACACGGCGGTCCGCACCGGGGTGGGCGTCTTCGACGTGTCCCACCTCGGCAAGGCGCGGGTGACCGGACCGGGTGCCGCGGACTTCGTCAACGCCTGCCTTAGCAACGACCTGGGCCGGATCGGACCCGGCCGGGCGCAGTACACCCTCTGCTGCGACGACGCCACCGGCGGGGTCGTGGACGACATCATCGCCTACCTGCACGCGGACGACCACGTCTTCCTGATCCCGAACGCCGCGAACACCGCCGAGGTGGTCCGCCGGCTGCGCGCCGCCGCGCCGGCGACGATCACGGTCACCGACGAGCACGAGGCGTACGCGGTGCTCGCCGTGCAGGGGCCGCGCTCGGCCGAGCTGCTCGACTCCCTGGGCCTGCCGACCGGGCACGACTACATGAGCTTCTCCGCCGCCACCCTGCACGCCGGCGTACCGGTCGAGCTGACCGTCTGCCGGACGGGGTACACGGGTGAGCTGGGTTACGAGCTGGTCGTCCCGGCCGAGCACGCGGTCGCCGTCTGGGACGCCCTCTTCGCCGCCGACGAGTCGTACGACGTGCGCCCCTGCGGGCTCGCCGCCCGCGACACGCTGCGGACCGAGATGGGGTACCCGCTGCACGGGCAGGACCTGTCGCTGGAGATCACCCCGGTGCAGGCCCGCTCCGGCTGGGCCGTCGGCTGGGACAAGCCGGCGTTCTGGGGCCGGGACGTGCTGCGCGCGGAGAAGGCGGCCGGCGCCCGGCGCACGCTACGTGGCCTGGAGGCCGTCGACCGGGCGATCCCGCGCCCCGGCATGACCGTGTACGCCGGCGAGACGGTTGTGGGCACCGTCACCAGCGGCACGTTCTCGCCGACCCTGAAGCAGGGCATCGCCCTGGGGCTGCTGGACACGGCGGCGAACCTGGCCGACGGCGACCTGGTCGAGCTGGACGTCCGCGGCCGCCGCGCCCGGATGCGCGTCACCCGCCCCCCCTTCGTCCAACCCCACAC